>PMKN01000088.1 GCA_003158675.1 Chloroflexota bacterium | reverse complement strand
ATCATCGACCTTGCCCAGACCGTCAAGCGTCTCGACCTCGCCCTCGATGCCGCTCGTGAGACGGTGGCTCGCGGCGACAGCGTTCTCTTCATCGGGACCAAGAAGCAGGCCCAGGAGCCGATCACGCAAGAGGCGACGCGTGCCGGCCAACCCTACGTCAACAAGCGCTGGCTGGGCGGCATGCTCACCAACTTCGTCACGATCAAGAAGCGCATCGCCCTGCTGGACCAGCTCGAGGCGCGCCAGGCGAGCGGCGACTTCGAACGGCTGACGAAGAAGGAGACTTCCAAGCTCGTCGAGGAGATGGAGCATCTGCGGGGCTCGTTCGGTGGCATCCGCAAGATGAAGCGCCTGCCGGGGATGGTCTTCATCGTCGACCCGCATCGCGAGCGGATCGCGGTGACAGAAGCGCGCAAGCTGGAACTTCCGATCATCGGCACCGGCGACACGAACGTGGACCCGGACGAGTTGGACTACATCATTCCCGCCAACGACGACGCGATCCGGGCCATCACTCTGCTCTGCTCGCTGGTGGCCGACGCGTGTATCGAGGGTCAGCGCGAGCGCGGAGCTCGGGCCAATGCCGAGACCGAGGCGCCCGAGGCGGCGCCTGAGCCGGAGATCGAGGAAACGGCTTCCGACGAGCTCGTCGCGGCCCTTGCGGGCGGCGGCGCGCTGACGTTCGAGCCCGATGTGGAAGAAGACGAAGTCCTTCTGCCCGGGGCACGGGTCGCGCCTTTGCACCCGCGCGAGCATGAGGGCGAGGAAGCGCAGCGCGTTCGCGAGGATACGCCGCGAGCCCACTGAACCGGCGGACTCAATCGCCTGGCGGCCGGGGCCGAAGTGCCGACCGGCCCCGATGGGCGTAGACGACAGGAGATACGAGAACAAGATGGCGAACATCAATGCGGAGACCGTCAAGAAACTCCGCGAGCTGACCGGCGCGGGAGTGATGGAGTGCAAGCGGGCGCTCGAGGAGACCGAAGGCGACCTGGAGAGGGCCGCCGCGCTACTCAAGGAACGCGGCCAGGCTGCGGCCGCCAAGCGCGCCGGGCGTGAGGCGAAGGACGGACTGGTCTCGAGCTACATCCACACCGGTGGCAAGATCGGCGTACTCATCGAGGTCAACTGCGAGACCGACTTCGTGGCGCGCACGGACGAGTTCCAGAGGCTTGTCCGAGAGGTGGCCATGCAGGTCGCCGGCCTTCGTCCGGTCTACACCACGATCGAATCAATCCCGGCCGCCGAACTCGAAGCCAAGAAGGCCGAGCTGATGGCCGGCGAGAAGGTCCTGGCCAAGCCTGAGAGCGTCCGTGCCCAGATCGTCGAGGGCCAGCTCAAGAAGTGGTTCGCCGAGGTCGTGCTTCTGGAGCAGCCGTTCCGCGATCAGGATCGGACCGTCGGACAGCTGGTCACCGAGGCCATCGCCAAGACCGGTGAGAACATCAAGGTGCGGCGGTTCGTCCGCTTCGAGCTGGGTGAGGAGATGTGAACGTGGCCAAGGCGACCAAAGCCACGACCGCGTCTGACCCCGGGGTTTCCCCTGGCGTCGACGCCACCCCCGAGGGGGGCGCTCCGCGGCCGCGCTATCGTCGGATCCTGCTGAAGCTGTCCGGAGAGGCCCTCCTCGGGTCTCGCCAGTACGGCGTCGATCCGAACTTCTGCGCATTCATCGCGGCTCAGGTCGCCGAGGTCCACCGGCTCGGTGTCGAGATCGGCATCGTCGTCGGCGGAGGGAACATCTTCCGTGGGCTCGCCGCTGCGGCCAAAGGAATGGACCGCGCCACGGGCGACTACATCGGCATGCTGGCGACGGTCATGAACGCACTGGCGCTCCAGGACGCTCTGGAGAAGTCCGGCGTGCCGACTCGAGTCATGAGCGCCATAGGCATGAACGAGGTGGCGGAGCCGTACATCCGCCGCCGTGCCGTGCGCCACCTGGAGAAGGGCCGGGTCATAATCCTGGCCGCGGGGACGGGCAACCCGTACTTCACGACAGACACCGCGGCTGCGCTCCGGGCTGTGGAGATCGGGGCGGAGATCATCCTCAAGGCCACCAAGGTGGACGGCGTGTACGACTCCGATCCGCTCACCAACCCGGACGCCATCCGCTACGAGCGGCTGACGTACTCTCAGGTGCTGACCCAGCGACTGCGCGTTCTGGACGCCACGGCCGTGTCCCTGTGCATGGAGAATGACACTCCGATCGTCGTGTTCGACCTCAACCAGCCCCAGAACATCACCCGAGTGGCTGTGGGCGAAACCGTCGGTACCCTGATCACCGGAGGCAACCCCGCATGAGCAGCGAGACGTTGACCGCCACCGAACACAAGATGGTCCGCGCGGTGGAGGTTCTGGAGCGCGACCTGCAAGGCGTTCGCACAGGTCGCGCCTCGACATCTATCGTGGAACGGCTGGTCGTCGATTACTACGGCTCGCCCACGCCGTTGAACCAGATCGCCGGCATCAACGTGCCGGAGTCTCACCAGATCGTCATCCAGCCCTGGGATCGGAACGCCCTGCAGGCGATTGAGAAGGCGATCCAGAAGAGCGATATCGGACTGGTGCCCAATAGCGATGGCACCGTCATACGGCTGAACATCCCGCAGCTGACCGAGGAGCGGCGCAAAGACCTGGTGAAGCAGGTCCACAAACGTATGGAAGAGGCCCGCGTCGAGATCCGCAACCTGCGCCGCGATGCCGGCGAGCAGCTCAAGAAGGAAGAACACGAAGGCCTGTTCGGTGCGGACGAAGGCCGGCGCGAGCACGAGAGCCTGCAGCGCGTCACGGACAAGCACATCGCCGAAGTGGATCGAGTGGGCTCGCTGAAGGAGCAGGAGATCCTGGAGGTCTAGTGACCCGTCCGATCGACCGGCCGACCGACTCTCCGTCGCTCGTCCACCGGGACCGTTCGGCATCGCCCGAACCGGCTGGCGGGCCGGCGGCGGCTGAGCCGCTCGCCTCGCCAGAGCCGCGGCTGGACGAACCTTTCGAGGTCACGCCCGAAGAGATGCCGCGCCACGTCGCCATCATCATGGACGGCAACCGGCGCTGGGCTCGTGCGCGTGGCCTGGCTGAGATGGAGGGCCACGCGGCCGGCGTCGAGGGGATCCGCGAGATTGTCCGTCACGCCGTTCGCCGCGGGATCGAAGTCCTCTCTCTTTATGCATTCAGCCGAGAGAATTGGGCGCGCTCCGATGAAGAGGTCGGCGGCCTGTTCATGCTGCTCGAGAAGGTCATTCGCAACGAGACGGAGGAGCTGGTCGGTCAGGGCGCTCACGTCCGGCTGCTGGGCCGTATGGAGGAACTCCCGCCCGAGACCCGCGCCTCGATCCAGGAAGCGCTCGACGCCACGGCGGCTGGCAAGCGGCTCCAGCTCAACATCGCATTCAACTACTCGGGGCGGACCGAGTTGGTGGACGCGGCGCGAAAGGTCGTCGCCCAGGGCCTGCAGGCCGACGAGATCGACGAGGAGGTCATGGCCGCGGCCATGTACACGGCCGGTTTGCCGGACCCGGACCTCGTCATCAGAACGGGCGGAGACGAGAGGCTTTCGAACTTCCTGATCTGGCAGTCGGCCTACGCGGAGATCATCTTCTGCCCGACCCTCTGGCCCGACTTCGGGCCGGCCGAAATAGACGCCGCGCTCGTGGAGTTCGCCAGCCGGCAACGTCGGTTTGGACGATAGGGCGGGCGAGGGGATGCTTCGACAGCGGACATTGAGCGCGGTCGTCTTCGTCCCGCCGCTCCTTATCGTGCTGGCTCTTGGTGAGCCCTGGTTCGGGGCTTTGATTGCCGTCTTCGTCGCGCTCGCTGCGTTGGAGGCGGGCCGTTTGCTGCGCGCCGCCGGATACGCCGCGCAGCCGTGGCTGGTCGTGCCTGGCGCGCTTGCCGTTGCCGCCGACATGGCCGCTCCCACATGGCTGGCAGGTTACGGCGATCTCCTCATTGCAGCGACGTTGGTGGTCACGGCGATCGCCGCGTTTGCCGAACGTGATCCAAAGGTCGGTTTCTCGGCCTGGATGGCGACCGCATTCGGGGCGCTGTACGTGGGCTCGTTGGGTGCGCTGGTTCGTCTCGGCCTGACGGCACCCGCCGTCTCGGGGTCCGCGCCCGCGGCTCAGCTCGGTGCTGGCCGTGGATGGATCTTGCTGCTGATCCTGCTCGTCTGGGCCTATGACACCGGGGCCTACCTGGTTGGCATTGCGCTGGGCAAGCGCAAATTCCTGGCCCACATCTCACCCTCGAAGAGCTACTGGGGACTACTCGGCGGGCTCCTGGTCTGCACGGCCGTAGCAGCGGCCGGCTTCTCGGCCCTGGGCCAGCCGCCCGCCCTGGGCCTCGCCCTGGGACCGCTCATCGGGTTTGCGGCGCAGGCCGGAGATCTGGCGGAGTCGATGCTCAAACGCGCCGCGGGCGCGAAGGACTCCGGCACACTGATTCCCGGCCACGGGGGCATACTCGACCGCGTGGACTCGTTCATATTTGCGGCGCCCGTCGCCGCGCTCTATGTCGCCGCACTCGTTCGCTGAACTCGCTGCCCGGAAAGCGGGGGAGGGGACTGGCATAACGCGGGCGGCACGACGCCTCCCCTCGGCGCGAGCGAACCGTTGACCGCCGTGTCGGTCCCGATCGGCGTCGCTCTGCTCGGCTCCGGCGGATCGATCGGTCGTCAGGCGATCGAGGTGCTGGGCGAGATGCCCGATGCATTTCGCATCGTGGCGCTCGCCACCGGTTCGCAGGCAGGGCTCCTCGAGGAGCAGGCTCGCCGCTTCCACCCGGATGTTGTGGTGATTGCCGACGAAAGGGGCGCAGCGCGCCTCGACCTCCCGTCCGGCGTGGCCAGGGCCTCGGGAGCGGACGCCCTGGAGGCGATCGTGGCTCGGGAGGACGTGGACCTCGTCCTGGTCGCCACGGGCGGTCTGGTCGCGCTCCGCTCGGTGCTCGCGGCGCTGGGGGCAGGCAAGATCGTGGCCACCGCCAACAAGGAGACTCTGGTTGCGGGCGGGCACCTGGTCATGCCGCTGGCGCGGGCCCTGGCGGAGCGCCACGGCGCGGACGCCAGCCCCTTGCATTGGCTCCGGCCCATCGATTCGGAGCATTCGGCCATCTGGCAGTGCCTGGTCGGTGAAGACCACCGAGCCGTGGCGCGGCTCCTGCTCACGGCCTCCGGGGGGCCGTTCATAGATGCCAGTGTCGCGGACCTCGCGACGGTAACGCCGGAACGGGCGCTGCGACATCCAACGTGGCGGATGGGGGCCAAGATCACCATCGACTCCGCAACACTTGCCAACAAGGGGCTGGAAATCATCGAAGCGCGCTGGCTGTACGATGTGCCTCTGGCGGCCATCTCGGTCGTTATCCACCCTCAAAGCGTCGTCCACTCTGCGGTGCAGTTCGTGGATGGCTCGATCAAGGCCCAGCTCGGGACCCCCGACATGCGACTTCCAATCCAATACGCGCTCACGTATCCCAGCCGGCGGCCTTCGTCAGCTGCGGCCACCGATCTAGTTACCGCCGGGAGGCTGGACTTCCGAGCACCGGACGAGAACCGTTTCCCGGCCCTGCGCATCGCTCGTGAGGCCGGCCTTGCCGGGCCGCGCGCGAGCACGGCGTTGATCTCCAGCGACGAAGTCGCGGTGGCGAGGTTCCTGGCCGGCAGTCTGGATTTCCAGGGCATCTCGCGGGTGCTGGAAGCGGCTGTGGACAAGTTTTGCTCGGGCGAACCTCGCGAGCCGGCTCTGGAAGAGCTGGTAGACCTCGATTGGCAAGTCCGGGCTTTCGCGGAGGTCGCTCGGTGACGTTCGACGGCATCTTGTTCTGGCTGATCGCGGTTCCGGTCCTTCTCCTCATTCTCGTGCCGCTGGTGCTCGTACATGAGTTCGGGCACTTCCTGATGGCTCGCCTGGCGGGCATCCGCGTGCTCGAGTTCGGACTGGGCTTCCCGCCGCGAGCCAGGATCCTCGGTCACGACCACGAGACCGAATACACGCTCAACTATTTGCCCATCGGCGGCTTCGTGCGGCTCGAAGGTGAGGAGTCCAACTCGGACGATCCACGAGCCTTCACGAATGCGTCGCTGCCCAGGCAGTTGGTCGTGCTGGTAGCCGGCGTCGCCATGAACCTGGCGGTGGCCATGCTGCTCTTCTTCGTTGTAGCCTGGGCCTTCAACCCTGTCGTGCAGCCGGTAATCGGCGATGCCCCGGTCGCCGGCTCGCCGGCCGCCACGGTCGGGCTCAAAGCGGGCGAGACGCTGATCTCCATCGACGGGCGGACTCACTCGCTGCTTCAGTTCAGCAGCGATCCCTCCGAGGCCTGGCGCGAGGATCTCAGTGCCCACGCGGGCGAAACCGTGACCCTGGTCGTGGCCGATGCGAATGGCGTGCAGCGCTCGGTACCGGTGACCCTGCACGTCCCCACGGCCTCGGAGAACTGGTCGCTGGGCGTCCGATGGGGGAGCTACTCGGTCGCGAACACGGTCGGCGACCCGGTCACGGCGGCCGGTCTGGCAATCAACGGCACGGGTCGGGCGATGAGCCTGATCGTGGTGGCGCTGGGCGACATAGCCGGCAACTTCGCCACTAATCCGACGCAGGCCCCGGCCGGCGTTCAGGGCCCGGTCGGTATTGCGTCGGATATCGGCCACGTGGTCATGCAGCCAAACGCCTTGATGCTGCTGCTGCTCATGGCCGCGATCATCTCCGCCAACCTTGCCCTCGTGAACGTGCTGCCGTTTCCGCCGCTCGATGGTGGAAAGATGGTGGTCATGGTCGTCAAGCGGGTCTTCGGAGCGCGTGGTGTGAGCGCCGTGGAGGCGGCGGCGTACGTCGCCGGGTTCGCCTTCCTGTTGGCCTTCATCGCCTGGATTAGCTACTTCGACATCATCAGAGGCGGCGCTCCGTAATCATGGAAGCTCACGGATTCGCACCGCGCCGACGTTCGGCGAGCGTCGACATAGACGGGGTGACGGTGGGCGGCGGCCATCCCATCGTCGTGCAGTCGATGACGAATACGGACACCGCGGACTCGGACGCCACCGCGATCCAGGTGGCAAGACTTGCGCATGCCGGCTCCGAGCTGGTGCGCGTCACCGTCAACACTCCCGCCGCGGCCGCTGCCGTGCCTGAGATCGTTCGCAAGGTCCGCGGTCTGGGTGCGGCTGTGCCGATCGTCGGCGACTTCCACTACAACGGCCACAAGCTGCTGCGGGATTACCCGGAGGCGGCCCGCGCGCTGGCGAAGTACCGCATCAACCCCGGCAATGTCGGACCAGGGCGCCATCACGACGACCAATTCTCACAGATCGTGCGGGTGGCAATCGAGAACGACAAGCCGGTTCGAATCGGGGTCAACTGGGGCTCTCTGGACCAGGAGGTACTGGCCGAGCTGATGGACGCGAACGCCCATCTGGAGATACCCAGAGCGGCGCGCGAGGTGATGATCGAAGCCATAGTCGAAAGCGCCATCCGATCCGCCGAACTGGCGGAGGCGACCGGCCTGGCCCACGACCGAATTGTCCTGTCGGCCAAGGTTTCGGGCGTGCCGGACCTGGTGGAGGTGTATCGGCGATTGGCTGCCCGAGGCGACTACGCGCTGCACCTGGGGTTGACCGAAGCGGGTATGGGCATGAAGGGCATCGTGGCTTCGTCGGCGGGCCTATCACTGTTGCTGGCCGAGGGAATAGGCGACACAATCCGCGTTTCGATCACGCCGGAGCCCGGCGGCGACCGGACCGAGGAAGTGGCGGTCGCTCAGCAGGTTCTGCAGTCGCTGGGCCTGCGCTCCTTCATGCCGCAGGTTTCCTCGTGCCCGGGCTGCGGCCGGACCACGAGCTCCTACTTCCAGGAACTGGCTCGAGACATCCAGTCCTACCTGCGCGACCAGATGCCGGAATGGCGTGAGTCGCATCCAGGCGTGGAGGACCTGCGCGTAGCCGTCATGGGTTGCGTGGTCAATGGCCCGGGCGAATCCAAGCATGCCGACATCGGCATCAGCCTGCCCGGGACGTTCGAGGATCCGGTGGCGCCGGTGTTCATCGACGGCGCGCTCGACAGGACCCTCCGGGGCGACCATATCGCCGCCGAGTTCAAGGCGATCCTCGACGGCTATGTAGAACGGCGGTTTCCTGCCTTGGGAGTTGCCTCGCGGATCTGAGGGCTGGCTCTGTGCGTCTGCCTAGACGTGCCGGAGGGGCTGAACCGGCATCCTGATCAGCCTGTCGTTCGTCCTGAACAGGCGCGTGAACAGCGACGGGATCCACCAGCGCAGGAAGTAGAGCCTGCAGCCCAGGCAGTAGCCCGTAGCGGCGAGGAGTGTCTGCAGGCCAGCCACTCCGGCCACCAGCACCCAGCCGGCGACCGGCAGACCGACCGCGAAGAGCAGGGTCCCAACGGCCAACGCGATGCCGCCGAGCGCTTGGGCAAATCGGGGTGGGTACTCATGCTCCGGTTCGGCCGGCCCGAGGTGCAGGGCTCGCTTGACGAATGGCCAGGCTCTGCCGGGCAGGAACAGGCGGGTACCGAACGCCGAGGCGATCAGGAGGTTGATTCCGACTAGGGAAGCCAGCCAGAACTGGCCGGCGACCCAACCGATCGCCAGAAGCACTACCGACGTGGCTGCGCCGAAGCGCTGGCCGCGCGGGTCGATGTAGCGAGCGGGTGGGGTAAGCGGAGTTGACATCGAAGACTCCAGCCAAATGCGGGGTGAACGGGCGTGTCGACGCGCCAAAGGTGAGGACGCGAGGTCTGGCTGGAGGCGAACTGCTCGCTGTGATTAGTGACGAACCGCGTGCCTTGCTGTCACCAGCCCTCGCCGGGGACAGATGCACGGCTCTCCCTCTTGGCGGCGCAGCGACTCACGGGTCATGGGCCGACCTTACAGGTTGACTGCGAGGCCCGCCTCAAAACGTGCGTCGATATCGCGCAGCGGGACGGGATTAGCCGGAAACCGGGCCGTGATATCGGAGCTGAAGGAGTCCTGGCTTCGTGCGGCGTTCGGGATGCGCTTAGTATCCGTTCCCCCCGGAGCCGTTGTTGCAGGCGGTGAGGATCATCGGCAGCACGAGTAGCGCAAGCCATGCGACGTGCGTTCGAGCCCAGGCGGTCTTGTTCTTGAGCTTGGTCATCGGGGATCTCCTGCGGTGGTCTCATCCTCAATACGTACAGCGCCGGACTGAGGACCGCGAGTTGCGGCCTGTGCGACCGGGGACTGCGAAGAGTCTCAGGTCGGCGTGCCCTCCGGCGGTCGGAACTCGAATACGACCGTCAGCCGGCCATGCGGCGCCGTCATCCCGGACAGCCAGCCAGACGACGGCGGCCATCGCCAGAACAGGCCAGGCCTGAACGTGCGGGACGTGCGCACCCAGCCGTAGCGGGCGGCTATCTCGGCCGCCTTGTCGGCAAACGCCCCAGTCTCCCCCTCCGTACCGCCGTAAGCGATCGTGTGCGTTTCGCCTGGCGCCACCGGCCGGTCATACCACGGCAACCGATGAGTGCCGGGGTGCCTGAGGTTCAGCATGCATCGGTGGCCGCCGGCATCCCTCATCTCGCATCGATCTGAGCGGTGCTCTCCTCCGTGTGAGGGCCGCCGCATGCATGAGAATCCCTCGTCGTCCGCCTCCGAGCAGCGCAGCATCCTCGCCAGGTCGAATTGAGAAAAGGCCATAGACAACCTTAGGGCCATCTTGATCATCAGGACAAGAGCGGCGATGACGATCGCGGTCGTCTACCGTGGGCAGCGGCAGGACGAATCCCGATGGGTGGCCACCAACTCGACCGCCCGCCCGCTTCTCGACGACGGCCCGACCTGGGTGGTAGCGCCGACGCGGAGGTGCGGGCGATCCGCAGCAGTTAGGATTTGTGGGCATAGCCGCGCCACCCGGTCCGAAGCAGGAGGAACAGCGTGCCCAAGGAGGGATTCGTCACCAGCATCACCCGCCAGTCGGAGGACTTCCCGGGCTGGTACAACGACGTGGTCCTGAAGGCGGAGCTGGCCGACTATTCCCCGGTTCGCGGCTGCATGATCATCCGGCCGTACGGCTACGCCATCTGGGAGTCGATGCAGGCCGAGCTCGACGGCCACATCAAGCGCACCGGCCACAGCAATGTCTACTTTCCGCTGTTCGTGCCGAAGTCGCTCCTGGAGAAAGAGGCTGAACACGTAGAAGGCTTCAATCCACAGGTCGCCTGGGTGACCCATGCCGGCGGAAAGAAGCTGGACGAATGGCTGGCCATCCGGCCGACGAGCGAGGCGATCATCGCCGACAGCGTCAAAGACTGGATCCAGTCCTATCGCGACCTGCCGCTGCTGATGAACCTCTGGAACAACGTCGTGCGGTGGGAGCTGCGAACGAGGCTCTTCCTGCGCACGACTGAATTCCTGTGGCAGGAGGCGCATACGTTCCACGCCAGCCGCGAAGAGGCAGAGGCGGAAGTCGCGACCGGCCTGGACTGCTATGACAGAGTGGCCGAGGAATGGCTCGCCATCCCTGTCATCAAGGGTCGCAAGACCGACGGCGAGAAGTTCCCAGGCGCCGAGTTCACGTGGTGCATCGAAGCCATGATGCGGGACAAGAAGGCGCTCCAGGCCGGAACCAGTCATATGCTCGGCCAGAACTTCGCCCGGGCCGCGGGCATCGAGTTCCTCGACCGCGACAACGTCCGCAAGCACCCGTTCGGGACGTCCTGGGGCTTCTCGACGCGCATGGTCGGGGCGACGATCATGACCCATGGCGACGACTCGGGACTCGTCCTGCCGCCCAACGTTGCGCCGGTCCAGGTCGTCATCGTGCCGATCTTCCGCAAGGACGAAGAAAAGGCCGCCGTCGCCGAGGCGATCGATCGCTTCCAGGCGGCGCTGGCGGTGACGCCCGAGGGCAAGGCCGTCCGGGTCAAGGTCGATTGGCGGGACGAATCGCCCGGCTTCAAGTACAACCACTGGGAACTCCGTGGCGTGCCGTTCCGGATCGAAATCGGACCCCGCGACGTTGCTGCCGGCCAGGCGATGCTCGTCAAGCGCGTGGACCGCTCCAAGGAAGCCGTGCCGCTCGCCCAGCTGGCGGCCGAACTGCCGGCCCGCTTGCTCGCTTACCAGGCCGAGCTGCTCGCGCGGGCGCTCGACTTTCGCGAGGCGAACACGCATCGAGTGGACACCTACCAGGCACTCAAGGACGGGCTTGACGGTGAGGGCGGCTTCTTCCTCGCGCCCTGGTGCGGCGACGCCAAATGCGAGAAGCAGGTCAACGACGAGACTGGCGCCACGATTCGCTGCATTCCGTTCGACTCGCCCGACGAGGCGGGCAAGTGCGTAGCCTGCGGTGGCCTCTCGGAGCGACGCGTGCTGTTCGCTCGCGCCTACTGAGTCGATGGCGCAGACCGGACCCCAGGTAGGGGTCATCGATGCGGTGGTGGTCGGTGGCGGCATGGCAGGCCTCGCAGCCGCCGACGAGCTGGCGTCGCGCGGCCTTTCGGTCCAGATCATTGAGGCGGAGTCCGAGGTGGGCGGCCTGGCTCGCTCGATCGTGGTGGGAGGCGAGGAAATCGAGGCCTACTACCACCATATCTTTCCGCAGGATCGCGAGCTGCGGGACGTGATCGAGCGGCTGAAGAGCCAGGAGCGGCTCGAGTGGCGGCCGGCCTCCACGGCGGTGCTCGATGCCGGGCGCCTGTACCGGTTCGATACGCCGTTGGATCTGCTGCGGTATCCGCCGCTGCCATTCGCGGCGCGGATGAGGCTGGGTCTGGGATCGGTCGTGGTGCTGTTGGGCGGTCGCGGTCGCCGACTGGAGCGACAGAAGGTGGGCCAGGCCGGCCCTCGCTGGTTCGGCGCGAGAGGGTACGCCGTTCTGTGGCAGCCGCTCCTGGAGGGCAAGTTCGGTCCGTATGCGTCCGACGTCGCACTCGCATGGCTCGCAAGCCGGATGCGACAACGGGCCAGCTCCAGAAAGCGGGGCACGGGCGATCGGCTTGGCTACCTGCGAGGGGGCCTTGGTCGCCTGGCGCGCAGCTATGCGGAGGATCTGGCGGCCAGAGGTGTGACCGTCACCTGCGGCGTCAGGGTCGACTCCTTGGCACTGCAAGGTGGCACGTGGCGGGTTCTGGCGGGCGGCCATGAGGTGCGGACCCGGGCGGTGGTGGCCTGTCTGAGCGGCGAGAAGCTGGCGGGGATCGCGGCTCTGCCGGAGCCGTATCTGAGGACGGTTTCCCAGATACCGTACCGGGGCGTCGTATGCCTCCTTCTCGAACTCGATCGACCGCTCGGCCGCTACTACTGGACAAACCTCATCCAGCGGACCGAGCTTGCCTGCCTTGCCATCATCGAGCACACGAACTTCATCCCGTCCGAGCGCTACGGGGGCAGGCACATCGTTTACCTGACCCACTACGCCGAGGTGGGCGGCCGTGCCTGGGAGGCGAGTATCGACCAGATCGTCGCCGCGGTGGAACCGGCGCTGCGGGCCGTCAACCCGAGTTTCGCTCGTAGCTGGATCCGGGGCGCGCATTTGACCCGCGATCGCTGGGCCCAGCCGGTCCCTCTGGCCGGCGGCCCCATGCCGCGCCTGCCCCTTGAGACGGGCCTGCCCGGGCTGTACCACGCCAGCCTGGCCCACATCTACCCTGACGACCGCGGCGTGTCGCTGGCGCTCGGACTCGGTCACAGAGTTGCGGCCGCGGCGGGCGAATGGCTGGCGGTCAGCAGCGCCGGGTCAACGGCAACGCTGTGAAGCGAACCGCGAAGATCGCGCGACCGACTTCGCTGGTGGCACTGACCGCGATTCTGCTTTCGCCCGGCCTGTGGCTCGGGGCGCCGCTCGACTCGGCCGTCTTCGTTCTGGCGGGGGTGCGGATCCGAGAGGGGCAGATGCCCTACACGGATCTGTGGGACCACAAGCCGCCCGGCGCCTACTTACTGAACGCCCTGGGCCAATTTGCCTTGCCGTGGCTGGATCCGTGGTTGGTGGCCTGGTTCCTGACGGTCCTCTTCACGGCAGGCACGATCCTGATCGTCGACGCGCTGCTCGTGCGGCGCCTGTCGCCGATCCCCGCCTTCGTGTGCAGCCTGGTCTGCCTTGTTGGGATAGCCTGGCATCCCGTGGCCCTCGGCGGCGGGGCGACTGAGTCCTTTGCGCTCCTGCCACTCGTCGCTGCTCTGTGGGCAATCGCCGACCTGCGGCGGAGTTGGAGCTGGCGCCTCGCAGGCCTTGTCGGGCTGATGCTCAGCGTCGCCTGTCTCCTTTCGCTACAGGCCGCGCCGGCTGCTGCCGTGCTGGCGATAGCCGGGGTAATCAACGGCGACGGAGCGATGGCATCGGCTCGGCGCGCCATAGCCGTGCTTGCCGGTGGTGCGATCCTGCCGCTTGCAGTCCTGGCCTGGCTCGCAGCGGGTCGCGCAGTCGGCGATGCTTTCGACCAGATCGTCACCTACAACGTCGCTTACCGCGACTCAAGCGCCGGCCTGGGGCAGATTCTCCCTCTGGTCGTCTTGTTCCTTGGCGGCCTGGCCGTGCCATTCGCCGTCACGGTGGCGCGGATGGTCCGCCGGCCGCGGGCGTTTGATCGGGTCGATTGGTCGTGCCTGGCCTGGGTGTTGAGCTCGGCCGCATATGTGGCCTATCAGGACCGCATCTACCTGCACTATTTGATCCTGGTGATGCCCCCGATCTTGGTGCTGGCAGGGCCGGGCGCGGTGTGGCTCGCCGATCACGTACGGTCGCCCAGCCGCAGCATGAGAAACGTGGCAATCGCGCTTTCGATCGCAGCCGTCTGCGCGTCGCTGGTCTCCGCCGTTACGGCCAAAGAGCTTCTCTCCATGACCATCGAGAGCGAGAGCGCGGCGAAGCTATCCTCGGACCAGACGGCGGCTTGGATCGACGCCAACACCCCTTCCACTGCGACGCTCTTCGTGTGGGGCGAAGACCCTGTGTTGTTCCTGACCACGGACCGGCGGCAGTGCGACCGCTATGTCTATCAGTTTCCGATGGTGACTCCGGGCTACTGGTCCGCGGCCCAAACGGCCGCGCTCCTGGAGGCGTGGCGGGTCTCGCCACCGTCCGTGATCGTGGAGGCGCCGACGCCGGTCCCGATGTTCCGAGCCCCCGATACAGGTCTCGGTGATTCGCGCAACCTGGACACGCTCGGTCCGCTGCGTGACTACGTGCGAGCCAACTACCGCCTCGCCGCCACCTTCGGCGATCACGACGTCTATGTGCGATATCAGACCGGCCTCACGTTGCGCGGATGAGACGTCCGGCCTGCCGCGCACCCAGGGGTTGGCGCAGCGCGCGGACCGGCGCCCGCACGCTGCGCCCGCGTGGGCGGATCTTGGATGGCTCGGGGTCGCCGTGTATACTCCGGGCAACTGTACCGGCCGCTCGTGACGTGGGTGACCCCCACGTCTTTTGTTGAGTAGCCGAGAGCCGGTCTAGAACGGGAGGCGCGCATTGAGTCGAGATTTCGTCGGCGCCCTCCTGCAGCTCAACGCCGAAAAGGGCGTCTCGCGCGAGCAGCTGATCCGAACCGTCGAGGACGCGATCCAGTCGGCCTATCGGCGCACGCCCGGCGACGAGGACATTCACGTTCGTATCGACGCGGAGTCGGGCAAGGTCCGAGTCTTTCGGGCGCGGGATGTCGTTGACGAGGTCGAGGATCCCACGACGCAGATGACGGTTGCGGAAGCGCAGGCCGTTCAGGCAGGGGCGCAGGTGGGGGACCTGGTCGAGACGGAGCAGCTGGACCAAGAGGCCTTCGGGCGGATTCACGCCCAGACGGCGAAGCAGGTGGTCCTGCAGCGGCTTCATGAGGCGGAGCGGAACGTCGTCTTCGATCAGTACGCCAGCCGCGAGGGTGAGCTCATCACCGGAACGGTGTCACGCGTGGAGCCCCGGGCGATCATCTTGGACGTTGGCAAGGCCGAGGCGATCCTGGCCACGACCGAGCAGTCGCCGCTCGAGCACTACCGGATCGGCCAGAACGTGAAGGCTTTCGTCCTGGAAGTCCGCCGCAGCGCGAAAGGTCCTCAGATCTACGTCAGCCGGACCCACAAGGGCTTCCTGCGCCGCCTGTTCGAACTGGAGGTACCGGAGATCCACGGCGGCACCGTGGAGATCAAGGCCATCGCGCGTGAGGCCGGCAGCCGATCGAAGGTTGCCGTCGCGTCGCGCCAGCAAGGGCTCGATCCGGTGGGAGCGACCGTCGGCCAGCGCGGAGCCCGCGTCCAGGCCGTGGTGGCGGAGCTGGGCGGCGAGAAGATCGATGTCATCGAATGGTCCGAAGACGCGTCCACCTTCGTGGCCAAGGCGTTGAGCCCGGCCCAGGTGATCGAGGTTCGGATCGACGAGGAACACCGCATCGCCAACGTCGTCGTACCCGAGCGGATGCTCTCGCTGGCCATCGGCCGGGAAGGGCAGAACGCCCGCCTCGCGGCCAAGCTGACGGGCTGGCGCATCGACATTCGTAGCGACGTGTCTGTGGCGGAGGCTGCCAAGGTCGAGGCGGCTCAGGTCGCAGCGGCGACGGCCGAGCCCGAGCCGGCGGTGGCGGCCGAAGCGCCGCTCGGTCCCGGCGAGGCGGTTGCGCCGACGTCTTCATCCGTAACTGAGCCAGAGGCGCCCGCGCCGCCAAAGCGACGCAAGGCGGCTCGCAAGAAGGAATCCACCGAGTCGGCCGTCGATTCGACGGCGATCGCCGGGGAGGTGTCCTCGTAGCCCGGGGCGCGCCGCCTCGGCGCTTTCCGACTCGGTCGTGCGTGGTCTGCCGCCAACCCCGGCAGAAGCGGGAGTTGACGCGCGTCGTTCGGACGCCGGACGGACGCGTCGTCCTGGACCCGACCGGCAGAATGCCTGGTCGCGGGGCCTACGTGTGTGAATCAGCGGAGTGCCGCGCGGCGGCGCTCGACAAAGGATCGCTCCAGCGCGCGCTGGAAGTGCCGATCCCGGTGGAGCTCCGGGCAGAGCTAACAGGGGAGGCGAGCAGGATCCCGCAGGCGGGGATCGAAGGAGGAGTGAGTCGTGGCCAAGAGTAGGAGCGGNNCGCAAGCCGATGCGCCGCGACGGAGGAGTGCAGGGAGCGGCAGCCGTTCTCGAACCGCGCGACCGCAGCGCAATCGAGTTGCCCTCGAGCATCACCGTCAAGGATCTGGCCGACCTCCTTGGGGTCAACCCAGCGGACGTGATCCGTGAGCTGATCAAGAGCGGC
>PMKN01000006.1:17361-27500 GCA_003158675.1 Chloroflexota bacterium | reverse complement strand
GAAGGACCTCCGGCGCGCCCTCAAAGACGCCGGGGTGGAGGTGGAGTAGCCCCATAGTAGCAAAGGCTGTGAGGGCGCTCGTCAGCTCGCCTGCTTGGCCCAACGCTCGCAACCAACCAGTTCACACTCGAGCCGGATTGGGACATTCAGGTCGCTGCGGTCGGTGTAACTCCTCTCGCCCCGGGGCTCTTGAGCGAGAGTGGTAATGTCTTCTGCGCCTGGCAAAGCCTCCGAGGGCCTCGCGCCCTTTGGCGATGCTGCGAGCTTGGGGGTGTGCCATGAAGGATGATGGCCCGAAAGGCCTGACGGCAAGGAGTTCGGCGAGGGTTATCCGCTCCATAGATGAACAGGCGATCGACGTCGAGGGGTTTGCTCCAGATTCGGACCAGGGGACGGCAGATTCGGACCAGGCTGCGTCGGACGCGGACCAGGCGGCGGCGAAGCGAGACGAAGCCGACGCCGAGAGCGATCAGCAGGCCGCCGACCGGGACCAGGCGAACGCCGACCAGGAGAAACCCGCGGATGCCTCCGGAGTGGTGCTGGAGGCCTACGAAGCGGCACGCGCGAACCGCAAGTTGACCACGATCGGTCGCCGCGCCACGCAGGCCGCACGCGCGAGGAACGTTCGGTCACGTACGAGGTCGACCCTCGAGCGCGAGACCAACGCATCTACGCGCGACGAGACGGCACGGCGACGGGACGTTCGCGCAGAAGAGATCGACCGCCTCGAGGCCCAGTCAGATGCGCCATCGGCAGAGATACTTCAGGACTCAAGAGTCCGAGCCGCCAAGACCCGCGCTCAGGCCGCCTCGGATCGCCATAGGTCCGCGCTCGATCGAGCCGACGCCGCGGCCGAACGCGAGGTCCTAGATGCCGAACGAACCACTCTGGAGGCGCAGCTACGCCAGGCCCAGAAGATGGAGGGGATCGGTCTGCTGGCAGGCGGAGTAGCTCACGACTTCAACAACCTGCTAACCGTGATTCGTGGCAATGCCACCCTCGCCCTGGCCGCGATGCCGCCCGGCGAAGGTCCACGCGAGGACCTCGAGCAGATCATTGAAGCCGCAGACCGAGCCGCGGGTCTGACCAGCCAGCTCCTCGCGTTCGCCCGACGAACCGTCATGAAGCCGCAGGTAGTCGAACTGGCCACGATCGTTCGGCTCCTTGAGCCGATGCTCAGGCGACTCATCGGCGAGGATGTCATGCTCGTCACCACTTCGAACGGGGCGGGCTTAGTTATGGCCGACCCCAGTCAGATCGAGCAGGTCATCGTCAATCTTGTCGTCAACGCCCGCGACGCCATGCCTGACGGCGGCAGGCTGACCATCGAGACCGCAGATATCGAGAAGACTGACCCGACCGATTCGCCCTCTCAGGCTGGGTCGGCGGGTCCCATGACGATCCTGTCGGTAACCGATACCGGCGTTGGTATGGACGCCGAGACCATGGACCATCTCTTCGAGCCGTTCTTCACCACCAAAGGTCCGGGCAAGGGCACCGGCCTTGGGCTGGCGACGGTCTACGGCATCGTGCATCAGTCCGGCGGCACGATCACCGCTCGCAGCCAACTGGGTCACGGAGCGACCTTCACCGTCCACTTGCCGCGCGTCGCGACGACGACACCGATCAGTGCGGAGCCGCCCCGCCCGGCGGCGATCGAAGCTGCCCGGTTGGGAACGATCCTGATTGTCGAAGACGACAGAGGCGTCAGGCGATTCGCGAGCCGTGTTCTCGAGGCGGCTGGATACCGCGTCCTGACCGCTTCGGATGGAGCAACGGCCATTGACGCGTCAGCCGGTACGCCCGTCCGATTGCTTCTCACCGACGTAGTCATGCCCGACATGAATGGGCGCACCGTGGCCGCGAAGCTCGCCCCCAGCCAGTCCGGAATGCGAGTCCTGTACATGTCAGGCTACCCGGACGGCAACATCGTCCGCCACGGTGTCCTCGAAGCGGACGTCGACTTGCTACCGAAACCTTTCACAGCCGAAGCTCTCCTTTCCGCCGTCGCCAACGCCATGACCCGGGCCGCCGCCGACTGAGCACCAGCGGCAAGAACAACGGATCCACGCGGGTTCGCTCGCTTCCTGGTATTCCACTCCACCTTTGGACGAGGTGTTTCTTGCCAGGATCGCCGCGATCCAGCTCGGGACCACAATCCGACACTTGGGTACCGCCGGTTCAACTCCTCTCGCCCCGACCATACACAGACGTTCTAATGCTGACGCCAGTCGCCGACCGATCCCACGCTCCGATTGACGCTCGCGGCTGCGGTTGGGGCGACGCTCCTAGCCGACTGGCTCGAGTACCCGCAAACTGGCGTTGCCGCCACCGACTCACAGATACGTAACATGCGTCGCGTCAGCTCTTGGTTCCGCTGAGGCTGACCGGGGTCAACTTCCCGATGTTGGTTTCGACTATTAGCGAGGCCTGTTTCGGGCCGCTCGCGAGAGGCCGGAAACGTATGTCGAAGACCAGGCTCGAGCCGGCAGCCAGCGGAGTCAGCTTCGACGGCAGCCCTTCGGCGACGAAGTCCAGCTTGTCCTGCGGCTTCGCCGGCCGCGAGCCGTCGGTGGCGACCGGAACGCCCGCGATCAAAACGGCATAGAGCTCGAGCTGAGTCGTGCCCTTGCTTTCGATGGCGACTATCTGGACGTCGTTCGGCGGTTGCGGATCGACCCCGAAGCTCACCGAGTCGGGCTGGACCAGGCCAGCCGCCCCGACGGTCGCAGCCATGAGCGAGATCACGAGCTGTTGATGAGCCGGATCGTCGCTGGCGATCACGAGACTGTCGCTCAGATGCACGGCCGGATTGGGGGACGAGACGGAAACCTGGACTACCGTCCCGGTGCCCGGGAAGATCGACGCGAACGGGCCGCCCAGCGCGGGAGCCGTCGAGCCGTCCGGCTGGACGATCGAGAACGCGGAAGACAGCCCGCCCTGCACGGAGACCGCCGACAGCACCAGACCCGCCTGACCGCCGTTGTGGACTGTCAGCGATTGGACGGTTGCCTGGCTCGGCTGGATCAAACCGAAGTCGAGCGAGGCGGGCGCTTGGATCGCCGGCGCGATCCCCCAGCCGCCAACGATGATCGCGCAGCTGTTCGCGGCGGCCCCCGGGTCGACGGCGGAGCCGTACGTAACCCGAAGCGCGGTTTGGATGATGACGGCCTCGGTAGGCGCGAACTCGACGTCGAACGTCACGCTTGCCCCGGCGGCCAGGGTGCCGTGTGGCGCGGGCGCACCATGCAGCTGGAACTGCGGCGCGGTTGGGCCCTGCATCCGGGACATGTCCAGCACTAGGTCAGACGCGTCGGCGGTTCCGGTATTGTGGAGGACCAGCGACTGGGTCCGGGAGGTACCGATCTTCTGCGACGCGAAGTCGAGACCCATGGGCTCGAACCGGACGTTGGGCGCGAGCGGCGCGGCGCGGAGATCGATCGTCAGCATGGGCGTGGCCACGGCCGTCGTCTCCAGCTGCAGGCTGCCTGTCACCGGCGCCGAGCCCGAGGCGGTGAACGTGACCTCCGCCTCGCACGCGCCCATCGCGTCGACGCGCTGTTCGCGGAGCGTGACGGTCGTGTTCGACGGCGTGAAGCCACCGAACAGAACCGGCGACGTGACGAGGAAATCGCCATCGCCCACGTCGTAGATGCGGACCTTTCGCGTCACCGACTGACCGGCGACAGGCGCTCCAAAGTCGAGCTGCGAGCCGACCACCTCGACCGCCTGACTGCCCTGCATCTGCACGATGCGCACCTCGGCGGCCGGCGGATCGCCATAGCCGACCTGTTCGAAGATCCGCCGGATGCGCCCGGCGAGCTGCTGGACGACATTCGGCACGGCAGCCGTAAGCACCCAGTTGTAGTGGACGTCGTACCCGAGCCAGTTCGCCGACACCGTCCCGAAGTCCACCCCGAACGCGTTGAGCCGGAGGCAAGCCGCGGCGTAGTAGCCGGCCCGGTCGGCAGTCGATGCGCCTTCGATCGTCGTCTTCGCTTTGGTCAGCAGCTCGTCGCGCAGAGCCGACAGGCGAGTCGCGCAGGCCCGTGCCGCCAGTCCGTCAACCGCGGCCAGCCCGGCTGTCCCCGAGATCCGCTCGATCGCTGCGGTCTCGCTGACGAAGAGCATCTCGAGGAACCGGCGCGGCCGCATGTACAGCGCGCCCGACGCGTCGTCCAGGCGAGAAAGGAGTTGGGCGAGGACGATTGAGGTTCCCATGCCGGCCGGCAGCAGCAGCAACGCCAGGGCCCAGGCGCGATGCACGTCCCGGCCCGGATCCCGCGGCTGCGGATCCTGGGCGACGCTGGCCGCCAGCCCATAGGTGGCGAGGCGAGCCATCGTGTCGGCGTAGAAGTCTGCCGCCGCCCCGGCCCCGAGCCCGAGCTGTCGCTGGAGCTGCTGCGAATAGCGATCCTTAAGATCCGCGGTGATGGCGTCGGGCGTCTTGCCGACGGTCCACTGCCACTGCGCCTGCGCGTCGAGCTGGTTCCGGTCCGCGTTCGCGTACCCACCCAACCTGGCCAGGGCGATCGCCTCGGACGCGAAGAACTCCGGCATACCCACCGAGGCGGCCGGCTCGACGATCGTGCCGTGCACAACCATTGCGGGGTCGCCGAGAAGGCTCATGGCCACGATGGCCCGGTAGCCCGAGTCGTCGTGGCCAACCCCCGAGCCCGGCTCGAGCAGCGTCGCCCGGGCGTCGACGGCGGGCCCGAGCCTGCCGGTCGCAGCTATGCTGTCCAGCAGCTTCTGACCGAACGGTACTCCCAGGCCCATCTGCAGCTCGTCCATGAATCCCACGAACCCCACAAGCCCTCCAGCTCCGTTCTTGACGACTAGATGGCGGCCGAGCGAGTCCTCCGTATAGCGGCCCGTCAGGCAGGCGCTTCCGTAGCCGATGCCCCACCTGGGCGCATTGACGAGCGCATCGGCGAGCGGCTCGTCGAAATCGCCGCCCTCGCCGCCCCACAACATGCAGTCATACATCCCATGGCTCGCGCCGTAGACGAAATGCTGACCCAGGTTGAGCTTCGCCCGCAGCCGATCCTGGGTGTAGTACTCGACATCGCCCGACTTGTCCGCAGCGGGCAGATCGACCACGTCGGGATAAAGGCGAGACACCTCGTTCCACTGCGGCAGCTCGACAGCCGCGGCCTTGCGTATGACCTCGAGCTCCGACTCGGTGTCGGCCTCATCCGTCGGGTCGAGGACGAACTCTTGCGGCGCGAGCTCCCCGCTCGAGGTGAAGATGGCAATCCACGAGCTTGGCGTTTGGCCGCCGGCAGGATCTGACAGCATCGGGGTAACGTCGGTCGACGATTTCGCGAAGTACCAGCCGCGGCGCGTTGCGCCAGCCGCAGGATCGAACGGGATGGGAGAGTAGAACCCCGGTCCCGTCTTCGCGAGGAGGTTGTAGCCGGTTCGCAGCGAAGCGGCGAGTGAGATGTTGATCTCCGTCGGCGATGCCCCACCCGGTACGTAGGCGATGATCCAACTCGTCGGGTAGTTGACGCCCTTGGCGTCCTGGCACGGCCCGTCGTAGTTGAGCCAGTCGGTGTAGAACCAGCCACAATCGGTCGTCTGCGCCGCGACGTCATGGAGCAGCTTCACGTTCCCCGATGGTGTGACCGCGTACAGGTCCTGAGGCAGCCGATACGTCGAGCCGTCGAGGTGAACCTTGACGTAGGCTTTTCCCTGAGCCTGGTTGAAGCAGTTGTTGCCCGGACTGGTCGTGGTCTTGTCGGGGTCCTGAGTGACCGTGATCGTTTCGATGAGCTGCAGCAGGCTGTAGGCCGCTCCAGGCGCGTGGTAGTAATAGTCCGGCCCGGGAGGCAGGGCCGCTCCAGGCGGAAACTCGGCCGGGATGTCGCCGCCGAGCTTGGCCGCGGCGAGGAGGGTTTGAGCCAGCCAGCCCGGCCCGGCCGGGTCTAGGGGAGCTCGCTCATACGTGATCACCTTGGCGACGAAGGTGTCTGCTTCTGCACGGCTCGTCACCGCCGCTCGGCCGAGGCTGACGTCGGGCTCGAACACCGTCGAATCGATCCGGCCGAAATCCGGCTTACCGCCTTCGTCGAAGTCAAACGCCGGGTCGAGCACCGAGTAGTACATGTCGGTCGGCATCAGCTCCGTCCAGAGCCCCATCTTGAGCTGCCGGATCGGGACCACGGTCTGGTCGCCGCCGAGCAGGACGAAGGCCGTCCCCCAGTTCGCCTGAGCCCAGCTAATGAAGCGCCGAATGACCTCCTGCAGGTCGGCGGCACCAGTCTTGAAGTCGGCGCCGAGACCGCTCGTCGCGGTGCCGGCGACGATGTCGGTGATGGTCACCATGCGAGCCGTGAAGCCGAGACTCGCCTTCCAGTCCCGCAGCGTCGAGAACGCGCCGGTAAGGCCCTGTGGGATGGGCGCGATCGGCGACATGGCCGTCGCATCCCAGGTGAAGTCGTCCGTGATGATCAGGTACGCCGCTTCTTCCCCTCCTCCGGCGCCTCCTCCAGTGACGTCGAGCGGCACAAACGGGAGCCGTCGGAGGTCGCCGGGATTGACGACGGACGTCGCGGCGAGGTCCATGGCGCGGCGACGCTGCGCGGAGGAGAGAGTCACGGGGCTCATACGCATCGTCGCGGTCGCGTCCGCCTCGAGCAGGATCGTGATCTCGAACCGGGTTGCCAGTGCAAGCGAACCGTCGGGCCCGACCCGCACCGGCGAGACGAGGACAAGGGCCACCCGCGCGAGGCCGAGCGTTCGGGTGCGGAGGAGTCGTGCCAGCGGCGCGGGCCGCTTCTTCGCCTCGTGGTGCTTGGGGTAGCGTGCAGACACAGCGAACGCGAACGGCGAGTCCGGACGAGCAACCGGCACTGGCGCGAGCACGACGGGCCTTTTGGTCATCGGCCTGGTCGAGACGACGCGGGTCTCCACCCCGCGAGCGCGACCTCCCTCGGGCAGGGCGACCCACAGCGTCTTTTCCGGCAAGCCGGACCCGTTGTCGGGATCGGCCGGCCAGCCACGCAGGACGACCCGCGTCCCGAGCTGGGTCTGGCGGACGGACAGCGGCGTTTCCGTCAGGTCGACGGCGAGCGTCACGCGGTCTCGCGATTCGGATGCCCTCGCGGAGACTTCGCTGGTCACGGCGGCACCTCCCCCGGCGCCTGGGGCGGGAGCGTGATGGGGGCGGGCGGCGGACGCCGCCTGCTGCTCAGCCGCTCAGGCGCTGTACGGTGCTAGCATCGCTCGCCGCGCAGCGTCTGGCGAGTACCTCCGTCACCTGCTCGTAAGACAAGTGTCAGCGGCCATGAGAATCTGAACGCGCGCGGCCATTTGACTGAACGCTCGCGGCCACGAAAACTGCACAACCGCGGCCATCAAGACTGCACGCCGTCCAACTGACGAGGCGTCCCTCCAGGTTCACTTGGGGTTGTTCGGATCCCAGGAACCTAGGAGGGACGTGGTGAAGTCTGACGGAGACGTCGTGGAGATCCACGAGGCTTTCGACCTGACAGGCAGCCTGCGCGATGCGGCCGAGCTTGCCGGCTGCGCGCCAAACACGGTCGGCCGCTACGTCCGGCTGCGGGCACGGGGTCGACCGCTCGAAGTCCCGATTCGGCGCAACCAGCTCGCCGATCCATACCTCGCCAAGGTCGAGGAGTGGGTCGAGCGCTCAACGGGCAAGGTTCGAGCCGACGTCGTAAGGAACCAGCCTCACGCTACGGGCGTCAGTCCGGGGAGGAGGCCAACGATGAACTGGCACGCGTTTCGCCGAGTAGTCGTGGTTCTGGCTGTCGCAGCGGTTCTCGGCGGATGCTCGCCCGCGAGTGGAGGAATTGAGAGTTCGAGTCTTGCGTCAACCTCGGCCGAGCCCTCAGCACCTTCCCCGGGGGCTCCTTTCCCATCCACCATTGAAGGACGCGATGTCCTCAATGGGGAAGCGGCTATCAGTCAGATGCGTGCCAGCCCGACCGACTGGTACCTAGTCGGCGGTTGGGTTCGAATCGTCATGGTCGATGGGTACAGCTACAGCGGAACCAATGTGCTGTTCTTCCCAACCGACCCCGAGGGTGCCTCGGCGACCGCTGCTACTGCTGTCCGACTGGAAGGACCTGATGTCCTCCAGCTGCCTCAGAGCCGCCCCATGGTGCTGGAGGTCCAGCTCGATCTCTCGTGCACCGTTGAGCAGGGTCCGTGCCCTTTCCTCATGGTCAAGAGAGTTGTCTGGACCTAAAGAAGCGGGAGTGTACCCCCCACAGCTCCCCTGACGACGCAACGCTGCGTTTCACGCGCTCAGGCGTGCAGATTTCGTGGCCGCCAGCGTGCAGTCTTGATGCCGCCAGCGTTCAGATCCTGCTGTCCCTTGACAGACAAGCGTTCCACTATCTCGAGTCCGGCACAAGTGGCTGACGGCGTAGCCGCCTTCGGCAAGGAGTTCAACTCGGATCTGTACGTAGACAGTGGTTGGATAGCGCGACTCTGGTGACAAACGCCGTTGGCGTCAGCCAGCGGGCGAGGATTGGCAAACGGGCCGGGAGCTTTGTCCCGGCCGTCGCTCGCCCGCCTCGTCGGTCGGCTATCTTCGGCTCCGATTGAACCTTTCGACCCTTCGCTTCCGTCTGGATGACCACGCTGACGGAAGGGAGTTGCAAGACGTTGAGGGAAGGAGCGGGCAGGGTGGAGCTGGCGATGACGGCGAGCGGGGAGGCCGCCGAATTCGCACGCCTTGTCCGAGCCCAACTGCCGGGAGCTTATCGACTGGCCGGCTTTCTCCTGGGCGATGCAGCTGAAGCCGAGGACGCGACCCAGGACGCTATGGAGAAGGCCTGGCTCGCCTGGCCGAAGCTTCGCGACGCGGACCACTTTGGCGCCTGGTTCGACCGGATCGTGGCCAACGTCTGCCACGACCGACTGCGCAGTCGCGGCAAGCATCGCATCCTGCAGCTCGACGAGACGATCGCCGACCACAGCCCCGGCGATCCGTTCCGAGACTCGCTCGCTCGTGACGAGCTGGGTCGCCTCATTCGGAACCTTCCGCCCGATCAACAGATCGTGGTTGGGCTCCGCTTCTGGCGGGACATGCCACTCGACCAGATCGCCGATCGGCTGGGTTTGCCGCTCGGTACGGTCAAGTCGAGGCTCCACTACGCGATGCGCTCGCTGCGTCAGCAGCTGGACCGGCAGGCCGGAGAGGTGCGCCCATGAACGGCTCCGAAGATCGGGATCTGGAAGAACGCTTCCGACGCATCTCCACCTCGCTGGAGACTCGAGTTCCGGATTCCCTGTACGACTACGCCAGCGAGGTCACAGAGACGGGGCGGGGCAAGACGGCCTCATCGTTGGATCGTAGCCAGGCGACCGGCAGATCGCGCTTCGTGGGGAGTCTGGGAGTGGCCGCCGCCGCGATCGTGGCGATCGTCCTGGCGGGTTTCGTAGTCTCGATCAGGCCGGCAGGTCCGGCGGCATCTGGATCGGCCGGCGCGTCTGTCTCGCTGGCCGCATGCGGCGGCTCGGGCGGCTCTGTTCTGGCCGGGGCGAGTTCGAGCTGCTCCACGCCAGCGGCACCCAGCGTGTCGGCGACGCCGGGTTCGTCGGTCAGCGATTCTGCCTCGCCGACCGTCGCCGTCTCGCCGACCTCTGGCCCCGTTCGATCGCCCGGTGCCACGATGATCGCTTCGGGCTTCACGACGGCGGGCGTCGCCAGCGGCTGGAGTCACTTCAGCTGGACCTCCGCTGGGACGCCGCTGAATGGCTACGGCCAGGTTCTGCAATGGAGTGGCGGCTACATCGCCACGGAATCGCCGAAGCTCGGCGCTTTCGCCGACTCCTCACCGGGGCTGTGGACCTCGGTCGACGGACAGACATGGACCGCCGCACGAGGCATTTCCGACGACGCGGCCGTGGTCTCCGTGGCGCCGGCCGGGCTCGTCGCCATCGGCTTCAACGGAGACCCGGCCGACCAGACGCTGGGTTCGGCCTGGTCCAGTCCCGACGGCCGGAACTGGACGGAGCTGGGCCGGCCCGACTTCCCCGGGAGCCTGATCTCGATCGCGGGCACCAGCTCCGGTATCGTCGCGACGGTGGAGATCATGCACGGTACCGGGAAGAGCCAGTACGGGAGCTTCCAGATAGAGTTCTCGACCGACGGCCTGCAC
>PMKN01000006.1:0-17355 GCA_003158675.1 Chloroflexota bacterium | reverse complement strand
GGCAAGACGTGGACGAAGAGCGCTGGTGGCTACAGCTCGAGCGGTCTGGACGCCGACTACATCGACTTCGGCCGGGACGGGATGATCCTCCACACGGACGCCTATGGCGCCGCTCCCGGTGCGACAGGGCTCGCTTACTCGAGCGACGGCGGCCAGACCTGGCACGAGGACACGAACTACGCTCCGCTGGGCCCGACTACCTGCCAGGGCGAATGCAGCAACGGCGAGGATGGCGTGATCGGCGCCAACGGCACGTATTTCGTGGCGGTGAAGAACGGCGGCAAGAAGGCCTGGCTGAGCTACGACGGCCAGCACTGGTNNTCATGCCGCGCGGCGTCCTGCTGGCGGACTCGTACGGGGCCGCGAGCTAGAGGAAGTCCCAGGCGGTGCGGTCCGGCTGACTCCGCTGCCGGGCGACGATTCCAGCCCAGGTCCAACCCGAGGACGGCGGCGCCGGCCTGCAGGCGACTGGGCTCGGTCACGGCCTTTCGGCGGCGGGACCGTCGAGCGGCTCGGCACCGGCCGGTGGCTCGGGCACAGCCGACGGTTCGGGCACAGCCGACGGTTCGGGCACAGCCGACGGTTCGGGTGGCGCCGACGCTTCGGGTGCCGCCGGGCGAGTGCGCGTGGCCATGGCCGTGTCCACCCGTGCCCTGAGGCGGCCGAATCGGACCTTCTGTCCTTTGAGCGGCTTCTCCGTCGCGCGCTCCTCCGCCATACCTTCGAGGTCCCGACCCGTCTCTTCCGGGTACAGCTCATGGAGCGTGACGTTGAGGGCCGCCGCGACGGGTACACCGAGCAGTCCGCCCAGGATTCCCCAGGTGCTCAACCCGACCAGGACGGCGAAGATCGTGATGACCGGGTGGAGATGGACCGCCCGGCCGATGACCAGCGGCATGACCACCTGGTCCTCGATCTGGCGGACGACGAAGTAAACGATCAGAACCACGATCGTCGTGTCAGTGCCACGCGTGGCGAAGGTGACGGTTCCGGCCAGGGCCGCGGCCACGACCGGTCCGACCAGGGGAATGATCTCGAGGACGCCGCTGAGGATGCCCAGCGCCAGCGCGTATGGAACGTGCATAGCCGGACCCAGGATCACGTAGAAGACCACCGAGACCAGCGCGATCAGGAGCAGCTGGCCCCGTAGCCATCGCCCGAGGACGACATGGATCCGGAGCGCGATCCGAAGGGCGTCGGCTCGCTGCTCGCGGTCCAGAAACCGCAGGGCAAACTGGCCGAACCGATGCCCGTCGAGCAGGAGATAGAAGGTGATGATCAGGCAGAGGATGACCTGGAGCCCGATCTCAACTGCCCGCTCCGCCGCCTGGACGGCGCTCGACGGCGAGTCGATCAAGCCCAGGAATGCTTGCCTGATCTGCGTTGCCAGCGATTCGACGGAGTAGCTGTTTCCGGCAACGACGATCGTGTCGCCGAACAGCTTGTGAAGCGCGGAGCCGATGACGTCGCCTCCGCCGGACGAGAGCTCGCTTAGTTCCTTGCCGGCCTTATCGGCCGCGATGAAGGCAAGGGCACCGACAGCCGAGAGGAGCAGGACGTAGCCGATCGCGATCACCGCCACCCTGGGCAGTCGAGTCCGGCGCTGGACCGCCGAGACGACCGGCGAGAACGCGTACGCCAAGACTCCGGCAACGACGAAGGGCCCGATGATGCCGCGGGCAAGCCATAGGAGGGCGACCAGGAACGCGGCCAGGACGAGCAGGCGCACTGACGGATCGGACCAGGCGATGCCGAAACGTTCTGCCGGCACCGCTACCGGCGCGGCCGGTTCGACCGGGTCACGTCTCGCCGTCATCTCGCTGTCTCCTCCTCGATTCGCCAGCTCCTTTCCCGGTCGGGGTCGTGGCTAGGCGTGGGGTTCCGCCAGTTCCTGACTGACGGCGCCAACGAGTTCGTCGGCGCCGAAAGGCTTGGCAAGGCAGTGGAAGCGGTCGTCCGGACCGCCCCCGGGCAGTGGGGCATCGTAGCCCGACATGAGCAGGACTCGCATTGAAGGTCGGCCGGTGAGAAGCCGCTCGGCAAGGTCCCGCCCGTTCCCCCCGGGCATCAAAAGGTCGGTCAGGAGCAGGTCGATCGTCTCGGCCAGGCCCTCGGAGAGGGCCGCAGCTTCAGCAGGCGAAGCGGCCACCAGAACGCGGTGTCCGGCGTGCTCCAAGGCGGCGACGACGAGGGCTCGCACAGAGGGGTCGTCCTCAACGACCAGGACGCATGCTCCCTCTCCGCCTTTGGCAGCGCTGGCCTGAGGCGAGACAGTTGGCTCTGGGATGGTGTCGAGGCGCGGGAAGAGGACCGAGAACTTGGTGCCGGTGCCCACTGTCGACTCCGCCCAGATCTGTCCGCTCGACTGGCGGACGATGCCATACACGGTCGCCAGGCCGAGCCCACTCCCCTGACCGATCTCCTTCGTGGTGAAGAACGGCTCGAAGGCTCTCGCGAGGGTGGCTTCGTCCATTCCAATCCCGGTGTCGGAGACCGTGAGCAGCACCGTTGGTCCGTTCATCTCGCGGTCCAGCACGGCCGCATCCTGCACGCGCCGAACCCTGATCTCCAATGTGCCACCGTCGGGCATGGCATCGCGCGAGTTCACAGCCAGGTTGACCAGCACCTGTTCGAGCTGACCTGGGTCGGCCTGCACGACCGCGGGTGAGATGTCGAGGTTGGTGATGAGCTGAATCTGCTCGCCGATGAGGGTTCGAAGCATGTGACCAACCGTTGCCACGACGACATTCAGGTCGACCGGTCGCGACACAAAGCTCTGCCTCCGAGCGAAGGCGAGGACTTGCCTGGTCAGTTCGGCCGCGCGAGCGCCTGCTCGTCTGATCTCCCGCGCGGATTCGGCTCGGTCGTCGCCCGCGAGTTCGTCGATGAGGATATCGGCGTAGCCATTCACGGCCGTGAGCAGGTTGTTGAAGTCGTGCGCTATGCCGCCAGCGAGGTGACCCATGGCTTCCATTCGCGTCGCTTCGGCGAGCTTGGCCTCGAGGAGGCGACGCCCGGTAATGTCGTTGAGGATCACCAGTCGAGCGGGCTGGCCCTCGAAGTCGATATCGTTGGCCGAGACTTCTACGTAGATCAGCGAGCCGTCCTTGCGAATATGGCGCCACTCGCCCCGCGGTCGGAAGCCGCCCTCATCGGGAAGGGCCATAGCAACGTCGTCGAGCAGGGCCGGCACGTCCTCGGGCGGTCGAATGTCCTTGAGGGTCATGACGAGGAACTCGTCGCGGCTGTATCCGTAGGCCCGAACAGCGGCGTTGTTCACGGCGAGGAATCGGAGCGTTTCGACATCGAAGACCCACATCGCCTGGGGGTTCAGGTCAAACAGGTCGCGGTATCGACGCTCCGACTCGACGAGCGCCCTGTGAGCCTGGGCTTTGGCGCTCTTGGTCGTGATCGAGTCCAGAGCGCTCGACATGTCTTGGGCTACCTGCTCGTACATTCGGGCTTCAGTCGCGTCGAAATGGCTCGCCCTGGCCGAGTAGAGGACAAAGGCGCCGATCGCGCGGTCCCCCGCTCGGATCGGGAAGGCGGCCGCTGTCCGGTAGCCGAGCTGCTCGAAGAAACTCCGCCACGGGGCCATTCGTTCGTCGTGGCGAACGTCCTGGAGCACGACGCTGCGGTTCTCACGAATTGCCGTCCCGACCACTCCGTGACCGGAAGGCTCGTCCCTCGCCGAGACGGCCACATTGGCGAGCAGACCCTCGTCGCGCCCGGCCTGGCAAGCCACTCGAACGTTGCCACTCGCGGGATCAACCATGCCGACCCAGGCCAATTCGAAGCCGCCAAGATGAACTGCTATTCGGCATGCTTCGCACAGGATCACATGGCTGTGGCGGGCTCGGAGGAGGACCTCGTCGATGGCGCTCAGGATCGAGTAGGTTCGATCTAGATGTGCCTTCCCTCGGGAGGCTCGCTTGTGCTCGCTCACGTCCCAGGCGGTGACGACGGTGCCCACGATCGAGCCGTCCTCGCCGATCACGGGCTTGAATGCGAACTCCGACTCGCGCTTGGTGCCTGCAATCTGAAGACTCGTCTTCTGGTTCGCCGATCGGCCCGTCTCCAACACCCGCCGCCGGGTCTCCTCCAAGGCTTGAACCGCCTCGGGCGGAACTCCGATCTCGTACCAGGTTCGGCCGATGAGCTGGTCCGGCGTCATGCCCATGTACGCGGCAAGTGCAGGCGTCGCGTAAAGGAAGCGGCCCTCGCGATCGTCGTAGCCGACGTTTGAAGGCCTCTTGACCTCGACGCTTCCAACTCGCGGGCGCAAGGTGGCTGCAGGGCCCCGAGGGGAGGGCGGGCGATGGGGCGCAACCACCGGGTTCGCATCCGGCGACTCGAGCTCGGTCGCCCCGCGGCCTACCTCAGGCCCAACTGGCGTTGTCTCGTCGTCGCGGATGTCCACCGGGTGGCTCCCCTCACGCTGAGCACCGACTTCGCCAGAACGGGGTCAGTTTAGTGTAACCACCGTCAGTGGCAATGACGCTAACGGAGCATCGTACATACGCCACCGACTCATCGCGGACAGTCGTGATCCGCACGGTCTAGGAGTCCAAATTGCGTCCCAACCTATGCACCCACCCTCGGTCCGAGACCGGGTGGAATCGTCCACGTCACCCCGTAGCGTGGCCTCCGCTGCCTGAAGGAGTCCCCCGCGGCGCCGTCACCGGCGAGTTGGCCGTTTCGGCCAACTCAATGTGCGCCGGACGTCACCAGCTCGACCGTTGTCCGAAAGACAGCGGGAGTACCCCCAAGCGGATTCGAACCGCTGATCTCAACCTTGAAAGGGTCGTGTCCTAGGCCTCTAGACGATGGGGGCGCGGCGCGAACGGGAGTGTAGCAGGGGACGGGGTGGGCGCGGCGCGGGGCGGTGGCGGTGGCGGTGGCCGCGGGTGGGAATGGCGGCGGCGCCGGGTCAGAAGCCGATGGCGAGGAAGAGGATCATTGCGCCGGCGAAGGAGCCGGCTGCGACGATGGCAGCCGTGCCACCGACCAACGCCAGCAGGTACGAGCGCCATTCCCGGCCTTCGATCGCGGCTCGATACGTCGCGATGGCGGAGACGAGTGTCACGATGACGTACGCCAGACCGTTGACGACCAATGCCGAGGTGAGTACCGGGATCGGCGCGGTCCGAGTGCCCAGCTCGTAGGCCAGGAATCCGGACGAACCGATCACCGCCAGGGTCAGAATGACCAGCGCCGGAGGCGTCCGCTTCAGGCGCTCCGCCAGCGAAGCCTTCTGGCGCGCGGCCGTTTGGGGCTCCTCATCGTCCTCGCGTTCGCCGTCCTCGAGTTCTTCTTCTTCCTCGTCAGCAATTGGCTCAGTCTCGGTCGAAGCGAGCGATTCGTCGGATGCCGGCTGGACGGGGGCGGCCGGCTGGACGGGGGCGGCCGTCTGGACGGGCCCAAGCCAATCGGTAGGCGGCTGCACTGGCAAGAGCGGCGTAATGGGAGCGTCCGGCGCGATGGGAGCGAGCCAATCCACGGGCGCCTTCACAGGCGCGAGCTGCGGCACTGGCTCGGCCTCGGGGAGTTCGGAGTCGAGCTCCGCGGCCGGGGGCTCGGGAGACGGCTCTGCCTCCAGAGGTTCGTCGCCGGGCTCGGCACCTCCCGGCTCGGGGTCCCGCGGAGAGCCGCCGGTCGTGACTCCGTCTTGTGTCATCGTGCCGCAGAGCGTATCAGCCCGCGGCGGCGGCGACGCCGGCCTCGTCCACCTCGGCCGTGGCCCCCGGCGCCGAGCGATGGTAGATCGCGACCGCGTATTCGAGGCGCAGCCGCTTCATCTTCTCTGCCGTCTCGACGCCCGTGGCACCGAATGCCTCGCCCAGCAGTTCGCGAGCCTGCTCGATCGACTCGAAGGTCCACCAGCAGTGGATGACCCTGATGCGGAACCCGTCGCCAAGGAAGGGGCCGCGGCGGTGGCTCCACGCCACATGGCGTTCGCGGAGTTCCGGCATCAGGCCCCAGACATCGTCGCGGCCGTAGTCATGGATGAGCAGCAACCGACCGCCGGGGCGCAGCAGAGCGCTCGCCTCGGCGATGAACCGCGAGCCGGGAGCTGCCAGCTCCGACCACGGCACGACGACCGCATCCGCACGGCCGACCCAGCCGGCAAGCTCCGCCGCACCCGCATCCGAGAGCGGGAATTCGAATGCTGTCACCCTGGCGCCTATGCTCGCCAGCTGGCGGGCTCGAAAACCCCGGCCGGAATCCAGGACGACGACGTCGCGACCGATGACCGGACCCAGCGATTGGATGGCGGCTGGCAGCTTGCCCTCGACATCCACGATCGCGAGGAAGGCTTCATGCAACTGCGGCGTCGGAAGCGCAATCGACAGATCGGGCATCGAGCCTCCTGGAGGTGCGGGCAAGCCGCCGACACCACTCCCGCTCGAGCCTTCACCCCACACGTGGGTCGCTTCGCGGTTCGCGGTCCGGGGCGAATGTGGCGGTCCATTCGTTCCCTGGCCAGCTTACCCGCTTCGAGTGGAGGTCTGTTCGGTCCACCGGCGCAAGACGGATCCGGCTCGACCTCTCGCAGCAGGCGGCCGGCCGCCGACCCGGCTCAGCAGGCGCTCACGGCCGCACTGGGCCGGTCGAGGCTCGAATGATGAGCCGCGTCTCGAGGATCTTGTGCTCGGGCCGCTCGAGATCGGGGTTGGCGATCATCCGCATCAGCAGTCGGGCCGATTCCTCGCCCTTGCGGCGGATGGGCTGGTGGACCGTGGTCAGAGGCGGGTTCGAGTGCGATGCGATCTCCAGGTCGTCGAAGCCCACGACGCTCAGGTCCTCGGGCACTCGTAGACCGGCACCGCGCGCGGCCCAGATCGCGCCGACTGCCATGACATCGCTCATTGCCAGCAGGGCTGTGGGCCGGACTCCGTCGTCCCACAGGCGCCGAAACGAAGCCACGCCGCCGCCGAACGTGGCCGGACCGACGACGACCCGCTCGTCGGCGAGTTGGATCCCGCCCAGTTCGAGCCCCTGCCGATAGCCGGTCAGGCGTCGCGCGGCGACGAGTTCCGTCGGTCCCGAGGAGAATTCGACGAGGTCGGGCATGCTCGGCGGCTCGATCCCCACGACCGCAAACTCGCGATGGCCGAGGCCGACCAGGTGGCGGGCGGCCGCCCTGGCGCCCACCTCGTCGTTCGACTCGACGGAGCCGTGCTCCGGGAACGCGTCGCCATCGACCAGGACCATCGGGACCCCGGCGTGGCGAATCTGCTCCACTTCGAGATGGCTCTCAGACAGCCCGACGGCCACGAACCCGTCGACGGTGGCCTGGGCCAGAGCGCGCACGAGCGAGCCATGGAGCGGCGACAGAAAGAGGAGCCCGTAGCCGGCCTGGTCTGTGACGGCGGCCACGCCCGCGCACAGGGTAGAAAAGAACGGGTTGGCCAGGGCCACGGACAGGGCTTGCGGCGTGAGCAAGCCGACGGTCATGGTGCTCTTCTGGGTCGAAGTCCCAATCCCGAGGCGGGGACTGTAGCCGAGGCCTGCTGCGACGGAGCGAATCCGGGCAGCGGTGTTGGGATTCAGGCGCTCCGGGCTGTTGAAGGCGAACGAGACCGCGGTCTTGGAGACGCCCGCTTCCCGCGCTACGTCGGCGATGTGGGCGCGGCCCGTCCTGGCCACCACGGCTTCCTCCACGGTTCTCGGCCCTAGGATTGCGCCGGCACTCTTGCGCCCGTGGCGCGGCGCCGACGCGGGCCACGCTATCGGGGGATGCAGTGGCTGTCAACGTGACAGGGGCCGGAACGCGACGGGACAGACGCGAGCTCTCGGCAATCAGCCAGGTGCCCCTATCCTGCGAATCCGCGCCGTGGCAGAATCCAGGCGGGCCCAGCCGCGTGCGACGCGATCCGTCGACAGGGTGGAGCCGGAGGACCGCCGATGCGACTGGTGACATTCCGCCCGGAGGCCGGTGGCGAGGCCGGGGTGCCAGACCATCGCGTACCCGACAACAGGGTGGCCGTGGTTCTGGACGGTGGCGGGCTCGTGCCCGTCAGCGCGCTGGCGCACCTCACGCCTTCGCTGAACGCCAATTTCGGCCGGATGGACCTGGCTGGGATAATCGCCCGCGACCCAGACTTCGGGAAGATTCGCCAGGCGATCACGCGAGCGAAGCCGGCCCTGCTTCTGGCCGCCGCCCTGGAGCCAGGCGAGGTCCGCCTCGAGGCCCCGATCCCACGGCCCGGCAAGATAATCGGTGTGGGCTACAACTACCTGGACCATATCCGCGAGCAGGGCCTGGAGCGGCCAGCGCGGCCCGTCCTCTTTTCCATGTTCGCCAATGCCCTGACCTCAGACGGCGGCCCGATCCGCCGGCCAGCCGGCACCCACGCCTTGGATCTGGAGGCCGAACTGGCGGTCGTCATCGGCAGGCAGGCAAGCCGCGTCAAGCCGGCCGATGGCCTCAGCCATGTAGCCGGCTACACCGCCGCTAACGACGTAACGGCCCGCGACTGGCAGCGTCAGGCCAGGGCGCTTCGACCCGGCGAGAGTGGCGACGGTCAATGGCTTCGAGCCAAGGGTTCCGACACGTTCCTACCGCTTGGGCCGGTACTGGTCACGGCGGACGAGCTGGGCGACGGCCGTGGCCTGCGCGTTCAGAGCTGGCTCACTCCAGCTGCGGGGCCCGATGCCGGCAGCCCCTTCCAGATGCAGGACGGCAACACCAAGGACCTTCTGTTCGGCGTCGCGCAACTCGTCTCGATCATCAGCCAGGAGGTCACATTGGAACCGGGCGACATCATCGTCACCGGCACTCCCAGCGGCGTCGGCGTCTTCCGCGAGCCGCCCGTCTTTCTGGAGCCTGGCGACCTGGTGAGGATCGAGGTCGAGAGGATCGGCAGCCTGACCAACCCGGTCACCGACGAGAACGGGCACGCGCCCGAAGGATCGCCGGCGGCGCTATTCATGGCGGCACGATCTGGCGCACGAAGGCCGGCGACGCGGACGTGAGCGAGCCAGGGTCGGCAGCGGCAATCGCTACGGCGTCGGCGCTCGACCTTCGCATCCCCAGGATCATGCGGGCCGTCGTCAAGGCGCGCCCAGAGGCCGGCGCGGAGTTGCGTGAGGTTCCCGTCCCCCACCCCGGCCCCGGTGAAGTGCTGATCCGCCTGGAGGCCGTGTCCCTATGCGGCACGGACCTTCACATCTACCGCTGGGACCCCTGGGCGCAAGGCCGGTTGGGAGGCAAGCTGCCCCGCGTCTTCGGCCACGAGATGGCGGGCCGTGTGGTAGCTCACGGACCCGGCACCGGCGCCGTGCCCCTCGGCACACGCGTCGCCGCCGAGACCCATCTCGTCGACTGGACCTGCTACCAGTGCCGCACCGGCCGCGAGCACGTCTGCGCCAACCTCCGAATCCTTGGAGTGGACGCCGACGGCGCGTTGGCGGAGTACATGGTCCTGCCCGAGCGAAACGCCTGGCCGAGCGAATGGCTCTCTCCGGAGATCGCCGCGATCCAAGAACCGATGGGCAACGCCGTCTTCGCCACGTTCGTCGAGGAGATCACCACTGCCACCGTGGCGGTTCTGGGTTGCGGGCCGATCGGATTGATGGCCGTGGCGATTTGCCGTTTCGCCGGGGCGTCGCGGGTCTTCGCCACGGACGTCATGCCGCATCGCCGAGAGATGGCCGCGCGCATGGGCGCCGACTGCGTCCTCGACGGGGGCGACGACGTGGTCGCAGAGATCCGTCGCGAGACCGGCGGCACGGGCGTCGACGTGGTCCTGGAAATGAGCGGCGCCGAGGCGGCGATCCACCAGGCCTTCGAGATGGTGACCAACGGCGGGCGCGTCTCCCTGCTCGGCCTACCGTCCCGACCGGTGACCCTGGACCTCAACGACGCGGTCATATTCCGCGGACTGCGCGTCTACGGCATAACGGGCCGCAAGCTTTGGGAGACGTGGTACAAGACCGCGGCACTGCTGCGCGAGGGCCTGGACGTCAGCCCGATCATCACTCATCGCCTGCCGCTCTCCCGCTACGAAGAAGCGTTCGATCTGCTTGCGCAGGGCGTCGCCGGCAAGGTCGTACTGTTGCCGCAGGAAAGCCCGCCACCCGCGCCCGCGTCGAAGTCCGAGTCGCCATCGACCGCCGAATCGATGGTCAACGAAGGCGGCGCGGTATGACGGCCGAGGGCACTCGGTCGAACGAAGGCGCCCGGTCGAACGAAGGCGCCCGGTCGAACGAAGGCGCCCGGTCGAACGAAGGCGCCCGGTCGAACCCGCTCGGCTTCCTGGCGGACGAGATCGAGCAGCTCAAGCGATCGAACTTGTACCGTCCGCTGCGCGTGCTCTCCACGCCCCAGGCGGCGGAGGTAGTGGTCGACGGGGCGGAGTTGATCAACCTCTCCTCGAACAACTACCTGGGCCTGGCCACGCATCCGCGCCTCAAGGCAGTGGCCATCGAGGCGACGCGCGACTTTGGGGCGGGGTCCGGCGCCGTGCGCTCGATCGCCGGCAACATGACCATTCACGAGCGCCTCGAGTCCGAACTGGCGGCCTTCAAGCGCACCGAAGCGGTCCTGACCTTCCAGTCGGGCTTCACGGCGAATACCGGCGTGATCCCGGTCGTGGCCGGCGAGGCGGACCTCATCGTCGGCGACGCACTCAACCACGCCTCGATCATCGACGGCATGCGGATGAGCAAGGCGCCGCGGGCGGTGTATCCCCACAAGGACGTGGCCGCTCTTCGGGAGCTCTTGCGGGAGGCCCGATCAAGAGGCCGCCTGGACGCTGGCGGGAAGCCCAGCGGCGACGAATATCGCCTCATCCTCGTCGTCACGGATGGCGTCTTCAGCATGGACGGCGACATAGCGCCGCTGCCCGGAATCGTCGAGGCGGCGGAGGAGTACGGGGCAGCGGTAATGGTCGACGACGCCCACGCCTCCGGCGTGCTGGGCCGCAATGGCCGCGGGACGGTGGATCACTTCGGCCTGCATGGCCGGGTCCATATCCAGGTCGGGACGATGAGCAAGGCGATGGGAGTGCTCGGCGGCTACGTCGCGGGCAGCCGGGCCCTGCGCGACATGCTGACCCAGCGGGCCCGACCCTTCCTCTTCTCCACATCTCATCCGCCGGCCGTGGCTGCGGCGTGCCTCGAGGCGGTCCACGTTCTCCTGGAAGCGCCCGAGCTGATCGACCGCCTGTGGGCGAACACGACCTACTTCAAGGCGGGGCTGCGCGACCTCGGCTTCGACACGGGTCAATCGGAGACACCGATCACGCCGGTCATGACGGGCGAATCGGCGCGCGCCCAGACCTTCAGCCGGCGCCTGTTTGAGGAAGGCGTCTTCGCCCAGCCGGTCGTCTATCCGACCGTCCCTTTGGGCAGCGCCCGTATTCGAACGATCGTCACGGCCGAGCACACGACGGAGCAGCTGGATCGCTGCCTGAAGGCATTCGGGAAAGTGGGGCAGGAGCTGGGGCTGATCGCGAGCTGAGGTCTCGATTTGCCGCCTGGCGATGAGGGCAATCTGGACAGATGCGAACCCGGGCAACACGGGTCCAGATGCAGCGCCGCGGGCAGGTGCCTCGGCCCCCACATCAACCCGATCGGGCCGAGTCCGGGCGGGCGCGACCTCCTACGACCTCGAATCGGGCCTCTCCCGAGGCTGTCGAGGTGGCTCCGGTCACGAGAATCTGGACTCGCGCCACGGGCATTCGCATATGGCCACATAGGCGAGGAGGCCACGGGGCAACGATGCTGGCCAGGGGCTGAGCCCGGCGATCGGCGGCGGAAGGCGGACCTCTGGTCCTAGAAGTCCATCCCAAACTCGTCGCGATAGCGGGCGTGGAACTGATCCACCGTGAATCGGTGGTTCTGGGTTCCCTGGTTGGCGATCTTGATTGCACCCATGAGCGACGCGATCCGCCCGGTCGTCCGCCAGTCGAGCTTGTTTGCCAGGCCCCAAAGGAGTCCGGCCCGGTAGGCGTCGCCGCAGCCGGTTGGGTCAGCGCAGTCCTCGACTGCCACGACCGGAATGTCGAGCCGGCCGTCGCGAGTGTGGATGGTGGAGCCCTCCTTGCCATGGGTGATGACAACCGCCTCGAGCTGGCCCAGGGCCCGGTCCACGGTCATGCCAGTGCGGTCGGCGATCACCTCCCACTCGTAGTCGTTGGCGGCGAGCCAGGTCGCCTGACCGATCAGCTTGCGCAGCAGGTCGGCATCGAATAGCGGCAGGCCCTGGCCGGGATCGAAGATGAACGGAATGCCGGCAGCGCGGAACTGCTCCGCGTGCTCGATCATCCCGTCGCGGCCATCGGGCGAGACGATGCCGAGGGCCACGTCCGCGGCGTCGCACACCTTGTTCTTATGGGAGAAGGTCATCGCGCCCGGATGGAACGCGGTGATCTGGTTGTCGTCGAGGTCGGTGATGACAAAGGCCTGGCCGGTGAATGTCCCCTCGACCACGGTCACGTGGCGCCGGTCGATGCCGCACTCGTCCATCCACCTGGCGTAGGGGGCGAAGTCCTCGCCGACCGTGCCCATCGGCACGGGATCTCCGCCGAGCAGCTTCAAGCCGTAGGCGATGTTGCCGGCGCAGCCACCGAACTCCCGACGCATCGTCGGAACCAGGAAGGACACATTGAGCATGTGGACCTTGTCCGGGAGGATGTGGTTCTTGAAGCGATCCTCGAAGACCATGATGTGGTCGTAAGCGAACGAGCCGCAAATCAGGGTCCGCATTCTCTCTCCGTGGCGGTTTGCAGATGGCTCGCCGGGCGCGGCACATCATAGTCGGGCGGCCGAGAGCTGATTGTCCTTCCGCGCCACGGTGCGGTGAAGCCGGCCCGGGGCGGAGAACAGGCATCCCTGACGTCCCGGCGACTCGACTCCGAGCGGGCGCCGGAGAATGGCGCCCCGCGCGCCGGAGGGCGGTCCGACAGCTTGCGGCATTCCTTCGTCGGAAGCCTCTCCGGTCGCCGAATCGCCCGGCATCTGACACAGCCGGCCGAGTCCGGCATGATTCGACCGTGACGAAAAGACTCGACCATCTAAGCCGGCCCGTGGCGCAGGCGCGCGACGTGCCGCTCGACGCCCACCTCCATACCGAGCTTTCGCCCGATTCGGCGGTGCCGCTCGAGCTCTACTGCGCCCAGGCGGCGGAGCGTGGGGTGGGCGAAATCGCCATCACGGACCATCTCGACTTCACGCCGGGCGCGCCGGCTTATGGCTACGTGGAATACGAGCGGCGCGAGCGAGAAGTTCGCGCCGCCGCGGAGCGGTGGGCCGGCAGAGTCACCGTCAGGTTCGGCGTCGAGCTGACTTACGAAAGCCGGCACGAGGATGCGATCCGCGAGCATCTCCGCACCCATTCGTACGACTACTCGATCGGCTCCGTGCATGCCATGTCCGACGGGCCGTATGCGCACGGTCGTCTGGCGGGCTTCGTGGCCGGCAAGTCCCTGGCGGAGGTAGTAGCGCCGTACTTCGCCGAGGTGCGGCTCGCGATCCGCAGCGGCCTCTTCGACACAATGGGCCACCTGGATATGTGCAAGCGCTGGCTCGTGGCGTGGTTCTCGGCGGCCGACTTTGCGGCCGTGCCGGAGCTGTACGAGCCGCTCCTCCACGCACTCGTGGAGAGCGGGACCGCTCTGGAGGTGAATTCGTCGGGGTTGCGGCACAAGACCGGAGAGACGTACCCGGGGCCGTGGGTCGTGGCGCGCTTCCGCGAACTGGGTGGGCAGCGGGTCACCGTGGGGTCGGATTCGCATCTGCCGCATACGTTCGCGTTCGGGATCGAGGAAGCCTGCGAAATCGTGGCCGCCGCCGGCTTCGATCGGGTGACGGTCGAACGGGCCTTGGACCGCGGAGACCTGGTCCTGCCGGAGCGATTCCGGCGCTAAGTCGGCTGGCAGACAAGGCCAGGTTCGCCGGAGCGGGTACCCTTGTTCGATGGATCTGATCGTCCTTGGGGCCGCGCCCGCATACACGAATCGCCCGGGAGCCACGAGTGCGTCGTACCTCGTGCGGGCAAAGGGCGCCGCGCTCCTGCTGGACCTGGGCCAGGGCTCCTTCACGAACCTGGCTTCAACCCTTGAGCCGAGCGGACTGACCGCGGTCGTGATCAGCCATCTGCATCCCGACCACTTCGTCGACCTGGTGCCGCTGCGCCACTACCTGCGCTTCGAGTTCGATCCGCCACGCCGGATTCGAGTTCTCGGCCCGGCGGGGCTCGGCGACAGGCTGGATGCCCTCCATGCCGCACCCGGTTTCGCCGCGACATCGCTGGACGTCGAGCGGCTGTCGGCGGGGGCGGGCAGGATCGGTCCATTCGAGATCGAAGCCCGCCTCGTGACCCATACCGATGAGAGCTATGCGGTTCGGGTCTCACTGGCGAATGCGGCCGGCCTTGCCGCCGGAGTCGACCCGGCCCCGGGCCTCGTCTATTCCGGCGACTGCGGCCGCGCCGAGGACCTCGTTCCGCTGCTCCGCCCCGGCGACACGCTGCTCTCCGAGGCGTCGTTCGGAGCCGGCCCGGTTCCCGAGGGCGCCGAGCACCTGACCGCCGCCGATGCCGGCCACGCGGCCACGTCGGGTCGCGCCGCACGCCTGCTGCTGACCCACATCCAGATGGGTTACTCGCGCTCCGACGCCCTGGCCGCCGCCCAATCGGCGTTCGCCGGACCGGTCCAATTCGTCACCGAGGGCGACCGGTTCGAGGTCTGAGGTGACGGCCGGCGGCGAGCTGCCGGGCGAAACCGCAGCGAACGGCCGTCGCTGCACTGAGCGGCGCTGTTGCCGGGGGCTACCGCGCCGATCGCCGGCAGCCCGAGATCGTCTATGACCTGCCGCTCCTACGCCATTCGACGACCTGAGCCAGCGCGGGCAGGGCCGAGGAGCGCCCCGCCCGATTGCGGGGACCGCACCGGGTAACCGATCAAATAGGTGAACTCGAAGAGCGGCGTCCCCGTGGAAGCGTGGCCGGCTTCCCATTCGTAGCCGTCGGCCCGGAGCCGTCGGGCCATTGCCTGGAGCTCCGGGACCGAATACACCCGCAGCAGGGAGACGGCGCCGTCCCAGCAGGTGGCCAGCGGAACGAGCGGCACTGCGTACGTCCAGAAGAGCCGGGAAAGCCGGTATGGCCGGATGAAGGGCGTAGCGAAGACGTAGCCGAGCAGCGTCATCAGCGGGCTCAGAACCAGCACGATCGGGCCGAGCGGCGGCTTCACGCTGGCCTCGAAGACGCCAATGGCCGCTCGTGTTTCCATGGCGTGCCGCAGGATCCGCTCGGCCTGTTCGGGCCTGAAGTGATGGAAGCCCTCGAACAGAGTCCGCATCCCTGTCAGGCGCTCCGGCACCTGCATGGCATCGACCGGCTCGGCCAGGTACTCGATGCCGTCGGTAGACGTCCGCGCCCAGCGCGTGACCGCCTCGGGGTCGGGATACTTATCGGTCAGCGTGACGCTGACGTTGAGCCCGGCATGTTTGAAGTGCTCTCGCAGGCGCTCCCAGGGCCCGGTCCCGCCGGAGCACAGGTCCACGATCTCGGTCGTCCGGGCTTGCGCGAGCGCCCTGGCGAACAACGGCATCAGGTTGACGTGGCCGGCGCCCCTGGTGGCGACGAACTGGAGGTAGTCCGTCTGAATGCGGCGGAACGACCGCGGATACCACGCCATGTCCGTGAACTCGAACAGGTGGACCCGTCTCATTCGCGGACCCGACCTTCTACCGTGGCGTCGGCCGCGCTTCCGCCGGCCTCGCCTGCACACGAAATCGCGATGATACGGCTGACAGCCAACAAGATTCCGGCGACAAGAGGCCTTCGATTCATGGCCTTCCGACTTCTCGCATAGGGTTGGCGACCGCGTGGTGACGGGAACGTCCCGGCGGATAGTCTGCTCTTCTTTGAGCAGGCAGAGCCAAAGGACCAGCGAGCCGGGCACTCGGTCCTGTCGGAACCTGGACCCCGGCGACGCCGAGCATAACCTCCGGCATCCGCGCTCGAAGGCAGAATCTGCTCCGGCCTGACATCGCGGCCCGACTCGTTCAAGATTGACGCCTGCGAAGCGAGCGACCGCCCCGGTTCGGGCCCCAAGGAGAGAGCGCGATGGCTGACAGCGGAACCACAGCACGGAAGGCCACAGCGGCCGAGGGACCGCTGAGCGCCGAGGAGTTACGGCTGATCGACGCTTACTGGCGGGCGGCGAACTACCTCAGCGTCGGCCAGATCTACCTGCTCGACAATCCGCTGCTGCGCCGTCCGCTCGAGGCGGGCGACGTCAAGCCGCGGCTGCTCGGCCATTGGGGGACCACGCCGGGCCTCAACCTGATCTATGCGCACATGAACCGCGAGATCAAGGCCCGCGACCTGAACGCCATCTACATCATCGGGCCCGGGCATGGCGGGCCAGGACTGGTGGCCAACACTTATCTCGAAGGCAGCTACACCGAGCTGTACCCGAGCATCACTCGGGACGAAGACGGCATCCGCAAGCTATTCCGCCAGTTCTCATTCCCAGGCGGGATCCCAAGCCACGTCGCCCCGGAAACTCCCGGCTCGATCCACGAGGGTGGCGAGCTNNCTCAACGGCTACAAGATCGCCAATCCCACCGTTCTCGCCCGCATCCCCGAAAACGAATTGCGCGACCTGATGATCGGCTACGGGTATCACCCGTACTTCGTCACCGGCGACGATCCGGCGCTCGTGCACCAGGCTCTGGCTGCGACCCTGGACACGGTCCTCGACGAGATCCGCGAGATCCAGACCGCGGCGCGCTCGGGCAAGGCCGCCGACCGCCCCCAGTGGCCCATGATCGTTCTTCGAACGCCCAAGGGCTGGACCGGCCCCAAAGTCGTGGACGGCAAGCAGGTCGAGGGCACGTGGCGCTCCCATCAGGTGCCGCTGGCCGATACGCGGGCCAACCCCGCCCACCGGGCCCAGCTGGAATCCTGGATGCGCAGCTACAAACCCGAGGAGCTTTTCGACGAGAAGGGCGCTCTCCGGCCCGAGATCGCGGCCCTGGCGCCGCACGGCAAGCATCGAATGGGCGCCAATCCGCACGCCAACGGCGGTCTGCTGTTGCGCGAGCTGATCATGCCGGACTTCCGGGAGTACGCAGTCGACGTGCCCAAGCCGGGCGGCTCGCAGAGCGAGGCGACCTACGTCGCCGGCACATTCGTGCGCGACGTCATGAAGAAGAACGTCGACAACTTCCGGATGTTCGGCCCGGACGAGACGGCCTCGAACCGCTTCCAGGCGATCTTCGAAGTGACCGGCAAGGCGTGGGACGCCGAAGTGATCCCCCAGGACGCGGAGGACAACGTCCTCTCGGTCGATGGCCGAGTCATGGAAGTCCTGTCCGAGCACCAGTGCGAGGGCTGGC
>PMKN01000009.1 GCA_003158675.1 Chloroflexota bacterium | reverse complement strand
GTTCGACAAGCGCGACGTCGAGACCATGAAGCTGATCAAGCTCGACCTGCTCGGTCTCGGGATGCTCGCCGCCATCGACGAAACCCTCAAATCGATCGAGCGAGACTGCGCCGTCTGCGTCGACCTCGACCGCCTCCCCGAAGACGTCCCGGAGGTCTTCGAGATGCTCCAGGCCGCCGACACGGTCGGCGTCTTCCAGGTCGAGAGTCGAGCTCAGATGCAGACTCTGCCCAAGTCGAGGCCGGCCAACTTGGACGACCTGGTGGTGGAAGTCGCGATCATCCGGCCGGGCCCGATCCAGGGTAACGCGGTCCACCCGTACCTGCGTCGCCGCCAGGGCCTCGAGCCGGTTGAGTATCTCCATCCCAGCCTGGAGCCGGTTCTGGGCGAGACCCTCGGCGTGATCCTGTACCAGGAGCAGGTCATGCAGATCGCCATCGCGGTCGCCGGCTTCTCCGCGGGCGAATCGGACGGCTTCCGGCGGGCGATGGGCACGTGGCGCTCGAGCCGGGAGATGGAGAAGCTGCACGCCCGTTTCGTCGACGGTTGCCTCGCGACCAGCGGACTAACTGACGAGCAGGCCGAGGAACTCTTCCGGCGTGTCGCGGCTTTCGCGAGCTTCGGCTTCGCCAAGAGCCACGCCGCGGCATTCGCCCGAACCGCCTACGAGTCGNNGGTCCTGCCGGTGGACGTCAACGCGTCGAGCTACAAGACCACGACCGAATGGGTCGGCCCGGGCCGTCAGGCGGCTGTGCGCTCGTCCGGCTGCGTCGTGCCGTCGGAGGCTTCGCGACGGCATTGGGCCGCCGAGAACGCGGGTGGGTTCGGCATCAGGCTCGGCCTGCATCTCGTCAAGGGGATTGGCGAAGAGCACGCCAAGAAGCTCGATGCGGCTCTGGCGGACCGTCCCTACCATGACCGGCATGGCACGAGATCATGAGCGACCGGATCTTGGCTTCACATATCAGGTTCGCAAGAACGGCGACGTTGAGATCTTGCGCCACGGCCACCAGATCGTCTGCCTCCGGGGTAGCGAAGCGACGGATCTCCTGGCGAGGGCGGAGAGGGCGAGCGAGTTCGACCTTCAGCAACTCCTGGCCAGGCTCACCGGCAACTACAAGCGCGGCAACGAGCGGCTCGCGGGTCGACGCCCACGCAACGGAGACTGATCTCGGGCGCAAGCCGACTGCCGGAGGGTGCAATTCATGAGTCCGCCACGCCATGGACCGTACCGGACTCTCGCCGACGTCGTGGACCGTACCGAGCTGAAAGAGGAGACGATCGAGCGGCTGATCCGGGCCGGGGCGCTCGACTCGCTCGGTCGCCCGCGGCGGGAGCTGCTGTGGCAGCTGCGCGAGGTCATGGGCGCGACGCGGACGACCGGCCCGGCTGCCGGCGGACGGACCGTCACGGGCCGGCCCATGGGCCTGCGTCTGCCGCCGACGCCAGTGCCCGAACTCCCCGCCTTGACCGAATACGAGCGCCTCGGCGACTCGTACGCGGTGCTATCGCTCGACGCCCGCCGGCAAGTGGTCTCGCTCTTCCGGCCCGCGCTGGAACGGCTCGGAGCGGTGACGAACGCGTCGCTGGCAGATCGGGGACCGGGGCCGGTTCGTCTTGGCGGGCTGGTGGTCACGCGCCAGCACCCGATGACGGCGCGTGGCACGGTCTTCCTGGCCCTGGAGGACGAGACGGGCATGGTCAACGTCACCCTCTGGCCGGACACGTGGGCGCGTCTCCGGGGAGTGGTCCGGCGCCACGCGCTGCTCTACGTGGAGGGCATGCTGCAGCGCGAGGCGAACGTGGTGAACGTGATTGCGCTCGAGGTCAGGCCACTCCCCGCCGAGGCGGAGAGGGTCGGAGGCTCCGCCAGACCCGGAGCGACGGACCGGGAGGCCAGTCTCTCTGGCGTTCGCGCCCTCGGTTACAGCGGCATGCGTCGCGGCTGAAATCTCGCCGCTGCCCACCGGCAGCCAGACGGCTCTAGCGGCGCGGGGCGGGGCGTCGCGATGCCGGCCGCGAACTGGAAGGGCGTTTCTGGTTCCGCGGCTGGGCGCCCAGCGCCCCGCTTGCGAGGAACCGCTTGTACCAGCCCGACGCCGCGCCAAGCAGCGCTCCGAAAGTGACCGCCGACAGGGCCAGATCGAGCGTAAGGGAGAGGTACGAGAAGGTGCCCGGCGGCATGTTCGCCAGGTGACCGCTGTATGCCCAGATCAGCAGCACCTCGAGACATGCGCCCGAGATCAAGGCGCTTACGATCCCGGCCAGCCATGTAGCGCGCGGGGCAAGGAATCCGGCGATCATCGGCTGGATCAGCGGCGTGGGGGCGATAACGAAGGTTGCGGCGAATCGGTAACCGTCGCTGTTGTAGTCGGTCTGGGTGAGCCCGAACGCCAGCCCGCCGACGCTGAGAAGCACGGTCGGCCAGATGGCTTTGGTCCGAAAGATCAACGTCGGCGCATACCGCAGATCGTCGCCGTAGTGGACCGGGTTGACCGCCTGCTTCATGGCGCCGAAGATCCCGACCCGCTTGGTCGGCCCAGAGGACGCGCTGGCTCCGGCTACGCGGCCTGTCCTCACGGTCGCCCGTTCCTCCGGAGCCTCGTAGGTTTCCGGATCGCCCTGGCCCTGTTCCAGCAGGACTGCGCGATGGCGGCGACGCGCCTCCGCTCGATCGGTCTTCTTGGCGCGAGCCACAGTCTCTCCTCGGGTCGGTGCGGATTGCAGTCTGGCGTCGGCCGGGATGGTGGACGTCGCGGTCGGAATGGTAGTCCATGGCGCAGCCGCCCACAGGCCCGGCGGTCCCATCAGCGCTCCGGAGGACCGCCGGCGCCCTGAACGCCTCGAGATAAGCGGCAGGTAAGCGGTGGATGAGCTCCGAAGCGTAGAACGGACGAGCCACTCCGCCGCCAGACGTCTCGAGGTCTCCCATGCCTGCTCCGCGCGGAGTCGCACTCGCGCTCGTCGCGCCCCTTCTCTTCGTGGCGGCGGTCTCCGCTGGCGTCTCGCCGCCGTGTGCGGCCGCCTCCGTAACGTGGTCTCCGTCATCCGGCCTGGTGATCGGGGAAGTGGTCACGGGCGGCGCCTCCGCCTCGGACGAATATGTGGAGATCTACAACGCCGGCGCTGCTGCGGTCGATATGGCAGGCGACGAGCTCGTCTACGTCACGGCGTCGGGCGCGACGATCACGCGCAAGTCTGCGGTGGCGTCGCCGCTCGTCATCGACCCGGGAAGGCACTTCCTCGTGGCGAATTCGGCGGGCGTATACGCACCTCTAGCGGACACTACTTATGCCGGCGGGCTTGCGGCGGACGGCGGCTCGCTGGTGCTGCGAACCGCGACCGGGACGGTGATCGACGCCGTTGGTTGGGGGGCGGCGACAAACTCCTACGTCGAAGGCTCGGCTGCTCCGGCGCCGCCGGCACGCTCGAGCCTCGAGCGTCGTCCGGGCGGAGCCGCGGGTAACTCGATCGACACGAATGACAACGCCTCGGACTGGTTCGTCCAGGCGAATCCGATCCCCGAATCTCTGGCGTCTGAGCCTCGCCCCGAACCGCCTGCTTCGTCCGAGCCGACCACGGAGCCCACCCTNNCCTCGAGCCGACCACGGAGCCCACGCTCGACCCGACATTGCCCGCGGCCGAGCCGACCACGCCCGGCCCTGTTCTCGAACCGATCGCGACGGCTCGGCTCCACCCCATTGGCACACGGGTCCATGTTGTTGGCGTCGTGACGGCAATTCCCGGCATGGTCGGCGCCGATGGGCTGCTGGCTGTCCGCGACTCATCAGGCGGCGTGTTCGTCCGCAGCGCCGAAGTGCCGACGGCCCTGGCGGTCGGCCAGCCCCTGGAATTGGTGGGCTATCTCTCGGCACCGTACGGTCAGCTGGAGCTTCGGGAAATCGAATCGTTCGTGGCCGGTCCGACCGGGCCCGATCCTGCGCCGCGCGACGCCGCCTTGTCCGACATCGGCGAGCGCCTTGAAGCCTCGCTCGTGGAGGTCGTCGGAACCGTGGACTCCGTTACCACGGACGGGGGGCGGCTGACCATCAATCTCGTCGATGGGGCCAGCGAGGTCAGAGCCCTGGCCGATCCACCAAGCGGGCTCGTCAAGTCGGATGTGGTCAGGGGAGCGCGCGTTGCCCTTACCGGCGTGGTCGGCCAGCACGCGACGGCTCTCGGCCGGGAGGATGGCTATCGCCTGTGGCTGCGCAGTCGAGCCGATGTCGCGTTTCTGGCCAATCCATCGCCCGCTGCGACGGCCGGACCGTCCGCCGAGCCGACGCCGCTGACGCCCACCTCCGCCCCGAAACCGAGCGCTACGCCCAAGCCCACGGCCACGCCAAAGCCCACGGCCATGCCAAAGCCCACGGCCACGCCCAAGCCAACGGCCACGCCCGTATACCGCGACCTCGCGACGGGGTTGTCCGCTCGCGGGCGCTCGGTGGACATCGAAGCGACCGTGACCGCGGCGGTGGGAATCGTCGATTGGGGTGGGCCCACGGTCGTCGTCGATGACGGCACTGCGGCCGTCGCGGTCGTGGTGCCGGCCGGCGCGGAGAATCCAAGAGTAGGCGCACGGATAAGGGTAGCAGGCAAGGTGAGCAGCCTCGATGGCGGTCTCAGGGTCGTAGCGACTGTCGTCGAGGTGCTCGGGGAGGGGGTCGCGCCCCAGCCGCTCAAGGTTACCGGGGCGCTGACGGCGCAGCATGAGTGGCGGCTCGTTCAGATCTGCGGTCACGTGGAGCGTCTGACCAAAGCTGGATCTCGCTGGCGTGCCGACCTCTCGGTGGCAGGCCGAAGCGTCGCCGTTCTGGGCGAACCAGGCGCTCGAATAGCAGCGGCGGGCATGGCCAAAGGGCGCCTTACGGTGGTCAGCGGGATCGTTCGCCGCTCCACATCGGACTCGAGCGCGTTCGTACTGGTGCCGCGATCTGTGCAGGACGTCTGGCTTGGACCAATGCCAGTCGCAGCCAGCAGCGCGGCCTTGGGCGCCACCGCGCTGCCGTCTGCGACGCAGCCCACGGATCCTGGGTCGGCTGGCTCCGGCTGGGACGCGGAGGTGGTTCCGATCTCGGCGGTTGCGAGTCGCGAGGGCGACACAATCACCGTTTCGGGGGTCGTCGTAGCCGCGACAGAGAGCGTGGCCGTGCTCGACGACGGCACCGGCAGCGTCCGCCTCGGCGGGCAGATCGCCGCAGACGCTCTGTCGCTGCTCGAGCCCGGCGACGCAGTCGAGGTTGCAGGAGCAGTGGTGTGCGATGGCCAGGGCATGCTGATCGTTGTCGACCCGGAGCGGATAGTGACGCTCGTGAGCCCGGACCTGGGCGCGGCGCCTTCCACGGCGGCCGCCGCCACCACCCGCATCAATTCGGACCCGCCACAGCCGCACACCGTTGCGAGCTCGACAGGCAGTGGAGCAGCACCCATCGCAGACGCCGACGGCCTGGCCCACCCAGCTTCGGGACTGGTCGGCCTGGACGGAACCCTGGCCCCGACACTCGTCGGCGCCGTCGCCGTGCTGGCCGTTCTGGGGCTCGCGCTTGCCATTGCGGTGCGGCGTCTAGGTGGTCTCCGATCCCCGATTCGACGAAAACGCAGCCCTTGAAGGGCTCCGATGGCTGGGCAACGGCACGGGATTACCTTCGCCCGCGCTTGACGCTCGACTTTGGAGGCGTCTATGCTCCGGCGAGGTGCTCAGCTTTGTGCACCACTAACGGGGGAACGGGCATGCCGAAGGCGGCCACCCGCGAACCCAACGGGAGCTCGACTGCACCAGGCCAACTCGCTAGGAGCCCGATGCGGCCGTGCTGGCAAACCATTTCCGGTCCTCAGGCGGGCGCTGCCTGAGGCGCTAGCGCAGGTCAGGGGCGCCGGCGCCCCGTTTGGCTCAGAGATAGGGAGGCTAAACGACATGGCAGAGGGCTATTGCGTCAAGGACAAGAAGATGGTCGCCATCCAGAACCCCCAGAAGATCACAATGAAGAACGGGCGGCCCGCGACCCAGGGCACTTGCCCCAATTGCGGTGGAAAGGTAACGCGGATCGGCGCGTAGTCGCTCCAATCAACTCGCTCTGACGCGACCCCCGCCCACGCGGGGGTCGCTCGCTTTGTTCGGGCAGTTGCGGCGGCAAGCGAGCCCAGCAGAGCCGAACGTCACTCTCGACTGCCGCGCCCGGGTCGGGTGTAACTGGCCGCCCGGTCGCAGCAGACGCCTGCCAACGGGCCGACCGGCCCGCTGGGGCCAGAATCCGCTTTGTTAGAATTGAAGCGAGTCCCACCAAGTCTCGAACCGATGAGGTTTTGTTCTGTCAGTCCGGCCCGTACTCGCGCTCGACGTCGGCGGCACGCAGATACGCGCGGCTGTCGTGACCGACGATGGCACGCGGATTGCTCGCGCTCAGGGGCACACGCCCGTGGCGGACGGATCCGCGGCGATACTCCGTGCCTGCGCGGAGGCGCTGGCGGCGTCCCGTGACGCCGCTCCCGTCGAGATCCGCGATGCGATCGTGGCGATAGGGATCTCCAGCCCCGGTCCGGTCGATCCGTGGCGTGGCGTGGTCGTGGAGACGCCCAACATGGGCCCCGAGTTCCACGACGTGCCCATCGCTACTGAGCTGGGGCGGGCTATGGGTCTGCCAGCCTTCCTGGATCGCGACGGCAACGTCGCGGCCCTGGGCGAGATGGCCTTCGGGGCTGCCCGCGACTGTCCGGATTTCATCTACCTGACCGTGTCGACCGGGGTGGGCGGGGCGATCGTGTCCGGCGGCAAGCTGTTCCACGGGCCCGATGGGACGGCGGGCGAGCTAGGTCACACGCCGGTGTCGATGGAAGAGGTGTGCGCCTGCGGCGGTGTTGGGCATCTCGAAGCCTTCCTCGGCGGCGCGGCCATGGCCCGGACCGCCCGCCAGGCCGCAGCCGACGGCCGCAGCTCCTTCCTGACGGCCCTGGCAACCGAGAAGGGCCTCAGTTCGATCGACGCCAGAGACATCGCCGACGGCGAAGAATCCGGCGACGAAACCTGCCATGCCATTCTGGAGCGCGGCCGCCGCGCCTTCGCGATCGCATGCGTGGGATTCGTCGACGCGCTCAATCCCACCCGGATCGTGGTCGGAGGTTCCATCTCAGATGCCCAGGGTGCGCGCCTGCTCGTTCCCGCTCGGGAACAAGTGGCCGCCACCGCTTTCAGAACGCCCCGAAGTCGGGTCCAGATCGTCCAGGCCGAGCTCGGCCCGGACGTTGGCCTGGCCGGTTGTCACCCGCTCGCGATCTCGCGCCTCGGCGACCCTGCCTGGCGAAGCGATCGCCCTACGTCAACATCCGCGCAGAACGGTTGATCCGGGCGCGGCATCTTCTCCTGGAGGAAAGAACATGGCAGTACGCATCGGTATCAACGGATTTGGTCGGATCGGCCGGCAGTCGCTGAAGGCGATCCTCGAGCGCGCCCCCGAACTGGAAGTCGTCGCCGTCAACGACATCGTGGACGTTCCGATGAACGCCCTCCTCTTCGCCCACGACTCCACTTACGGCGCCTTCCACGGCACGGTCACCCACACCGACGACTCGATCGTCGTCAACGGCAAGGCCATCAAGGTCCTGCAGATGACCGACCCGTCGCAGCTGCCCTGGAAGGACCTGGGCGTCGACATCGTCATCGAGTCGACGGGCCGCTTCACGGAAGCCGACAAGGCCCGTGCCCACATCGCCGCCGGCGCCAAGAAGGTCCTCATCAGCGCCCCGGCCAAGGGCGAGGACATCACCATCGTCCTCGGCGTCAACGAAGGCCTATACGACTCCTCCAAGCACGTGATCATCAGCAACGCCAGCTGCACCACCAACTGCCTGGCGCCCTTCGCCAAGGTCCTGAACGATGCCTTCGGCATCGAAAAGGGCGTCATGAACACGATCCACAGCTACACCAACGACCAGAAGATCCTGGACGTGGCCCACAAGGACCCGCGCCGCGCTCGCTCCGCCGGCCTCAACATGATCCCCACGACGACCGGCGCCGCCAAGGCCCTCGCGCTCGTCATTCCGGAGCTCAAGGGCAAGGTCGACGGCTTCAGCCTTCGCGTCCCGACGCCCACCGTCAGCATCGTCGACTTCGCGGTCAACCTCCGCGACGAGACCACAGCCGCAGCTATCAACGACGCGTTCCGCGCGGCCGCCGCCGGCCCGCTCAAGGGCATCCTCGGCGTCAGTGACGAGCCGCTCGTCTCAATGGACTTCAGGGGCGACTCGCGCTCCTCGATCGTCGACTCCGCCCTGACCATGGTCATCGGCGGAACCGGAAAGTTCGCCAAGGTCCTGTCCTGGNNACGACAACGAGTGGGGCTACAGCTCCCGCGTCGCCGACCTGACCAAGTACATCGCCGAGCGCTTGTAACCCGGGTCAGTGAATTGGTGAAGACGGAGAGGCCGCTGAGGGCCCTTCCGTTAAGGCGACCGGCCGCTCGGCCGGTCGCCCCAAGCCAGAGGTGGAGATGAACAAGCTCACGATCCGTGACCTGGACGCCGCAGGTAAGCGCGTCTTCGTCCGCTGCGATTTCAACGTTCCCCTCGAGGACGGCAAGATCACCGACGACAGCCGGATCGTGGCCGCCCTCCCCACCATCAGGGCCCTGCTGGCCCAGGGCGCCATCGTCATCCTCGCCAGCCATCTCGGCCGGCCGGATGGCAAGGTCCAGGACAGCATGCGCCTGCGACCCGTGGCCGAGCGGCTAAGCCAGCTCCTCAAGATGCCCGTCCCCGTTACGGGCGATGCACTTGGTGCGGGCACGGAGGACGCGATCAAACGGCTCAAGCCGGGCGAGTGCATCCTCCTGGAGAATTTGCGCTTCCACGCCGAAGAAGAGAAGAACGATCCCGCGTTCGCAGCCGCACTTGCCAGCTATGCCGACGTCTACGTCAACGACGCATTCGGGACGGCCCATCGCGCCCACGCCTCCACCGAAGGCATCGCCCGGCTGCTGCCGGCCTATGCGGGTCTGTTGATGGAGAAGGAAATCGAGTTTCTGGGCAAGCTGATGGAGAACCCGGAGCGGCCCTTCGCGGCGATCATCGGCGGGGCCAAGGTCTCCGGCAAGATCAAGGTTCTGCGGAACCTCGTCGACAAGGTCGATGTCCTGGTCATCGGCGGCGGCATGGCCAACACCTTCCTGCTCGCCCAAGGCAAGCAGATCGGCAAGAGCCTGGTCGAGCCCGATCGCGTCGAGGACGCCCGGGCAATCATGGCGTCGGCCGCTGCGCACGGGACCAAGATCGTCCTCCCAAGCGACGTGGTCGTGGCCAAGGAAGTGACCCGCGGCAGCGAATACAAGACCGTCCCTGCCGACAAAGTCCCAGCCTCCTGGAACATCGTCGATATCGGCAAGAACAGCCTCGAAGCCATGCGCAAGGCCCTCGAGCCGGTCAAGACGGTCTTCTGGAACGGCCCTCTCGGCGTCTTCGAGATCCCGACCTTCTCGGTCGGGACCAAGGAGATTGCCCGCTTCCTGGCCGGGCGCGCCCAAGCCGGCGCCACGGTGGTCGTGGGCGGCGGCGACTCGGTCGCAGCCGTCGAGCAACAGGGTCTGGCCGACAAGATGACCCACATTTCCACGGGCGGCGGCGCATCGCTCGAATTCCTCGAGGGCAAGGAGCTGCCCGGCGTCGCCATCCTGCAAGACCGAAAGTAGACGGAGTCGTTGATGACAGCAATCGATCTGATCGAAGCTCGCCAGATTCTCGATTCGCGCGGTAATCCGACCATCGAGGTCGACGTGGTGCTGGTCGATGGCTCGGTGGGCCGCGCCGGCGTTCCGTCGGGCGCCTCCACGGGCGCCAACGAGGCGGTCGAGCTGCGCGACGGCGACAAGTCCAAGTTCGGGGGCAAGGGCGTCCTCAAGGCGGTCCAGAACGTCCGCGAGGTAATCGCTCCGGAACTGCTCGGCTTCGACGCATCCGACCAGGCCGGCCTGGACGCCGCTCTCATCGCGCTGGACGGCACTCCGAACAAAGGCAAGCTCGGCGCTAACGCGATCCTGGGTGTCTCCCTAGCGGCGGCACACGCGGTCGCGGCGAGCTACGAGATGCCGCTCTACCGCTACCTCGGCGGCGTCGGCGCGCGCATCGTGCCGGTTCCGTTCTTCAACATCCTCAACGGCGGCAAGCACGCCGTGAACTCCACGGACTTCCAGGAGTTCATGGTCGCGCCGGTCGGCGTGGCCACGTTCGCAGACGCGCTTCGTGCCGGGGCGGAGGTCTTCCACGCCCTCAAGTCAATACTCAGCTCCGAAGGCTTCTCGGTTGGCCAGGGCGACGAAGGCGGCTTTGCGCCGTCCCTCCCGTCGAATGAAGCGGCTGTCGAAGTCATCCTGCGAGCCATCGAGAAGGCCGGCTATAAGCCGGGCGACGAAGTGGCAATCGCGCTCGATCCGGCCACCAGCTCGATCCTGGTCGAAGGCACCGGCACCGCCAACGTGGTCGGCCAGTACCGCCTAGAGCGCGAAGGCCGCACCCTCGACTCCGGCCAGCTGATCGACCTCTGGGAGAAGTGGATCAACAAGTACCCGATCATCTCTCTCGAAGACGGCCTGGCCGAAGACGACTGGACCGGCTGGGCCGAGCAGACCAAGCGTCTCGGCTCCAAGGTCCAGCTCGTGGGCGACGACATCTTCGTCACCAACCCGGAGTTCATCGCGCGCGGCATCCGCGAGAAGTCGGCCAACTCAGTCTTGATCAAGCTCAACCAGATCGGCACCGTGACCGAGACGGTCGACGCGATCGCGATGGCCAAGCGCGCCGGCTGGACGGCCATGGTCAGCCACCGCTCCGGCGAAACTGAAGACACGACGATCGCCGACTTCGTGGTGGCGATGGGCACAGGCCAGATCAAGACCGGTGCCCCGTCGCGCTCCGAACGAGTCGCCAAGTACAACCGGATCCTCCGCATCGAGGAGGAGCTGGGCGACGCGTCCCTGTACCTCGGCCGCAAGGCCCTGGCTGGCGCCCAGCCGTAACACTCGCGCCCACGACGAGCCGGTCCTCGAGGCCTTCAGCCCAGGGGGCCGGCTCGTTCGATTCCGATAACGTGCTCAAGATGGCCACGGCGGCTGCGAATGCCCAGTGCTGCGGCCAGCGGTGCAGCGGCGTTCAGTCCACCGCCACTCCAGTTTCGTCAGCGCCGCCGGCGCGCTCGCGCAACGACGCGGCCGTCATCTGCGTTCGGTTGATCAACACCAGGCCGAAGTGGCTGATGACCCGCCGGTCGGCGAGCGAACGAGCTGTGACCCGTGTCATCGGCACGAACCGCGGATCGCGCGCGTCGACGAAGCTGGCTATGTCCATGTCCGAGAACAAGTGGATCGTGCCCGTCAATGTGTGACCGGCCGTGAAGATCACCACCTCGCGCGGCACCCTCTCCATCATCGGCCGCTCCATGGTGCCCGCTCGCGCGGTTTCGGCCGTGGAGACGTCGGCTTCCTTCTGGCCGATGAAGGTGATCTCGTCCGGGTTGACCATCAGTTCGGGGACGACGAGGCCGGTGGGGTCGCCGTTGCGTCGAAGTAGCTGTGCTCCCGTCAGCTTGACATAACCGACGCTGACGTTGATGAAATCCGAAAGGCGCGGGAAACGGAGAAGCGCGATCTCGCCGGAGACTCGCAGGTGCGGACCGACGAGTTCGATCGTCTCGCACCGTTCCTCCTCTGCCGGACCGGAAGATCCGAACGGATCGATCGGTTGAGAGTCGCCCCACCCGGACATCTGCCAATCCTCCGGCTGCGTTCCTCGACGGTCGCTTGTATGTACGGTCAGTATCTACCCGATCGGTAGTTGGGGGCCCGTTCCGCGGGACAACTCACGTGAATCCACGTTAGCCCGGCCCTCAGGGCGTGGGTCCGGCGGCGCCAGTGGCGGTGGCCGACGGCGATGTCGGCGCGGATGGCAGTTCGAACCACAGGCGCGCCCCGCCGGCCGGTACGTTCTCCGCGCCCGCTCGTCCGCCCTGAGCCTGCGCCAGCGCTTCAACGATCGAAAGACCCAGGCCGCTCGTGGCGGCCTCTCGGCTGTGGGACGGGTCCGCCTGGAAGAACCGTTCGAAGATGTGAGGGAGAGCCTCGGCCGGGATACCCGGCCCCGTGTCCTCGACACAGATGCGGACCGCTCGCCGGGCGGAACCACGCGCCGGCCCCACAACTGCCAATGCGGCCGTCAGCCGCACGGCTCCGCCCTTTGGCGTGAGGCGCAGTGCGTTGTCGACCAGGGCTGTGACGATCTGGCGGACGCGGTCCGGATCGGCGTCCACGGCGAGCCCGCCCGGCGCGTCAACGCTGAGAGCCACGCCGCCGGTCGATGCGCGCGCCTCGAACCCCGCCGCCACAGATGAAAGGGTCTTCGCGACCGGCACCACGCGCCGCTCCAGCGGCAGGTGGCCGCCTTCGGCGAGGCTGATCGTCCGCAGGTCGTCCACGATTCGCGCCAGGACGCGGGATTGGTCCCGGATCGTCTCGATGTGGCGGCGGTCGGGAGAGTAGACGCCGTCGAGGATTGCGCTAGCCGTGGCGTCGATGACCGCCAGAGGAGTCTTGAGTTCATGCGCTGCGTCCTGCAGGAAACCTCGCCGAGACTCGTCGGCCCGCTCCAGCTCGCCCGCCATCGAATCGAAGGTGCGGCCCAGTTGCCCGAATTCATCGCCGCGCTCCGCAAGCCCAGACCGCTGGGAGAGGTTGCCACGCGCCAGGCTCGCGGCCGCCTGCTCGAGCCGGGTAAGGGGCCTGACCAGCGGCCCCGCGACGAAGAGGCCCAGCAGCGACGCCCCGGCCGCTGCGGCCACGCCCGCGAGGATGAGCCGCAGGATCGTGGACTGCTGCACCTGATCGGCAGTGTCCGCTGGCGGCGCTTGGACCGGCGCGGCGTTGTCGCCCTCATCTTCGGAACCCGTGGCGAGCGTCGCTGTGGCCGTCACGGCCGTGGCCCCGTCGCGGTCGTTGTCCAGTTCGGAGAAGCCCTGACCGATGATCGGGGGCGTGGCCAGGGCGATCAAGGCGGCGGTAGCCAGGGCCACGAGCGCGAAGCCCAATGCGATGCGCCAGCGTAGACTCATCTCGACCCCTCCGCCGGCCTCAGGAGGGCTCTGCGGCGCGAGCGGCCCGATATCCTACGCCACGGACGGTCTCCACGTAGGCGCCACCGTCCTGCCTCGGACCCAGCTTGGCGCGCAGGTTCTTGACGTGGCTGTCAATCGTCCGGTCGAAGACGTCGAACGATTCGCCGAAGACGCGCTCGCCGATCTGTTCGCGTGTCCAGACGCGGCCCGGCTGTTCGGCCAGAGCCGCCAGCAGGTCCAGCTCCGTCCGGGTGAGCGGCACCACGTCGCGGTCTCGGGTGACCTCTCGGCCGTCCAGATCGATCGTAAGGTCGAACCAGAGGATGACCGGCTGCATCGGTGCCAGCGGTGAGGGCTGCGCGGCGGAGGACGGCGTCCCCAGGCCTCCGTTCAGGGTGCCACCGTTGGGCCCGGCCTGGGCCCATGGGGCCGGCCGACCGAACCGGCGCAGCACCGCGCCGACACGGGCCACCACCTCGCGCGGCTCGAAGGGCTTCGTCACGTAGTCATCGGCGCCCAGTTCGAGGCCGGCAACACGGTCGATGATGTCATCGCGGGCGGTCAGCAAGACCACTCCCACGCTTGAGCCCTCGCTCCGCAGCGTGCGCAGCACGTCGAAGCCGGACCGGAGCGGCAGCATCACGTCCAGGAGCAGAAGGTCCAGGCCGGCAGTTCGCGCCAGCTCCAGGGCGATCTCTCCGTCCGGGGCCTCGAGCACCTCATAGCTCTCGCGCTCCAGGTAGGCGCGAACCACTTCTCGGATGTGCGGCTCGTCGTCCGCGACGAGAATGCGAGCTCCCATAGGCACACGATAGCCCAGGGACGCCTGTGTCGGTATGGTGGAACTCGTTTCGCCCGCGGCCGTTCGCGCGCCGAGTCCCACTTCTCAGGCGGCCTGGGTCGGCATGTAGGCGTCGATTGCGTCCCGAGCCTGACCGGGATCCACATACCAGGTGGCGTCCACCCAGGCAAAGCCGGCCCATTCTGTGGGCAGAGCCTCGGCTCTGAAGATGGCCTGGTTGGGGCAGGCCTGTTCGCACGATCCGCAGTCGATGCAGTTGTTGGGATCGATGAAGAACTTGCGGTCCTGGCCCTGCTCGGATGAGATGCAGTCGACCGGGCACACCGCCACGCAGGACTGATCCATGCTGTCGATGCAGGGTTCGGCTATCACGTAGGCCATCGGAGACCTCCAGGTGAGGAGCGAGTGAGGGCGGTTCT
>PMKN01000024.1 GCA_003158675.1 Chloroflexota bacterium | reverse complement strand
GACCACGGCAAGACATCGCTGCTGGACGCCATTCGCACCACGAAGGTTGCGGCCGGAGAGCGCGGCGGCATTACCCAGCACATCGGCGCCAGTGAAGTGGTCAAAGATGGCCGCCACATCGTCTTCCTCGACACGCCGGGCCACGAAGCCTTCACGGCCATGCGCGCCCGNNCGCCAAGGTCACCGACATCGCGGTTGTGGTCGTCGCTGCCGACGACGGCGTCATGCCCCAGACGCTCGAGGCAATCGACCATGCCCGCGCGGCGAAGGTGCCGATCATCATCGCCCTCAACAAGATCGACAAGCCGGACGCGAACCCGGACCGAGTCAAGAACGGCCTGGCCGAGGCTGGCGTCGTGGTCGAGGAATACGGCGGCGACGTGCCGATGGTGCCTGTCTCGGCCAAGGCTCGGCTGGGTCTGGACGAGCTTCTCGAGATGATCAACCTCGTCGCGGATCTGCAGGAGCTCAAAGCCAATCCCAAGCGGCCCGCCGTAGGAACGATCGTCGAGGCGGAACTGGACAAGGGACGCGGGCCGGTCGCCACGGCACTGGTCCAGACGGGAACGCTGCGCGTCGGCGACGTCATTGTCGTCGGGGAGACCTACGGCAAGGTCCGCGCCCTTGAGAACGCGCTCGGCAAACGCATTACCAAAGCCGGTCCCTCGAGCCCAGCCGTCGTGCTCGGCCTTGCGGACGTGCCCCAGGCGGGCGATATCCTGCGCGTGGTAGCGGATGAGAAGACAGCCCGTAGCATGGTGGAAGAGCGCAAGACCGCCTCAGCTGCCAAATCCGAGGGGAGTGGTCGCGCCACTCTCGAGGATCTGTACGCGCAGATCCAGGCTGGCCAGACCAAGGAACTGCGGATCATCCTCAAGACGGACGTTTCGGGCTCGCTCGGCGCCATCACGCACGCGCTGCAGCAGCTCTCGACGGACGAGGTCCGGATCAACGTGCTGCACGAAGGTGCCGGCGACGTAACCGACAACGACATCATGCTCGCCGCCGCGTCTGACGCCGTCGTCGTGGCCTTCAGCACCAAGGTCACCGACACTGCCCGTCGCGCAGCGGAGGCCGAGAAGGTCGACGTCCGTCAGTACGACATCATCTACAAGCTGACCGACGACATCTCGGCGGCGCTACGAGGCATGCTCGAACCCGAGCAAGTCGAAACCGTCGAGGGTCGCGCGGAGGTCCGTCAGATCTTCAAGGTGGGTAAGGTTGCCGTCATCGCGGGCTGCTACGTCACCGACGGACGGATCGTCCGATCCGGCGGGGTTCGGGTCTGGCGCGGCGGTAAGGTGATCGCGACCGACAAGATCGAGTCGCTGCGGCGGTTCCGCGATGATGTCCGGGAGGTCGCTACCAACTTCGAGTGCGGCATCGGCCTGGCGGGTACGAACGATCTGGTCGAAGGTGACATCATCGAGTGCTTCACCCAGCAAATGGTGAGCCGGGCGGCGGGTTGATCCCTCGCCGCGACTCGTGCCGGAGTCGGAGTAGCCGATCTCGATGAGCCAGCGAACCGAACGCATCGACGAGCTTCTCCGCCAGGAGATCGGCCAGGCGCTGGAGCGCGAACTGGCGGACCCGGGCATTGGCTTCGTGACCGTGACCGACGTTGAGACGAGCCCCGATCTCGCCCATGCGAAAGTCTGGGTCAGCGTCATCGGGACGGACGAGCAGCGCAAGGCTACCTTGTCCGCGCTCAGACGGGCCATGCCGTACGTGCGCCACAGTCTGAATTCGAAGATCCGTCTGCGTCGAATCCCGGAGTTGGAGGTCCGGCTGGACGATTCGCTGGTGCGCGGAACGCGGGTCCTGCACCTGCTCGACGAGATCGTGGCGGGGCACGATCCGGAGGAGGCTACGGCGCCGCTGGAGTCGCTGCCGACGCCGGTCGCGCGCCTGCCACATGAGGGCGACGCGCCAGAGCTCGAGATCCCACCTTCGCCCACGGCGGACCGCAAGCCGCATTCCAAGAGGCGGGGCTCGGCGTCGGCTTCCAAGGTGGGTCGCCGCCCCGACCGTCTGGGCCGGCGTTGATGGGTGATCCGCGCGAGGCCGATCCGAAGGTCGATCTGACGGCCTATGCCGCCGCCGTGCCCGATGAAGTCATCGAGCGGTTGCGGGCGGCCCGACGCGTCCTGACGATCTGCCACGAAAACCCCGAGGCGGACGCTCTCGGCTCCGCGCTCGCGATCGCGATGCTCGTGGAGGCGAATGGGGGAGTGGCCACGCCTGTGTGCGCAGACCCGATGCCGGCGATGTACGACTTCCTGCCGGGCATGGAGCGCTTCCGCCAGGAACCCTCGGCGGACGTCGACTACGACCTGCTGGTCGTGGGCGACTGCGGTGAGCTGGAGCGGATCGGGCCCGTTGCGCAGTCGCATCGCGCTCTGTTCGAGCGCGTCCCGATTCTGGATATCGACCACCACATATCCAACCGCCATTTTGGCGCGTTCGACTGGGTGGATCCGCACAGCTCTGCCACGTGTGAAATGGTCACGTTGCTCGCCTGGCGCATGGGCGTGCCGCTGACCTCGTCGGACGGGATGCTCGCTTCTGCCCTGGCGGCTGGCGTCGTGATGGATACGGGCAACTTCCAGCACCCCAACACGACGCCGCGGACGCTGGTCGTGGCGGCGGCCCTGCGCGAGGCGGGCGCCCCGCTCAGCGAGATCGCCCGCCGGATCTACCGTACCAAGGCCAACACTCAGCTCGTTCTGTTCGGCCGAGTGCTGTCGCGCCTCGAGTCCGACTGTGACGGGAAGCTCGTCTGGTCCACGTTGGAGCTGGCCGATCTCGTCGCAGCCGGGGCGAGCGCCGACGAGTCCGAGGGCCTCATCGACATGCTCGCGCAGGCCCGCGACGCGCAGGCCGCGATTCTCTTCAAGGAAGCGGACGGGGCCACCAGGATCAGTGTCCGAACGCGCGAAGGCGTGGACGCGACTGTTCTGACCGGCACGTTCGGCGGTGGCGGGCACGCTCGCGCCGCGGGCGCCACCATCTACCTGCCGGCACCGGAGGCGCGGCGCGTGGTTCTGGCTCTCGCCGCGGAGCTGGTCCAAGCGATCGGTCCGACCGCCGAATGACCGCTCCGGGCCGCACCTCGGGGCGAGGGGTCGACGGCGTCCTCGTCCTGGCCAAGCCGTCCGGGCCAACGTCGCACGACATGGTCGGTCTGGTAAGGCGGCTGAGCGGCACCCGTCGGGTGGGACACGGCGGAACCCTCGACCCGTTTGCGGCCGGAGTGCTGCCGGTATTCGTCGGGCTCGCCACACGCGTCGTCGAATACCACATGGGGGACGACAAGGCCTACCGCGCTACGGTCTGCTTCGGTGCGAGCTCGACCACCGACGACCGCGACGGCGAACTCGTCCAGGGCCTCGGGCCGGCGCCGACCCGTCAGGCCGTCCTGGAGGCGCTGACGGTGTTCCGCGGCTCGATCGAACAAAGGCCGCCGGCTTTCAGCGCGATGAAGATCGGCGGGCGCCGAGCCTACCAACTCGCCCGTGCCGGTCAGCCGCCCCAACTCGCGGCACGGGCGGTCACGATCAATCGCCTGGAGCTGATCGAGTGGGACGGCACGGATCCGGCGCGGCCCATGGCCGTACTCGAGGTGGAGTGCGGCGCCGGCACATATATCCGGTCGTTGGCGCGCGACCTCGGGGAACGGCTCGCGTGCGGCGCGTATCTTGGCGCCCTCACGCGGACGCGCAGCGGCCCTTTCCGCCTCGAAGACGCCCACGACCTCGATGAGGTTCGATCCGCTGCTGCTGGCGGGCTCGCCTCGTTCGCAGGTTTGATGCTCCCCGTGGATGTCGGCCTTGAGGCGATCCCAACCGCCATGCTCACCGATGAGGAGGTCGTGGCCGCGGCCCGGGGTCAGCAGGTCCGGCCGGCGCAGCGGCCCGAGGTCGATCAGGGAGCCACGATCAGGCTTATTGACGCTCGCGAGGACCTGGTGGGGATGGGATCGTGGCGCGGTGGTCGGATCGTGCCCGAGAAGATGTTCGTGGCGCCGCAATCCGCTCGTGGCCCGGCCGAGGGCGACGTCGACGTCGATGTGGGTACGGCTCCGAACCGACGGGCAACGGGCGGCCAGGCCGCCACCTCAGGGGAGCGCCTCGAGCCCCGTCTCCAATACGCCCGGGCCGGCGTCCCCCATGAGGTTGTCGCCGGAGTTGATGCGTTGCGTCCCGAGTTGGGGCGGCTATACGTCGCCGTGGGCGTCTTCGACGGGCTCCATCGAGGCCATCTGTACCTGCTGCGCGAGCTACGCCACGCAGCGGCGCGCTCGGGAGCGAGACCGGCCGTCGTCACCTTCGACGCTCACCCCGAGGAAGTGGTGCTGGGTCTGGCGCCCCCTCTACTGTGCGACCCGGACGAGCGGCTTGTTCGCCTCGCGGCCGCTGGGGCAGAGGTGACGGTCGTCCAGCATTTCGACCACTCGCTGCGAATGACCACGTACCGGGAATTCGTGGACCGCATTCGCAGCCGCGTGGATCTGGCCGGCTTCGTGATGACGCCGGACGCTGCCTTCGGCCATGAGCGCCAGGGTACGCCGGATGCCTTGACCGCTCTCGGCAAGGATGAAGGGTTCGAGGTTACGGTGGTCCGTTCGCTGCTGCTGGACGGCGAACAAGTCCGCAGTTCGGAGATCCGGAGGCGGATCGCGGCCGGGGATCTCGCGGCCGCCCGGCGGATGCTCGGCCGGCCCCTTTCGGTGACTGGCAGAGTGGATCGGGCGGCGAGCCGGGGCGGCGTTAGAGTCAGTTTTGAAGTGCCCGTCGTCCTGCCACCAGCGGGTCGCTTTGCCGTCTTGGTTGGGCCGCCTTGGAGGACCGATGCTCCGGCACTCCGAGCCGACATAGGCAGCGCTGCCGTCGTCGACGGCGACGGTCTCGAATTGACGGCAGACTCCTGGCTCGAGAAGCAGGAACGCGTGAGGGTGGTTTTCGGCACCTGACCGGGCGCTCTGGCGCTGGCTCGCCTGGCGCAGGCCGGCGAACCCTGCTACCATCCGCCAGGCATTTAGAGAGTAAGAAACCAACGTTTTAGAGAGCTAGTCGGAGGATCGTGTGCCGCTCGCGCGGGAAGCGAAGGAACAGGTGATCTCGGATTACGCCGTCCACGAGGGCGACACGGGCTCAGCAGAGGTGCAGATCGCGCTCTTGACCGAAAGGATCAAGGAGCTTACGGAGCACCTGCGGAGCTTTCCGAAGGACAACCAATCCCGCCGCGGCCTCCTGAAGCTCGTCGGACAGCGACGGCGCCTTCTTGCCTACCTGATCAAGAAGGACAACGCCCGCTATCGCGCCGTCATCGCACGGCTCGGATTGCGCCGCTAGCGCCACGGCCCAGGCGTGAGGCAGAAGACCTCGCGCGGGTGAGTCAGCCGCGCTCGGCACGTTTTGGCGAGTTATAGGAACACTATCCATCCTCCTGGCTCAGGAGGATAAAGAACCCGTGTCTCAGATATTCGAGACGCAATTCGCCGGACGAACCCTCACGATTGAGACCGGCAAGATGGCACTCCTCGCCGGCGGCGCGGTCACAGTGCGCTTCGGCGACACCATGGTGCTCGGCACCGCCAACCGGTCCGATCCGCGCCCCGGTCTGGATTTCTTTCCGCTCACCGTCGAGTTCGAAGAGCGCATGTACGCCGCCGGGAAGATCCCGGGCGGCTTCATCAAGCG
>PMKN01000050.1 GCA_003158675.1 Chloroflexota bacterium | reverse complement strand
GCGGCGAGAGCGTTGTAGACGTTGAAGCGACCGGCCAGCTGGAGCGTAACTGCGCCGCTCCAACGGGGCGTCCGAACCTCGAACTTGAGCTGGCGGGTGTCCTCCTCGACGTCAGAGGCACGGACCTGGGCACCGACCGAAAGCCCGTATGTCAGCAGACTCGCCCCGGACGCGAGGCCGGCCGCCTCGAAGAGCGACGCCGAGGAGTCGTCATGGTTCACGATCGCGGCCCGGGGCCAGCGGCGGGCCAGCCGCTCTCGTCTGCTCAAATCCGCCCCGAGCCGCCGGAAGAGGCTCAGCTTTGCGTCGCGGTATGCCTCGAAGGTGCCGTGCAGCTCGAGGTGCTCGTGGGTCAAATTGGTGAAGACTGCAATGTCGTAAGCGATCCCGGCGACGCGCTCCAGGGCAAGTCCGTGTGACGTCGTCTCCACGACGGCGGCCTTGTTACCGGCCTGGACCATAGCCCGCAATGCGCGCTGCAACTGCGGCGCCTGCGGGGTCGTAACGTGCTCCGAATTTGCGCTCCGAAGCTGACCCACCTTGGTCTGGGCGGTCGTCAGCTGGCCCGTTGAGATGCCAGCCGCTTCGAGCACGGCCGAGGCCAGGAACGCGGTGGTGGTCTTGCCGTCCGTGCCCGTTATGCCAACGATCCCGAGTTCGCGGGTCGGGTCGCCATACCACCAGGCCGCCGCGCTGGCGAGAGCGGCCCGGCTCCGGTCGACCACGATCTGCGGCACCACCACGCCGTCAACCGCCGTCTCCACGATAGCGGCTACGGCACCCATCCCAACCGCGTCGGAGACGAACGCGTGCCCGTCCACGTGATCGCCGGGGATCGCCACGAACAGGGCGCCCGGGTCCACGCTCCGGGAGTCGAAGGCGATGCCGCGAACGTCCAACGACCCCACCATGCCCAATCCTGGCGCCTTGCCAGTAGGCGCCGGGCCACTCTCCGGCGGACGAACGATCCGCAGACGGCCTTCGGCCTCGAGGCGCTCGATCAGTTCACCCAGACGGCGCGACCCCTGGGGCTCGGCCGCAACGAGCAAATCGGCGAGCGCGCGGGAAGCGACGACGCCGTCGGCAGTGTCGTCGGTCTCTTTGGCGGTCACGCGCCGCTATCCATGCTGTCGTGACTCCCTCGGCCCTCCGCATCGTGGCGGCCGCCACGAACGTGGCGAATGCCGTGGCGCAGCCTCCCGACCCGGTCCTGCATCGATTGGGCGGCGTCGAAGGCCAACCGACCCACAGGATCGAGCACCAGATCCCAAGCCCCAACGTAACGTATCTCGCGGCCGCCGAAGCCGCTCTTGAAGTGCTCGATCCCCTCGTGAGAGAGGCCCCACATGTCGTAGCTGGCGGCACCCTGCTGGCGCGAGGTCCGGATGGCTTCCCACTTGAGCAGGTAGTTGGCACGGCTCTCGGCGCCAAGGGCGGTCATTCCGCCATAGGGTTCGATCACGCGGTCGCCGACTCGCAGCACAAAGAGTGTGGCGACAGCCTCGCCGTCTGCGCCTTGGGCCATCAACAGACGGGCCATCCCGAGCTTCGCGAACGCCTGCCAGACGGCCAGATAGGAGTCGTAGGTCCGGATGATGAAGCCCGCCCGACGCGCCGTCTCCTGGTAGATCGAGTAGAACTCCGGCAGTCGATCGATCGATGCGTCCACGACGCAGATCCCGCCAGTCCGGGCCTTGTTGACGTACTGACGCCACTTCTTTCGAAGTCCGCTCCAGAGTTCGGCCTCATCGGGCCCCAGATCGATCTGGCGCGTCCGGGGCGGCTGAATGGGCACTCCCGGACGCCACCCGGAGTGGCGCAAGGCGTGGCGCAATTCGCCGTCCACGTCCGATGGGCCGTTCAACTCGATCTCCGGTTCGATGCGCACGTGAGAGACGCGATCCGCCAGCGACGCGATGGCCTCGCGCAGGTCGCAGCTGAAGGCGTCGACGGTCGCGGGATCCCATGCCTCCAGGACGGGGCCGCGCGGGGCATAGGCGAACGTCCAGGGAAGGAGCCGAGGGTGCCGGAGCAGTACCTGGACGCCGTAGCCGACCTCGCGTTCCATGCCGCTCTCTGCGGTGGCCTCCTCGTCCTGCGACGAGCCCGGGTCGCACGGAACGGGGGGCCGTGGCGATGAGCCCGCGGCGCCCGCGCCCGGCGCGACCATCATCCGCATCGGCCGCCAGCCGTTGGCCGCCTTCACTTCGGCCCACGCCGAGGTCTGAAGGTACGAGCCCGGATTGGCCCGGCTCACGAAGTCATCCCAGAGCGAGACTTCCGGCGCCGGCTTCACAACCCCCACGGCAGCGGCGCCCGCTTTCGGCCGCGCCGCTCGCCGAGTCGTGACCCGCTCAGGCATCCATTTCCTCCGTGCATCCGAGCGCGACTGGCGCTCAGTCCGCGCCTCCAAGAACCGACGCGTTGCGGCGATCCGTCAGCGGGCGCTACCCGCCCGGCTCCTTCGCCGACGGATCGGACGACGGACTCTCGGCGTGTGGTGCGTTCGTCGGCGTCTTTGCTCGCGGATGGGACGCAGTGTACGCGGCACGCAGCCGAGCGGGCGAAACGTGGGTGTAGATCTGCGTGGTGGCCAGGCTTTCATGGCCGAGCAGCTCCTGAACGACCCGCAGATCGGCGCCGCCGTCCAACAGATGTGTGGCGAAACTGTGGCGCAGAGTGTGCGGCGAGACGCCCTCCGGCAGTCCAATCGCCACGCGCAAGCGCTCTAACCGCCAGCGAATGCCGCGTGCTCCGAGCGCACCGCCTCGATGGTTGAGGAACAGGACGCCGGGATCGGCCCCGGAACCACGTCTACCAAGCACCGGTCGCGCCGCCTCGATATAGGCGCTTAGCGCCGCCCGCGCATGCCGGCCCAGCAGAGAGACCCGTTGCTTGCGTCCCTTGCCCGTCACTCGAACCTCGCCCCTGCGCAGGTCCACGGCGCCCACGGTCACGGTCGCCAGTTCGCCGATGCGCAGGCCAGCGGCATAGGCAGTCTCCACGATCGCAACGTCCCGGATGGCCAGCGCGCGTTCAAGCTCCGCGCGCGCTGTTCCGGCCGGAGAGTGGATCCCCCGCTCGCCGGCGGCGTCGATCAGCCGCTCCGTGTCTGCGACGGACAGCACAGCTGGCAGTCGGCGGGGTTGCCGCGGTGTCGCCAGGGCGGCGAGCGGGTTGCCCGCCACGAGGTCCTCGCGCACCGCGTACCGGTAGAACGATCGAAGCGCCGCGAGGCGCTGCGCCACCGTGCGCCGCCCGTGGCCCTCCGACAGGGAAACGAGGAAGCCACGCAACGCGCCCCGCGACGGGGAGCGCCAGTCGTGGTCGTGCGCGTCCAACCAGCTCAAATACCGCTCGAGCGCGGTACGGTACGACCGGAGCGTATGGACCGAGGAACCCTTGGCCTGCAACGCCAGCAGGAACCTCTCGACGGCTACGGTCGGGTCGGCCGCCGCTCCGGCGGCCTCGTTGTCGCCAGGACCGGCGCCCGAGGTCATCCGGCTCGGCGCGCGCTCGCGGCGCGCGTATGCGCGCTCTTGCGGGAAGCCGGTGGGCGCGCCCCGTCGCCACTCCCCGTTCCTCTCGCCCGGGCTCGACGCGGCGCTCGTCCGCCAGGGCCCTGCCTCGTCAGAGCGGCGGGATTGGCCTCGCCGCCGGCCAGCCGCTTGCCGACTATGTTCTCGCCCGCCGGCAACTCGACGGTCGCGCCGCAGAGCAGGCAGATGGCCGTGTCTCCGGCACGCCCGACTGGCCCGCCGTCGACGTCATGGACCGCGCCGAGAGGCTCGTGCGAAGTCGTATATCGGCATTTCGGATAGCGCGAGCAGCCCCAGAACAGCGAGCCGGTACGACGAGCCCGCCTCGTTGCGAGCTGGCCCTCGTGGCACGTTGGGCACTTCACCGTGAACCCCAGGGGCGGCGGAGGAGGCGGCCCCTCCTTCTTGATGTAGTCGCAGTCGGGGTAGCGAGAGCAGCCCATGAATGGCCCGAACCGGCCGCGCCTCTGGACCAGCGTGCCGCCTTCCTCCTCGCCGCACTTGGGACAGGACTCCACCGCCGTCGGCTGGAGGGACACGACTTCAGCCCCCGGTAACCCAACAGCGGCTCCGCCGGCGCCTGGCAGCTCGCGAGTCTCCTTGTGCTCCGGGTACATCGAGCACGCCAAGAACTCGCCGTAGCGACCCAGGCGGATCACCATGGGATGACCCTGCGAGCAGACCTCCTCGGACGGTCGAGTCGTGAAGTCCGAGCGATGCAGTTCTTTGGTCTTCTCGTCGATGCGAGTCCGGAACGGAGCGTAGAAGCCGCGGACGACCGGGACCCATGCCCGTTTGCCGCTGGCGACATCGTCCAGGTCGTCCTCCATGCGGGCCGTGAACTCGAGGTCGACGAACTCGCCGAAGTGGCAGACGAGCAGGTCCGTCACAACCTCCCCCACTGGCTCGGGGTACAGCCTGCGCTCGGTCACCTTCACGTAGCCACGGTCTAGGATCGTGGAAATCGTGGCGGCGTACGTTGACGGACGCCCGATACCGTGCTCCTCGAGGGCCTTGATCAGGCTCGCTTCCGTGTAGCGGGGAGGCGGTTCGGTGAAGTGCTGGAGCGACTCGACGCTCTGAACACTGGTGAGGTCCTTCTGCCGCAGAGCCGGCAGCAGACACTCGGCCTCCTCCTCGACGTCGTCGTGCCCTTCGGTGTAGACCCTGGAGAAGCCGTCGAAGGTGGTCCGGGTCGCCGTGGCCCGCAGGCCGTATCTGTCGGCCGCCAGGTCCACCGTGGTCGTCTCCTGCTCTTTGGCCGCCATCTGGCTGGCCAAAGCGCGCTGCCAGATCAACCGGTACAGCCTCGCTTCGTCGCTCTTGAGGAACCCCGCAGCGGCATCCGGATCGCGGAAGAACGAGGTGGGGCGGATGGCTTCGTGCGCTTCCTGGGCGTTTCGGGTCTTGGTCTTGAAGGCACGGCCACGCGGAGTTGTGTAGGTCTCGCCGAAGCGCGCCTCGATCACGCGCGCCGCCTCGGCCATCGCCTGGCTGGACAGCGCCACGGAGTCCGTGCGCATGTATGTGATCAGCCCGACCTGGCCCTCGTCGGTGGCGATGCCCTCGTAGAGCCGCTGGGCGGCCGACATCGTTCTCTTCGGCGAGAAGCCCAGCTTGCGACTGGCTTCCTGCTGCAGGCTGGAGGTGGTGAAAGGCGGTGCCGGGTTACGGTTCGTCCGTTTGACCGCAGCCTCGGTCACGACCGGGCGGCTGGCCCTGATGGCCGAGGCGTGGCCTTCGGCGATCTCGCCATCGGCGATCTCAGGCTTCTTGCCGTCGATTCGGACGAGGTCGGCCTCGAAGGGCGAGCCGTCGGGCGAGAGCAGGGTCGCCTTCAAAGTCCAGTACTCGCGGGCGACGAAAGCCCGGATCTCGCGCTCCCGATCGACGACGAGGCGAACGGCGACGGACTGGACGCGGCCCGCCGAAAGGCCGGCCCTGACTTTGCGCCACAACAGCGGACTCAGGGTGTAGCCCACGAGTCGATCCACGACCCGCCTGGCCTGCTGGGCGTCCACCAGGTTCGTGTCTATAGCGCGGGGCGCGGCGAAGGCGCGCTTGATCGCGGATTCCGTTATCTCGGAGAACGTCACGCGGCGTGTCTTCTCGGGCGCCAGGTGGGCCGCCTCGGCGACATGCCAGGCAATCGCCTCGCCTTCGCGGTCGAGGTCTGTGGCGAGGTATATCAGGTCCGCTTTGGCGGCCGCCTTCTGAATCGCCGATAGCTGCTTCTTGCGATCGGCCACCACCTCGTACACGGGTGCGAAATCGTGCTCCACGTCCACGCCGAGCTGGTTCTTGCCCGGGTTCTCCGGAAGGTCGCGGACGTGGCCATACGATGCGAGCACCGTGTAGCCGGGACCCAGGTAGCGCTCTATCGTCTTCGCCTTGGCCGGCGATTCGACGATCACAAGGTTGCCGCTCATCCGCGGGAGTCTAGCATCAGGCGCTAGCCTGGCCGCTAGCAGCCGCCCTGCGGCCCCGATTCTGAGCTCGGACACGGGCCGGAGGGGCCGTTCGACGCCGCGCTACCCGTAGAAGTCGACGGTCAGCCGCACGTGGCCATGGGAAACCCACACTCCGATTCCGGCCCTGTGGAAGTATGGGTCCATGATGTTGAAGTAGTGGGCGAACTCGCACTGGCCCCTACTGCAGCGGTATTCGTTTTGGAAGTACAACTCCGCGTTGATCATGCCCGACGCCGACGCAGACGGCGGCGAGGCCAGGTTCTCTCCCCACGAACCGCTCGGGAAGCCTGCGGATGCCATCCGCGAATGCGGCGTACCTACAAGGTAGTGGCTGAGGACGCCGCGATCCGCTTGCAGTTTCGAGTACGGCCGAGCGACCGCGTTGGCAATCGCGGCGGAGAACGCCAGCGGATCCTGGGCCGGGAGCACGTGGTGAGTCACTGAGCTGCACGTGCCCCCACCCGTGACCCAGCCGCCCGTTCGCGTGCAGTTCATCAACTGCAGGTAGTACAACTCAGCGTCGTGGTAGGGCGCGGACGTCGATGCCACGCCGCCGGACCAACGGATCGTCCGGACGGTCGCCTTCCTGACCGTGAAGCTGGCGGAGACGGCCTTCGACAGGCGCTGACCGGTGGCAGCCGAAGCCGTTGCCGAGATCCGTATGTAGACCGTCTTGCCGACCGGCAGTCTCGATGTCGGATCGAGGACGAGCACGGTGTTGTTCTCGGCCCAGGTGATCGCGCCACGGACTCTGTTGCCATTGACGATGACCGAGAGCGCGGACGCGGTAGTCGACCGGTTCATCGGCATGCTGAACCGCACCGAAATGACCTGGTTGGGGTCTGTCGTGTAGCCGCCGTCCACCGGGCGGAACTTGATCACCGCGGGGGCGGCCATGGTCTGCACCTGCAGCGGAGCCACGGGCAGAAGCGCCACGCCGTCGGCGTCGGTGGCGTTGGTCGCGTCGAAGCTGACGGTGTAGCTGGTGCCGCCCGCCAGAGGGTCATCGGGAGTGAAGGTGAAGACCTGCGACGAAGCGTCCGTCGGGTCGTCGCCCGTGATCGTGCCCGTGACGGCCGGGGTAATCGCGAGGCGGGCCTGAACGGTGGCCAGCTTCACAGGGCTGGTGAAGGTGATCTGGAATGCCGAAGTGGGTGCTACGAGGCCGTCGGCAGAGAGTGTGGCGGTGATCGTGCCCGAGGTCAGCGCGCCCGTCTTGAACCGACCCGTGATCGCGGTCCCGAGTTGCATGCCCGATTGATCCAGGGCGGACGCGGCCACACTCACGGCGTAGGTGGTGAAGGCCGTCCAGTATGGCGTGGGCATGATGGACAGCACCTGGCTCGATGAATCCCAGACCAGCTTCACTGACGCCTGGGGGGTGATCGTGAGCGCGTTGGCGACGCTGCTCTCGTTCATCGGGTTGGTGAACTCTATGACATAGGGATCGCCGACGGCGAGCTGCACTAGGGGATCCGACGGCACCGCAGACGGCACCGCTGGGTCGTATGGGGTCGGGGCTTTGGCCTCGGTGCCGCTCGTGGGCAGCCCGACGAGCAGGCCACTCACCACGACCATCACCGCAACGAAGACGATCACGAGCTGCGTCTTGAACGAATGGCCCACGAACCTGGCGGCGAGTCTGAAACCCGCTGTGGGAACCTCGAGAACTGCCGCAGCGACCTGTCGCATGCTCAGTCTCCCAGTGACGGACGTTGTTCGGGGCCACCCTGGCAACCCCGAGGCAGGTTACCACCCACCCCGGAAGATCGGCAAATGGGCCGCCACCTGACGTCCGGCCCTCGCCGATAGGAGCCCGCGGCCTTTCATCGCGGCCCAACTACGGGCAGAGAGGCCGCGCTGCGGTTCGTGGGCCAGCGGGCGAGCGCACCCGCGGGCATGTACCGCCCGTACGAGCCAACGACCAACCCCCGCAACTCGAGAAGCGTGATTGCGCTCAAGATTGTCGCTCCGGGAAGACCCGATTGACGTGCCAGCTCATCTGTCGTGACTGGCCCCTTCACCAGCGACTCGGCCACTGACCGCTCCACCGGACCGAGCGATGCCAGGACGGCATTAACGCTCGCACCTGGCGCTACCGGGCCGGGGCGTCCATTACGGCTCCGGGATTCTTCGCTCGACCCGCCCTCGTCGGAAGCTGCGACCCCTGGCGTCAAGCCGAGATCCTCGATGAGTTCCGCAACGCCGCAGACGACGCGCGTCTGACCGGGGAAGCCGCGCAGGAATGCATGGCAGCCCTCACTTGTCGGCGCGTCGAGGGGCCCGGGGACCAGGAAGCACTCGCGGCCCTGTTCGAGCGCCCAACCCGCTGTGATCAGCGCTCCGCTGCGGCGGCCCGCCTCTACCACTACGGTCGCATCGGAGAGTCCGCTGACAAGGCGGTTCCGGCGCGGAAACGTGCCGCGCGTAGCGGGCGTCTCGGGTGGCAACTCGGCGACGATTGCACCACCGGCCTCCACGATCGCGTCAGCCAGCCTCTCATGGGCCTGCGGAAATAGCCTGGCATGCCCACCGCCGAGCACCGCCACCGTAGGCAATCCCTCGCCAACCACTGCCGAGTGGGCCGCGCCGTCGATGCCGACCGCAAGCCCCGACACCACCACCGAGCCGGCGCGCGCCAGTGCCGAGCCGATCCAGCCGGCGATCATCCGCCCTTTGTCGGTAGGGCGTCGCGTGCCAACCACGGCCACTGCGGATGGCGCGTTGAGTGCGGCGGTCGATCCTCGAACAAACAACAGAGGCGGAGGCATCTCGACCAGCCTCAGCCGGTCCGGGTACTCCGGGTTGTCGAGCGTGACGACCTTGAGACCCAACGAACGCACGACGGAGATCGTCCGATCCGCTTCGGCGATCTGGTGCCTGATCCTTCCCGCCAGATCGGCGCCCAAGGCGGCCATCGCCTGGGACGAACCGACGTCATCGTTCGTACCGACGGCCGCGTCCAAGACGGCCCTCGCCGATCCGAACCTTGCCAGCAACCCCGCGAACGCGACGGGCCCAAGTCCGGGAACCGTCAGCAGCGCGACCCAGGCATCGCGCTCCGGCGCATCGTCGACGAACCGTTCTTCAGGTTGCCTGCCGCCGTCGAGCGCAGACGCCTCGCCGGCGTCATGCGCGCTTCCGGAGGACAGCCCAGCCCGTGGCGACGCAGATAACCCTTCACACACGCTCAGTGCGCGATGAGGCTGACGAGGCGGCGTCATTGAGCCTGCGGCCTGGACTCCAAGCATCGGTCAACCCGCCGCCCGGGTGCCATCGCTCTGGCGCGATGGAGACCGGAACCGAGCCGCCTCGTCAAGGTGCTCGCTATGAACACGCTCCACGCCGGCGAGATCCGCGATCGTTCTAGCCACTCGCAGGAGTCGCTCGGTCCCGCGCGCAGACCACCCTTCGAGATCCGCCAGGCGGATTGCCTGCGCCTGTGCGGCTCCGCTCAGGGCACAGGACCAGCGCAGCGCACGACCGCTGAGGCGCGCATTTGGGCATCCCTGACGCTCCACCTGCCTGCTACCCGCGACCGCGATCCGCCGGGCCACCTCGACGGAGCCCTCGGGGCTGGCATGGTTCACGTACTCCTCCGGTCGCACGCGTGGCATGTGCACCCACAGGTCGATTCGATCGCGGAGGGGCCCCGAGATTCGTCCGGCGTACCGATCGACCGCCGCAGGCTGACAGCGGCAACGACCGTCGCCCTGCCCGGCGTGGCCGCACGGGCATCCCTGCGAGTTTCGACTACACCACCGTGCGCCGAGTGATTGAGCTGCCGGTGGGCCGGCAACCCCGGGAGCTGGTAACCGCATGAACCTGGCCCCCGTCGCTTCGCCTTTCCGAATCACTCGATACGAGATCCGCGACGCCTCCGGCGAGCTTGTCGCGGTCCACTGCCGTGTCGACAACCACGACGGAAAGCAGATGTGGTGGGAGCAGGCTGATGGGGCAAAGGGACTCGGGGGTCAGGCCCTGGCCGATCTCCCCCTGTACGGAATCGAGCGCCTCGACGGTCGGGCGATCGTGGTCGTCTGCGAAGGCGAGAAGGCAGCGGACGCCCTGCACGAAGCGGGCATCCCCGCAGTCGGCACAGTAACTGGCGCCGCCGCAACACCAGGACATGCCGCCCTCGCGGAGCTAACCGGGCGGAACGTCATCCTCTGGCCCGATGCCGACGACGTTGGCCGGGCACACATGGAGCGGGTCGGAGCCGGCCTCGCAGGCATTGCCGCCGATGTTCGTCGGATCGTTTGGGCCGATGCTCCAGACCATGGAGACGCGGTCGACTACCTGGAGACAGGTGGCGACCCCGAGGCCCTCATCAATGCGGCGACACTGGCTGCCGCCAAGGCGGAGCCCATGCAGGCCAACGCCTGGCCATTGCCCGAAGACCGCGGCGTGGCTGTCCTGTCGGACCTCGGCAACACCGAGTACGTTGAGGATCTGGTTCGACCAGGTCGGATTATCGTCTGGGCCGCCGAGGAGGGTTCGGGCAAGTCGTTTGCGGTAGATGGTGAACTGGCGATCCGACTCGCAGTGGCGGGCGGTTCGTTCGCCGGCACCTGGCCTGTCGCTCAGAACGGCCCGGTCCTCGTGCTTTCCGAGATGCACTCCGATGACGACTTCCTGCGTGAGCAGACAGTGCTGGCGTCGCTCGGACTAGAACGCGGCGATCTGACGGACCGCTACTTCCGGCTGCCCTTGATGACAGCAGCCGGGGGCAAGCCCGCACTCACGGTGCCCGAATGGCGGAATTGGATAACCGACTGGCTCCGCGGGCACCAGGCGCTTCTCATGGTGGTCGACACGGCCACCGGCGCCACCCAGGTCGATCCATGGGGCGCAGCCATCCAGGAGGTCTACGGCGGTCTGCGAGCAATGACCGCCGCCTACCCGGCTCTTTCGGTCGTACTGGTCGTTCATTGCCGAAAGCCCACTGGGCGAGGCGATCGGCGCATCTCCGATGTCCTGGGCGAGTGGGGTCGCTGGTGCGACGTGGTCGTGCTCCAGGAGAACGATGGCAAGAGCCTAGAACGCTGCCGCCTGACGGTGCGCAAGCGAGTTCGCCGAGAGCGGCGCGTGATAGTCACCAAGCGTAGTGGACTGCTCGTCGAACCCACAGACGCGGACGCCGGCAAGGGCGCCAAGATCCCGCTTGCCGAAGTAGTCGCAGCGATCCAAGCCAACCCCGGCATGACCCTCGCCGAACTTGGCCAGGCGCTCGGAGTGTCCAAGGACACCGCCTCGAACTACGTCGCAGAGGCCGAGTCAGATGGTTCCGTGATGAGCGTGAACGTGGGCGCCAGACGCCAAAAGCACATCTACCCGGCCGGCTTGATCACCGAACCGACGAACACCGCCGAACAAGTGTCTTCGGCGGTCGCTCGGCGATCAGGACCATCCCGTGACGAAGTCACCGCCGAACGCCGAACCGAACCTATAGGTTCGGCGGTCGGTTCTTCGGTGGTCCAGGCGGAGTCCGTCTCCTGTTCCGACTACCAGGCCCACCAACTCCACCACTTCCGAGATGGCTACGGCTGGCACTGCCCGATCTGCTCGACTCCTGAGGTAGCCCCATGACGATCTCTACTCCCCTGCCCTCTCTGTCTGTCGAGGAAGTCCCCATCGATCTCCTTCGTCCGGACCCCGCGAACCCTCGGCGGATCAGCGAGGAGGAGCTTGACGCCCTTGAGCGCAGCCTCCGCCAGTTCGGCTTCGTTCAGCCGGTCTTGGCCCGCCGAGAGGACCGAACCGTCATCGGTGGCCACCAGCGTTTGCTCGCCGCCAGACGGCTCGGACTGGTCACGGTCCCTGTGACCTACCTCGATCTATCTATAGAGCAAGCGCGTCTGCTGAACCTCGCCCTGAACAAGATCTCGGGCTCCTGGGACGAGCAGCTCCTGGCGAGGCTCCTCGCCGACCTCGGGTCGAGCGTTGACCTCTCGCTCTCTGGCTTTGGGGAGGACGAGATTCGAGATTTGCTCCGCTCTCTGGAGACCCGCGAGAAACGCGAACGAGCCGAGGACTTCGATCTCGACACCGCCCTTCAAGATGCCGCCCGGACCGTGCGGTCCAAGCCCGGCGATTTATGGGCTCTTGGCGAACACCGGCTTCTCTGCGGCGACGCCACCAAGCCGCAGGACGTGGAGCGACTTCTTGGTGGAGCGAGAGCGGCGATGGCGTTCACCGACCCGCCATACAACGTGAGCCTCGGCGACCACGGCGGCCAACAGCGAGGAGCCCGCAAGCGCCGCATCGCCAACGACTCCATGGACCCGATCGCCTGGGAGGTCTTCGTCCGAGCCTGGGGACGGACCCTTCTCGCCTCGGTCGAGGGCGCCATTTACGTCTGCATGAGCAGCAAGGAGCTCCCGCTGGTATCACGAGTCCTCGCCGAAGAGGGCGGCCACTGGTCCGACACCCTCATCTGGCGCAAGGATCGGTTCGTCCTCGGGAGAGCCGACTACCAGCGGGCATACGAACCCATCTGGTTCGGCTGGCGAGAAGGCGCAATCCACCACTGGTGCGGCGATCGCGACCAGGACGATGTCTGGGAGATCGCGCGGCCCAGCGACGCGCCTCTCCACCCGACCATGAAGCCCCTTCCTCTAATGGAGCGCGCGATCGCCAACAGCTCGGAGCCAGGAGACTTGGTGTTGGACTTGTTCGCAGGCTCCGGGAGCACCCTGGTCGCTTGCGAACGGACCGGCCGGCGCTGCGCTGCTCTCGAACTCGATCCCCGCTATGCCGACGTGGTCCTGGCCCGCTTCGAGCGATTCAGCGGGGATGTTGCGGAGCGGATCGATGGCTAGGTCCCCACACCATGGCGAGATGGTGCTAGGGCTACCAACGCGCCTTGAGCTACCAGAGCTAGCCCGATGGTAGCCTCCCGGACCTGTGAGTTCGTGATGGCCGACGGCTCCCGCTGCCGGGCAGGGCCACAGCGCGACCGTCCGTACTGCTTCGCCCACGACCCCGAGCGGACGGCAGAAGCGGCCGAAGCTCGGCGACTCGGCGGTCTGCGCCGGCGCAAGGAAGGCACGATTGCGGTCGCCTACGACCTGCCGGGTCTGGACACCGTGGCCGGGATACGACGCCTCCTCCAGATCGTCTCCACCGATGGCCTGGCCATGGACAACGGTGTGCCGCGTCTGCGGGCGCTCATCTCCACTGCTGTCGCCGCCACCAACCTACTCAAGGTCGGCGAGTTCGAGGAACGTCTGGCCACCCTGGAAGCGGCCGTCGGTCAGACACGGTCCAACGACGATGCCGCCTTCCCAGAGGAGGCATCCCGATGACCTTGGAACGACGGCTGTCCAAGATCGACGAAGCGCTCTCGCCCACCCAGCTCGTCCTGCGCTGGTTGGCCGAAGCGCATGCCTATGGGAGTCTGGAACCCTACGTCGCCTCGTTACTGGATCAGGCCGGCGACCGCCAACCGATCGATCGTCTCTGCCGCGACGCCGATGCCGGAGTCCGGGCGAGCCTGCGGGGCAAACGGCCCGAAGTCGTCGATGCCGCGGTCCGAGGCGCCCTACGCGAGACCGTCTTTCGCTACGAGCTGGTGCTGCGCATCTACGTAGTGACCCACGAGCTGCTCGATCGCGAGGCCCTGATCGACGCCGCTCTGTCGGCCCGGGTGGCGCTGGTGACCGATCGGGAGAAGCCTGACGCTGGCGACATCGAACACCTGGGCCGTCTGCGCGATTTGCTCCTGTTCCGGGTCGATGAGCTACTGGCCAACGGTGAGGCTCGCAGGCTTGTGGAGGAGCGCTACCTCGATGGCCATGGCGCACTCTTCCCCGACTTAGCAGCTACTTGGGAGGAGCAGGTACGGAGCACCCAGTCGATCGCGAACATGGCAGTCCGTATGGCCGACCTCGACGGCGCCCGGGCCGCTCCTACTCCAGACCGCGAGGCGCTCGCCCGCCGGACGACGGAACTCGTCGCCGATCTCGTGGAGCCGGCCAAGGCCAACGCTCTGGAGAAGCTTGGGGAGGGCCGGCGGTCGCTCGACATCGCCAACGCCTGGGTGCGGACGAAGCTCCGCCCTCAACTGGCCGCCCACCTCAGCCAGACCACGGGGCGCTCTTAATGATGGTGCGGGCGGGCACTGGGACCTGGCCATCTATTCGTCTACTCGCGGCCTCGAGCCCCGGGACCTACGCTCATGCCTACGAAATGGCAAGGCGGGCCGCATGACCTCCACGTACACTTCGCCAAAGGCAGTCACAGGGGGGACAGTGTATGGCGGACCAGGGGACTACCCAGGTCGGTCCCGGACCCGGTCCACGCAAGCACCGGTGGCCAGATCTCGAGGACCCGAAAGATCGGCTCGCGATCCGCAAGGCATCTGCCCGCATAGGTCTGTGGCTCGTCGTGACAGCGGCGGTCGGGTACCCATTGGCGGCAGCCGCCAAGCTCTGGTCGATCCCGAGCGCAGATTTCTGGTCAACCTGGACGTGGCTCCTCGTCGCACTCCCTTCCCTAGCCCTGATTGGTTCCGCACGACGCATCGGGTGGCTGCAGGAGCGAGTCCTCGACAGAGAGATAACGATCCGGCAAGTCACCCAAGAAGCGGACCGAGAGAAGGCTCGGCTCCGGCGCGATCTCGAAAAGGAGGAGCGGAAGTACCTCCTGGACACCGCGTGTCGCTGGCTCCTTGTCGCTGTCTCGCAGCAGACGGCGATGCCGCTCGACTCCTTCGGTGCCTCGGTGTGGCTCGTACCGACGGACAGCGAACGACCACGCCTGCGGCGGATCCTCCATTGCCCAATCGAACCCCGCCAGAAGACCCGCGTTGTTTGGACTCGGGGGAAGGGCGTGATCGGGCAGGCTTGGGAGCGCGACGAGGAACTGATCGTCGATCTCGCCCCGTTGCATGGCCTGAGCCAGCAAGCTTTCGACAGCCTGCAGCCGGACGCAAGGCTCAACATGTCATGGATAGAGGACGATCGCTCGAAAGCATATGCCGCGGTCTGGGCCATCCCACTGAGGATCGAAGACCCCGACGGAGAGGAGCGATTGGTCGGCATCATGTCGGTCGACTGCAAGGCGACGGGATGTCTCTCCGCGATGGTGAAAGCAGTCCCACACGTGGGAGGTCAGGTCTATCTCGTCAGAGAGCAATTCGCGCAGTGGTGTGAGAGAGACGGGATTGTGTTGTGAAGGTATTTGGGCGCTCCGACCATGGAATCTCAAGCAGACATATTCACATCGTCAGTGAGCAGACATCAGCAAACCGACGAGTCCAGCCTGGCGACGTTCAGTTTCTGCGCGACTCCGGCGCCCCTGGCGGACTGATCAAAGCAGCCGAAGCGATCGTCTCTGCTGAACTCAGTGAGGCCGCCCAACCGGGAGACACATCCAAGCCAGCAGGAGGCTAGGCTTCCTGGCTGAGGCGTGCCCAGTCGACCCGCCGCTCGTGGACGCCGATGCCTGACGCCATTCACTCATGGTGTAGCGGACACCCGCATGCTCTGCGCCCCGTCGTCAGCCAAGACTCC
>PMKN01000067.1 GCA_003158675.1 Chloroflexota bacterium | reverse complement strand
CACGGCTGCGTGATCAACGGCTCGGTGGTCAACTCCGTTCTGTCGCCCGGCGTGGTCGTCGACGTCGGCGCTGTGGTGCGCGACTCCATCGTTCTCTTCGACACGATCATCCGACCCGGCGCCGTCGTCGACCGCGCGATCCTCGACAAAGAGGTGGCCGTTGGGCCGGGGGCGATCATCGGGGAGGGCACGGACTTCGACGAGGTCAACCGCCGCGAGCCCGGTCGCCTGAACACGGGCATCACGGTTGTCGGCAAGCGGGCGGTGATCCCTCGCGGAGTCCGGATCGGCCGCAACGTCCTGATCGGCGAAGGCGTGCGAGCAACTGACTTCCCGTCGCGGGTTGTCCGCAGCGGGTCAACGATCGAGCGGCCGCGAGAGCGAGCCGTGCGCTCTACCGTCAGGGCGGCGACCGGCGATACGTCAAGCGCGCGAGAGCCGGGGGCCGGTTCGGTGTTGGAGCCGCCCCACCAGACGGCTGGCGTCAGCGGTGCCGCCGGAAACGGTGGCGCCGAGATACTGCGTGCCGCCGGGGAAGTGCACGACTGAGCCCGGGTAGGCACCGCTGGGTCTCAGCCGGTGCCTCCGTGGCGGCCGTCTCGGTTTCGAGGTAAGTGATGATAGGCGTCTGCTCATCCGCTCGAGGACTGGCCGCGGCTTTGCTTCTCGCGGCGGCCGCCACTCTCTTGCGGGTGGCGGCGCCGGCCGCCGCGGACACCGGGCAGTCTGGCCTCTCCTACATATCGACGGGCACGTGGACCGTCGATCCGGCCAATGCCCGCGTCCACGTCGCACTGGCGGTGACCGCGACGTCGCACGCCGTCGATACGGGAGGCCGGCGCTACTACTTTTCGGGGCTGGCTCTGACGCTGCCGCCTTCCACGGCCGCATTCGCCGCCACAGATCTCGACGGCGACTCGCTGCCGGTCACAGTCAACGCCACGACCGCGTCCGGCGTCGGTGTCGAGGTCGCCTTCGAGCAGCGCCTGTACTCGGGCCAGAGCGTGTCGTTTGGGTTCACGTTCGATCTGGTTGACGCCGGCGGCTCCACGGACCGCGACCTTCGCATCGGCCACGACGTCGTTTCGTTCCCGGTGACCGCGTTCGGTAGCCCCAGCACGCCCGGCAGCTCGGTCTCAGTCGTCTTTCCGGCGGGCTTCACCGCCACGGAGCAGTTTGGGGCCCTGACCGGCGCGACGGACCGCTCGGATCAAACGGTCTTCTCATCCGGCATCGTTCCAGACGCGACGGCGCTCGACGCCTGGTTCAGCGCCTCGCGAAACGTGCCCGACGCCGACTTCCTGACCACCGGTATCGCCCTGGGGCCGATTCCGGTGACGTTGCGGTACTGGGCCGACGATCCGGCCTGGGCGAGTCAGGTAAGCGGCATCCTTTCGTCCGGTTATCCGATCCTGCGTCAGCTAATCGGCCTGGGCGATCCGGCAATCCGGTCGCTCACTGTGGAGGAGACGACGACCCAGGGCATCGGAGGCTTCAGCGGCGAATACGATCCGGCTTCGGGTACGGTCAAGGTGTCGTACTTCGCCGACCCCGTCGTGGTGTTGCACGAAGCGGCCCATATGTGGTTCAACGCCAATCTGACCTCTGATCGCTGGATCGAGGAAGGATTCGCGTCGTACTACGCCGAGGCGGCCATCCTGAAGCTCGGCTTGCCGGACCACTCGCCCACACTCAGCGCTCAGCTTCTCGGCGTCGCCGCTCCTCTGAACGAGTGGACGAGCTCCGGCTTGCCCAATACGGCGACCGAGGCCTACTTCTACGGCGCCAGTCTGCAGATGGCTCGGGACGTGGCGGCGGCCGCAGGCATGGACGGGCTTCGCCAGGCGTGGACGATGGCGGCGTCGCACCAGTCGCCGTACCCGGGAACCGAGGCCCAGGGCTCGGGCTCCGCGGCAACCGGCCCGACCGATTGGCGTCGCCTGCTCGACTACCTCGAACTGGCGACGGGCCAAACCTTCACCGCGATCTGGCGGCACTGGGTCGTCAGCCCGTCGCAGGCCGCCCAGCTGGACGACCGCGATGTCACCCGCGCCCAGTACAAGTCGATGCAGGTCCTCGTCGGCTGGGATCTACCGCCCGACATCCGCCAGGCGATGGGTGCCTGGATTTCGGGGCGGCGAGGCTGCTTCTGGGCCAGGTCCCCACGATCGTCGACGACAGGCAGCAGATCGCGGCGGCCGAGGCTGTCGAGGACTTGCCATCTTCGGGGGCGCTCAGGACAGCCTTTCAGACGCAGGGGACGCCCGCGGCGCTTGCGGAGGCGACGCGCGAGCTGTCGGCCCTGAGCGCCATGGCGTCGGCGCGACAGGCTCAGGCTGACAGCCACGGAGCGGCCGGGGCGGTGGGCCTTCTTGGCAACGATCCCAGCTCCCTGCTCGCTGCCGCGAGGCAAGCGTTTGCCGATGGCAACGCCGATCGAGCCGCATCGCTCGCAGAATCAGCCCGGGCCGCATGGGCTGGAGCCAAGGGGATCGGGCAGATCCGGATCCTGGGCACGGCCGCGGGGATCGCGGGGGTGCTGCTGCTGTTGGCGCTGCTCGTTTGGACCCGGTCCGGGCGCCGTCCGAAGGATGGGCGAGGGACGTCCGCCTCCCCGCCCGAAGAGCGGCTGGATGCCTGATCTGCCCGACCCCGCCGGACCTGGCGACGAGCGCGAGACCGCCTTCGAACTGCTGCGGCGCGGCAATGAGCTGCTGAGCGGGCGGCACCACGCTCAGGCCGCGGTCGTGCTGGAACGTGCCGCCCGGCTGGAGCCCGGCAAGGGCTCGATTCTCGAGGCCCTCGCCCGCGCCTACTACAACAGTGGTCAGCACGCCCGCGCCGAGGAAGCGTTCGCCGCGCTTCTGGATGTAGATCCGTCCGCCCACTACGGCCACCTGGGATTGGGCCTCAGTCTGGAGCGGCTGGGCCGACTCAGCGAGGCTCGCACACACCTGCGACTCGCGGTCGCGATGAATCCCGCCAGCTCGGCATACCTGCGAGCTCTGAAACGGGTCGAAGCCGAGGCGGAGTGAGCCGTTCGCGACCGTAGCGGTGAGGTTCGCTGAACTGGCTCAGATCCCCCCAGCCTCGAGGCGTCGGGCGAGCCGCAGGATCCCGGCGACCGACTTCGCGTCCTCGATGACGCCGGCTTCCACAGCCAACACTGCCTCGCGCCAATCGAGCGGGACGATCCTAATCCGCTCGTCCTCGTCCGGGCTCAGGCGGTCGGCCCCTGCCAGCCACAGGTCCGTTGCCAGGAACAGCGAGAGATACTCGGTCAGGAAGCCGGGTGCACTGTAGAAGCCACCAAGCGGCTCCATCCTCCCGGCGCGATACCCGGTTTCCTCCTCGAGTTCGCGATGAGCCGCGACCGTCGAGTCCTCGACCACGCCGTCGTGGACATCCAGCGTTCCGGCGGGCAACTCCAGCAGCACGCCGCCCGCAGGGACGCGGTACTGGGTGACCAGAATCAGCCGTCCCTGTGAATCGAGCGGGGCGATCACCACGGCGCCTGGGTGGACTACCACGTCGCGCCACGATTCGGCACCGTCCGGCCGGACGATGGCGTCCCTCTCGAGGACCATGTAGCGGCCGCGGTAAATGGGCTCGCGTCTGACGATTCGATCTTCGAGCTCGCTGTCGGCCCTAACGAGGTCCGACAGGATCGAGTCGAGCGCGGGCTGACCCGTCGGGGTGCGGCGAGGCTTGCGGCGAGCGGGAGAGTCGGTCATAGCTCGGTTAACAACCAACGCCCCGGCAAAGTTGCCGGGGCGTTGGTTAGTTGTCTCGGACGGTCAGGCGGTGACGGGTCCGAATGAGAGGGAGAAGTTGGTGTCGGGGTCGAAGAGCTGGATCTTCTCGAGCGGCACGCGCAACTCGAGCATGTCGCCCGGGCGGACGCGGAACGCCGAGTCGACGATCGCGACGATGTCGCGGCCGGCGCCACTGGCGTGGATCAGCTCCTCGTTGCCGAGGTACTCGACGACTTCGGCCTTGGCGTTGACCACGGCCGTCGTGCCGCCGACGGCGCCGAGCTGCAAGTGCTCGGGCCGATAACCGGCGATGAGCGTGCGGCCGGCCGCGCCGGCCGAATCGCGGAACTGCGTCGGCAGCGGGATGGTGATGTTCGGGCCGGTAAGCTGGATTGCGTCACCGGTGCCCGAGACTTCGACCGTGGTGAAGTTCATAGCCGGGCTGCCGATGAAGCCTGCCACGAACCTGTTGATCGGCCGGTCGTAGAGTTCCTGCGGCGTGCCGACCTGCTGCAGTCGGCCCTCGTTCATGACCGCGATGCGAGAGCCCATCGTCATGGCCTCGATCTG
>PMKN01000042.1 GCA_003158675.1 Chloroflexota bacterium | reverse complement strand
GAAGGCGGACGGCGACCCAGAAGCTCGGTGCCCAGGGCCGTCGAAATCCCGGTCCGCCTCGGTGCCCATACGGGACTGCCCTGGACGGGCTCGTTAGGAACGTCCGCCTGGCTCAGCTCGACGCCGACGGCACCTCGGTCCTCGGCGCCTTGACGACCCGGCGAGACGCGACGGCTGGGATTTCGAACCAGACCGTGGTGCGGCCCCCGGCCGAAGCGACCCCGACGGTGCCGCCGAAGGATGTGACGAGCTCACGGACGATTGCTAGGCCGATGCCCGCGCCGCCCCGAGCAGCGTCTCGGGACTTCTCAACGCGGTAGAACCGCTCGAAAACGTGCGGGAGGTCCGCGGGAGGGATGCCGGGCCCGCTGTTCGAGACCTCGACCCGAACGACGCGATCGCGCAGCTCGACTCGAAGGTGCACTACTCCTGGTGGTGGCGTGTAGCGGAGTGCGTTCTGAAGAAGGTTGCCGATCACCTGCTTGAGTCCGTCCGGATCGGCGAGAACGGGCAAGGACGGCGCGAGCTCCACCTGGAATTCGAGCCGGGCGGCAGCGAGCCCAGGGGCCGCGAGATCGGCGGCAGCCCTCCCCACCGCGGCAAGGTCGACCTCTACTAGCTCACGTTGCATGCCAGCGGTCGCGGGATCCGGCAGGGAATCCAGTGAGCGAGCGAGCCGCACGAGGCGCTCGGCTTCTTCCCACAGCGATTGGAACGTCTCGCGGTCCGCGGGAATGACTTCGTCGCGGAGGGCTTCGAGGTAACCCTGGAGGTTCGTAAGCGGGGTCCTGAGTTCATGGGCCGCGTTCGCCACGAACTCCCGGCGCAGCCGCTCCTGCTCCTCGAGTGCGGCGGCCATCTCATTGAATGTTTCCGCCAGATCGGCAATTTCTCTCGGCCCGTCGCGTGGCACTCTCGCTCGATAGTCGCCGTCGGCGATGCGCTTGGCAGCCAGTCCGACTCTGCGAAGCGGACGGGCGATCCGACTGGCCAGCAGGACTGCGAGCCCGAATGCGGCCAGAACCGCGATGCCCAGGGCCATGACTACGACGCGCCCGACAGATTCATCGAACATCGCCTGCGATTCGCTCGCCGGATGACCGTCCGCGGTCATCAGATCGAGAAATGCCTGCGAGCCCAGGACCAGCGTGCCGACCGCCACGATTCCGACGGCGAGCAGGGCCACGACGATGGCTGCGAAAGCGATCCGAAATCCGAGGCCGCCCGTCAACCGCGATCTCATGCGACCACCACCCGGGCTGCGGCGATCCGATACCCAACCCCACGGATCGTCGCTATGTAGCGCGGCTCATCCGCGTCGTCGCCGAGCTTCTGGCGAAGTCGCTTGACGAGCGCGTCGACGCTCCGATCGAGCACGAATGCCTCGCCCTGACCATAGATGGCGTCGAGCAGCTGTTCGCGGGAGAGCACGCGTCCGTCCGCGTCGGCGAGTGTGACGAGCAGACGAAACTCCTGAGCGGTCAGTTCGAGCGGGTTGCCCGACANNAGGTAGTCGTCCGCGCCGGCTTCGAGCCCCTCGATCCGATCTTCGGTAGTTCCTCTGGCCGACAGCATGAGAATCGGCGTTCGGTCGGTCCGGCGGACCGCCCGGACGATCGAGAGCCCGTCGACCTCGGGCAGCATCAAGTCGAGCACGACGAGGGCCGGAGCCTCGAGCGCGATTGCTGCCAGGGCCGACTTGCCGTCGGCCGCTTCCACGACGCGAAAACCCTCGCGTTCCAGATATGTACGGACGAGGCGCACGATCTTGGCGTCGTCGTCCACGACGAGGATCGGAGGCTTGGGCGCGGACATGCGCTCATCGTAGATTCGCCCGTCCATTTCAGCCTCCGATAGGTCGCGAAAGGCAGTGAGCCGGGAAGCTTGTTGCGCCTCCCGGCTCACCGAGGATGGGTCAGGAGACCGCGAGGCCGCTGGCGCTCGCCGGCAGCACCGGGCCGCCAGAGATTGCCGTCAGGGTTCCGCCGCTTCCGATCCAGTAGCCGGCGACCGTGTGGGTGCCGGCCAAGTACACGTAGAGGAGCCGGCCGTTGTTGGTCACGCCGAGATCGAGCGGTGCGCTGCCCGCTCCGGTGTTCGCGGCGACCGAATGCACGAGCGCGATCGCACCGCTCGAGGCGACGCTGAACGAGCTGATCGTGCCGCCGTGGGCGTTGCTATCGAAGGCCCAGCGACCGTTGGGGGTCACGGCGACCCAGCAGGCGGCGATGCCGCCCGTTGGAACACTCGCGGAGATGACCGTTGCGCCCAAGCTGCTCAGTCGATACGACGAAAGCGTGCTGTTGGCGGCTTCGGACACGATCGGATGGTTCCGCAGATCGAAGGCGACGCCGTAAGGGACCGGGCCGGACGAAGCGGAAGTGACCGGTGTGCCGGCTCGACCATCGCTCACCGCGTAGACGTCGAGCATGTTCGTCGCCCGCTCAGTAACGACGAGGAACTTGCCGTTGGTGCTGAACGCGACTTCGGCCGGGTTCGTACCGCTGCCGCTGAGCGGCCGAATGGATCCGGCGATGGCATGCAGCCTTCCGTCATCAAGCCGGAATCCGGCGATGTTGCCGGACCCACCTGCGTCGAGTACATACACCAGATTGCCGTACGTCGTGACGCTTACCGGATCGGTGCCGCCGGTGACCGCCTTGTCCGAGAAGACGAGCGTGCCGTTGTCGCGGACGCGGAACAGGCTCACATCGTTGCTGCCGGCGTTGACCGCCAGGAGCCAGTTGCCGTCGGTGCTTAGCACGAGTTCGCCTTGGGTGGCGAGTCCGGCGCCGGTGCCGGTTCCGTGGGTCGAGAACGAGCCGATTGAACTAAGTTGGCCGTCCGCCGACGGAGTGAACGCAAGGATCGAGTTGCCCGCGGTGGCGTTCGTCTCGGTGTAGACGAAACCGGCGGGATCGCTGTGGGCGCTGGCAACGCCTGGGATCGCGAGCGCCACGGCAATCGCGGCCGCTGTTACCAGAACGGGCAAACGTCGGTGGGTCATCGGGTCTTTCCTCCATGCCGCTCGGGCCTTTCCCGAGCCGAGACCCGAGGATCGACTTCCTCTGTGACGGGACGATGACAGGCGCGCGACGACTCTGAGACACCGTCCGGTCTTCGCCGACCACTGGGCGAGCTCTCTCGCGTCGTCATCGATGCGTCACCGGCTTGTCATCGGCGTGTCACGGAACTTCTCCATCGTCGCACGCATCTCGCCGCACCAAATGGAGAAGCAAGATGCATCGACACAAGCGAATCGCCGCCGGTTTCGCCTCGCTGGCGCTCCTCGTGGGCCTGGCCGCCGCTGCCTGCACCCAGCCCAGCGCCTCGGCCAGTCCGCCGGCCATGATGGAAAGCCCGTCGGCGATGATGGCCAGCCCGTCCGCCATGATGGAAAGCCCGTCGGCCATGATGGCCAGCCCGTCGGCCATGATGGAAAGCCCGTCGCCGACCGGCAAGTAGCGAGAAGTCCAGCTCTGCCCTGGTCGCTAACCGGGCGTCCGCGCACGCCGAGGTAACCCCATGCTGCTGCTCGTACTCGTGGCGTTCGTCGCTGGCCTCGTCACCGCGGTGTCGCCGTGTGTTCTGCCGATCCTGCCGGTCGTGCTCGCGACCGGCGCGGACGGCGATCGGCGACGGCCGTATCTGGTGATCGTCGGCCTGATCGCGAGCTTCTCGTTCTTCACGCTGGCGAGCGTCCAGGTCATCTCGGCACTCCATCTCCCAAGCTCGGCGCTTCGGGACGTGGCCATTGCGGTCATCGCGATCTTCGGCCTGACGTTGCTCGTCCCCGCTGTCAACCAGATCTGGGAGCGAGCGACCGTCAGGTTGCAGGGAGTGGGCGGGCGGTTGATGGGTCGATCGAGCAGTACTTTCACGCTCGGACAGCCAACCGAGCCAAAGCACGCCAGTGTCGTTGGCGGGCTCATGACGGGTCTCGGTCTGGGGCTCGTTTGGACCCCTTGTGCCGGCCCGATCCTGGGCGCCATCACGAGCCTGGCCGTTACGACTCCTGGCTCAGGCTCGACGCTCGTCCTGGTGGTCGCGTACGCGATCGGCGCGGGGCTTCCCCTGCTCGCGATCGCGCAGGGAGGACGCGCCTTGATCGGTCGGCTCCGCCTGCGTTCGACCGCCGGCTGGGCCACGCGCGCATTCGGTGCGCTCGTCATCGCGACCGCCGGTCTCATGGCGGTGGGTGCGGACACGGCGATCTCCGCCGACCTGACAAGCGCCCTCCCCGATTGGACCAACACCCTTCAGGCCCTGGAGCGATCCAACCCCGTCCAATCGGCGTTGAGCCAGCTCGAGGGTCACGATCAGTCGAGCGCCGCCCCCGGGTCGAGCTCGACGGCGGCCAATCTGCCGGACTTGGGCAAGGCTCCCGAGATCACCGGGATCGACCACTGGCTCAACTCGGAGCCGCTGACGCTGGCNNTTCGAGCACGACACCGGCAACGTCCAGTCGGCCATCGCCCGCTTCGGTATCACGTACCCGGTCGCGCAGGACAACGAGTTCAAGACCTGGAGCGCGTACAGCAACGAGTACTGGCCGGCCCACTACCTGATCGACGCGAGCGGGAACATCCGCGCCGAGCACTTCGGCGAAGGCGCCTACGCGGAGACCGAGGCGCAGATCCGGGCGCTCCTCGCCGAGGCCGGACAGGCAGTGCTGCCGTCGGCAACCACTGCGGAGGGCCCTGTCCCGATTGCCAACGGCCAGACACCGGAGACGTACCTCGGCTCTGCCAGAGCATCGGACTTCGCGGGTTCCTATCCGGGCGACGGCTCGCACGATCTGACATTCCCGGCCTCCCTCCAGCCGAACGAATGGGCGCTCGAGGGCAAGTGGGACATCTCCTCGCAATTCATCACGACCACCGCCGCGAGCGACAGGCTCGAGCTTCAATTCCAGGCGCGCGACGTCTACCTGGTGATGTCGGCGGCGACACCGGTTACGGCGCACGTGGTCGTGACCGGAGCGGGTATCGCCTCGGTCGAGACTGAAGATGTCTCGTCGGCAGGCGAGCTGACCGTCTCGACGGCGAGGCTGTATCACCTCGTCCACCTGCCCGATCAAAAGCAGGCCACGCTCACGCTCACGCTCACGTTCGATGCTCCCGAGGTCCAAGCCTTCGCGTTCACCTTCGGCAGCTGAGCTGACGTTCGGACGCACGACTGAGGTGGACGGGCGAGCTAAGCGGCCTTGACCAACGAGCGCCGTTGCTTCTTTGGTCGCGCCGCCGCGGTCGGCGGCTCAGCCTCGACGGGATCGAGGAGCCGGTAGGCGAGCAACTTGATTCGATCGTTCACCAGGAACCAAACCAGAGCGTAGCCCCAGACAAAGAGCGCCCAGCCCCAGCCAAGAGGCGTCATGAAGACCCCAAAGACCGCGATCAACGTCGCCACGATTTGAGTGCCAAGCACCGCCATCCACAGGATCCGCGCCGGTCTTATCGACCAGAAGGGCCCTCGCGTCCGGGTCAGGAAGATCGTCAGGTGCCCGGCCACGGACAGCTTCAGATACATCAGCGTCTGGATGTGGTCGCGATCGATATGGAAGACTCGCTCGGCGAGGAAGAACAAGCCGAAGGCCGACACGACTCCGATGATCCCGAGTACCGTCGAGATCCCCAGAACCATGCGCATATTCCAGGCTTCGGGCTGGTCCTTGNNATGGACAGGATGGCGCCGTCGTTCAGCAGTGCCAGCATCACGATCATGACCGCCGTGACCGGGTAGAAGTTGAACACCAAAATCGCCAGGGTCATGAACAGCAGCACCCGCAGCGTCTCCGCGATCCGGTAGATCGCATAGCTGTTCATCCGCTGGAAGATCTTGCGGCTCTCCTTGATCGCCTCGATGATCACCGACAGACCCTCGGTCAGGAGCACGATGGAGGCAGCTGCCCGCGCTGCGTCCGTCGCGCCCGAGACGGCGATGCCGCAGTCGGCCTTCTTGAGCGCAGGGGCGTCGTTCACTCCGTCGCC
>PMKN01000091.1 GCA_003158675.1 Chloroflexota bacterium | reverse complement strand
GCCCTTGTCGATGATGTCGCTGGACAGCTCGGGCGGGGTCTGCTCCAGGACCAACCGAACGGCGCCGATGATCTGCTGGAGCGGGGGCTCCATGGCCTCCATGACCTCGGAGCTGGTCATCGGGATCGTTCGCGGCAAGCCGGCGATCAGGTCGCGGCCGCGGACGTCCATCGTCAGTTCGCGCTCCAGCGGCAGGGCTGTGCCTATCTGGATCTTGATCTCCTCGGCGGTCCGGTCGCCGATCATCAGGTTGTACTTCTTGCGGACGTAGTTCAGGATCGCCTCGTCTATCTTGTTGCCGCCAACCCGAAGGCTGGTCGATACGACAATCGCACCGAGCGAAATGACGGCGATCTCACTGGTGCCGCCGCCGATGTCGATGATCAGAGCGCCCGAGGGCCCGCTGACCGGTACCGCGGCGCCGATCGCGGCGGCCATCGGCTCCTCGATCAGGTACGCCTCACCCGCGCCAGCCTTCAAAGCCGCGTCGCGCACGGCGCGCTTCTCGACGCTGGTCACGCCGGCCGGGACGCTGATCATGACTTCGGGTTTGCCCCACCCAAAACGCCGTCCCACCTGGACCTTCTGGATGAAGTGACGGAGCAGCGCCTCCGTTATGACGTAGTCGGCGATGACCCCGGCCCGCATCGGCCGGATGGCCTGGATGTTGGACGGGGTGCGGCCGATCATCTCGCGAGCTTCCTCGCCGACCGCGACGATCACGTTGTCGTCATCGACGGCCACGACGGAGGGCTCCTGCATCACAATGCCTCGGCCCTTGACGTAAACCATCACATTTGCGGTACCCAGGTCGATGCCGATCTTCATACCGTTGTGCTATGTCCCTTCCGCGGTTCGCTCGATCCTGGCGCCGAGCTCCAAGAATTTCTGGTCGATCTTCTCATAGCCGCGGTGTACATGGTGCGCACCCTTGATCGTGGTCGTCCCGTCGGCGGCTAGAGCGGCCAGGATAAGCGACGCGCCCGCTCGCAGATCGCCGATCTCGACATTCGCCCCGTGGAGCCGGGTCGGCCCGTGGATGGTGGCATGGTGCTGATCGGGGATCTCGATCTCGGCACCCATGCGGCGAAGCTCGCCCAGCCACTCCAGGCGATCTTCGAAGATCGTCTCCGTGACGTGGCTCAGGCCGGCGGCCTGGGTCAGCAGTACGCAGGTGGGCGGCTGCAGGTCCGTGGCCAGGCCCGGGTAGGGTTGAGTCTCGATATCGCAGCACCTGAACGGCTGGAGGTCGGCGGTGGTCGCGTCCACGTGAAGAGTGCTCTCGTCGCGGCTGACCGAGACGCCCATTTCCGACGCGATCGACAGCAAGGCGTCCAAATGGCCGGACGGCGCGCCTTCCAACGAAATCCTCCCGTGGGTGACGGCGGCAGCCACCACGAACGTCCCGGTTTCGATGCGATCCGGAACCACGGCATGGCCCGCGCCGTGAAGCCTGCGCGTACCTTCGACCTCGATTCGGTTGGGAGCGGTGCGCTCGACGATCGCACCCATCTGCTGGAGGAAGGCGATGAGATCGTCCACCTCGGGTTCGCGCGCCGCAGGCTCGATGACGGTGTGACCCAAGGCCAGCGTGGCCGCCAGCATAGCGTTCTCCGTTCCCATGACGGTCACCTGCGGGAAGGTCACCAGGCCGCCGCGCAACCGACCCGGGGCCTTGGCGAAGTAGTAGCCGTTGCGGTATTCGATCTCGGCACCCAGGGCCCGCATGGCGTCGACGTGGAGATTCACCGGTCGGCGGCCGATGCGGTCGCCACCAGGGTTGCTGATGATGACCCGCCCGAAGCGCGTGAGCAGCGGACCCAGCAGGATGAAGCTGGCCCGCATCTTGGCCGCGGCTTCCAGCGGGACGAAGAGCCACTCGGCGTCGCCGCCGGCTACTTCGTAGACGTTCGGTTCCGGATGGTCGACGGTTACGCCGATGTCTTCGAGGACTTGCGCCAGCACGCGCACGTCCTCGATCTCGGGGACGTTGGTGAACCGGCAGCGCTCTCCGGTAAGGACGGCAGCGGCCATCAGCTTGAGCGCGGCGTTCTTGGCGCCGCTGATCCGAACCGAGCCTTCCAGGCGCCGGCCGCCCTCTACCTGGAAGACCTCGCGGTCCACCTGCTCGGGCTCGAATTCCCAATGGAACGGGCGCGCGTCAGCCATCGGCTAATCGTCGCCCGGGGGCTCCTGGCGAGGCGCCTCCGAATGCCGGCGCGCCGCCTCGTGCGACCCGCGCGGCCTGCGTGCGCCACGCTCGGCGAGGCGGATCCGGATGAGGGCTCGCTGCAGCGCCGCCCTCGCGACCGCCAGATCGGCCGGCTCCACCGCCCCTTCGAGGACACGCTCAGCCTCGTGGCGGGCGCGTTCGGCCCGCTCTAGATCGATCTCGGAATCCATGTCTGCCGTCTCCGCCAGAACCACCACCCGGTCCGGCCGAACCTGCAGGAAACCGCCGAAGATGGCGAACTCCTGCTCCTGCCCGCCGCTCTTGAGTCGGAGCACGCCCTGGCCGAGCGTCGAGATCAGCGGAGCGTGGTGCGGCAGAATGCCAAGCTCGCCTTCGCTGCCCGGGACGATGACCTCGTCCACGTCCCCCACGAAGGCCCTCTTCTCGGGCGTGACGATTTCGAGATGGAGTGGCATTACATCAATCCAGTTCCTTGTCCGGCGCGGCGGCGAAGGGCATTGCCCGTCTCACAGTCGACGTCGGCGGCCGGCTGCGAAGCGCTCGAGTCGCGAACCGACTTTGCGCGAAGCAGAGGCTGCCGGCGGCGGATGAGAAACTGTCGGTCACTTCGCCAGCTTGGCCGCGTTGGCCCGGACGTCGTCCAGGGTACCCGCCAGGAAGAAGGCCTGCTCAGGCAGGTCGTCGACCTTGCCCAGCAGGATCTCCTTGAACGAGGCGACCGTGTCGCGGATCGCCACGTATGCCCCGGGCCGGCCGGTGAATACCTCCGCCACGTGGAACGGCTGGCTGTTGAAGATCTGCAGCCGGCGCGCTCGGGCAACCGTGGTCTTGTCGTCCTCGGACAGTTCGTCGATGCCCAGGAT
>PMKN01000087.1 GCA_003158675.1 Chloroflexota bacterium | reverse complement strand
CTGCGAGCCAGCCTGTCCCAGTCCCGCGCAACGAGCCCGTTGTCAGCTGGATTGATTAGAGGAGGCGTTCGTCTCCGCTGCTCGCAGACCGCGACGACTCGCACGAGCGCTCCCGCTCAGGGTCCTGACGCTATGGAACGATCGTGGCGCCTTCCTCAAGGGCTCCGGGTGCACGACCATCGGTGGCTTCGGCCGCTCGCAGGGCGGGATGATCGATGTGCATGAGCTGGTGACCATGGCCGTCATCCGAGCTTATTGACGACACAACGTCGCCGGAGGGCCACCAAGCGAGGTAATAGCCTGACTTCACGCTTGCTACTACATCACCCCGCGAAGCCAAGCTGATGGTCACGCCAACAGCACCGAGGCCCGCGTGTCCGAAGAGTATTGTGGCCTTGCTTCCGTCGTCGGGGGAGAGGCCGGCGGTCAGAACATCGAGGGACACTCCGCTAGCGACGATCAGAGACCCTTCCCATGAGAACGCGGAGCCGACTGTGCCGTCCTCGGCCCACGAGAACTCGCACCCGGCGAAACGGGTACCGTCCGTGAAGAACGCCAACGCCGTCCGTCCGCGAGCATCCACGAGTGCCAACGGAAGACCATGATCGATCGGTACACTCAAGACCGCCTTGCTGCCGTCTCCGCCATTCCCACACGATTCCTCGGCCTTGGCCACAATCGATGACTCTTGGGGAAGTGGAACCGCACTCCAGGCTACAGCAGTCGTGGAGCTTCCTGGCCGAAGCGACCAGAACAACCCGGCCGGCACCAGGAGAGCGAGGGATGCGAGCGCTACGACGAAAGCCCGAACCTTCCGTGAGTGCGATCGAGGCCCTCGCAGAAGGCGGTTGCGAGCGGGAACCGGGATGGGATCAAAGGCTGCTCTGATGCGTTCGATGAGCTCCGGATCGTCCATTTCAACCCCTACCCTCTATTGTGAGCTGTGAACGAAGCTTGTCCAAAGCTCGATGCAGATGGGCCGTCACCGTACCGGGTGCCATGGACAGGATCTCCGCCGTCTCCTTTGTGTCGAGCCCGACAAGCACCCGAAGAGCGACCACCTGGCGCTGGCGCAACGGCAAGGAGGCCACAGCACGAACGGCGTCTCCAGTAGCTTCGGGCGCGCCCGTTTCCTGAAGCGCGGCGGACTGCAGCGACACGTGGAGGCGGAACCGCCTCCACGTGGAGATGGAGTCATTAACCGCGACCTTCGTCACCCATGCGATCGGATTCGCGTGATGGGCGACCTGCGACCATCGCTCCAGCGCCTTCAGGTAGGCGTTCCCAGTTGCATCTTCGGCTGCTTCTCGATCCCTGGTTACGAGCAGGACGGCGTGGAATACTGCAGCGTGAGTTGCACCGAAGAACGCCTCGAAGTCGGGGGGGCCAATAACCTCCACCTCCCGGGCTTGTCCGACGGCGCCATCGACCACAGCTTCCATATCCATCTAACGTCGCTGAAGTCCAATTCGCTTACTTCGAGCGGGGTGCGTGGCGGGAATCCTAGAACACCCCCGCAGGGTCCGAGACCTGACCGGCAATGTAGGCTGCCAGGTAGAAACCTTGCAGATCCACCTGGTTTGGGGAAGCGCCGGGGGGAAAGTGCCAGTACCCGTCGTCATCCACGAACCTCAAAACCACCTGGCGGTCTGGTGGCGCCGCCAGGACACGGTGATACGCGGCGGTCGAGAAAAGGTCGGCGGGTTGACCCTTGGCGATACTGAGAGCGCCTGAGTCGTCGCGCCTTTCCTGCAGGTACTGACCTGCGCATTGACGACTGCCGGCGTCGCCGCTGGCGATTCCCCATAGCCATGCTTCATAGGCGTTGGGGACCGAATCGAACGTACACATCCGGAGTGAGCCTGGTTCACTGCCGACTGGGGCTTTGGCACCGATGAGGCCGGCGATCGCGACGAGATTCAGTGCGGCTGAGTCGCCCACGGTGATGGTCTGGATGGAATTCTTCAGCGAGCCGAGCAGATCGCCCGGCACATCGAGGCCAAGTACGCGCGCCAACGCTATCTCAAAGTAAGTGGACCGCATGTCAAGTCGACTGCCTGCGAGCCATGCCTTTGTCTGTTGCACGAGAGCGGCGTCACGATCATTCATACCTAGCATATGGGCAAGGACCAGGCCGAAGTAGCTTGCTTCCGGCGTAGCGAGGAGAGGCTTGGGCCATCCACGCGGTCCTGCCGATTCCGCGATCGCGGAGATCCCCAGGTCAGCGGGCCGCCAACCGAGCAGGACGGCGAACTCCGTGGTCTGAGGATCCGACGCCGAAGCTTGTTGGCTCAGCTTCACGAGTCCGTCGGGAGCGATGTCGGAGGCCAGATTCGGAACTACAACGTTGAGCGAAATGGAGTTGTCTGTCCCGATTTCCTGAAGCGATACTAGGGTGCCGAGCGCTGGACCGTCGTGACCATTCGCCTGCGTAAGGGCGGCGGACAGCGCGCGCCGGAGCGTCGACTGGTAGGGTGCCCGTTCGGTTCTGCTCAGGACCGTGTCGGCAACCTGCCAGAAGCTGAGCGTCTCACCCAGGTTTCCTGAGAAGAAGGGGTCGAATCCCGGGGTCTGAAGCGACCGGAGGATGCCGGCCCGCACGTCTGCTGGAATCGGAGTCGACTCATGGGCGAGCACGAGGACCGCCCGTGCCGTAGCCGACCAGGAGACCGGCTGATCCTGGCTCCACCTGAATTGGGACCCAAGCCGCCATCCGTCAAGGTCTTGAGCCAGCACCTGCGGCCCGAGCCCAACCCCAAGATCCGAGAGGGCTCCTGCCGCAAGACAAGCGTTTTCGAGGGGCGGGAGCCCGCCCGAATCTGATCCGGTCCGCGCCACCTCGACTAACCAAGGCTGAGCCCGGCCTGGGACAAGTCCGGGCTCGCGGATCCCCAGCAGGGCACCAACCCTGGTCATCCATGCGCTTCGGTAGAGCGACGGAGTCCCCGCGAGGTTTCCGATGCTCCCGTACCCGCCGGTACCCGGGCCGGTCCAGGTCCAGCTCTCGTTGAGGTACGTTTTCAGAACGTCCTTGACGTCGCTGGTCGCTGCCGGGGTCCGTGCAGGACCAAGCGGTATAGGCAAGCCCATTCGGACTGCGACTGCCATGGTCGAGACAACGAGCGCGAAGGCGGTCGTAAGTCCGACCGCCTTCGCGTTGGGGAACCTAACCACCCACTGCACCCTTATCGGGAAGGCGTCAGTGAATGCCCTTCGTTGCCTCGTAGTTCGAGTACCAGACGTACGAGAACAACATATCTTCCTGTGCCGTCTCCTGGAAGCCGTTGATCTCATATCCGCTGAAATGGACGCCCGTCGTGATGTGCTCGATCCTGTACGTGTTGGTTAGCACCGAGGGGCAATGCCACGAAATTGAGCTGCCCGATGTAGAAAATCCAGCGCCAGCGCCCGGGGGAATAGACACGGTGACCGGGGTAAAGGCCCAGCCTGTGGTTTCCCACGTGTCGTTCAGGCAGACCTGGGTGGCGTTGTACGGATTCCCGCCGGCCCAATAGCTCCACGAGTCGGCGCGATCCACGTACAAATCCGAGGAAGCAAGGCTATTTGAGTAGTGGATGTTGGCCGTGAAGGCGGTGCTGATGTAGCTCCTCGACCCGCCCGGAGGAGTCTCATAGTCGTTGCCGATGGCGGACAAGACGCAACCGTTCGCGCCGCCCGCGACATATGTGGAGAAGTAAGACCAACTTGTACTGCACGTGGTCGCTCCGACCACACCAACGGTCTGGGGGCTCAGGCCCCCCCCGGTGGAGGCAGAGGATTGTGCCAAGGGCGTCACCCACCCGGCGGCAATCGCATCGTTCAATGACCCGTTGCCAGTCTTGCTGCTCCCAGGGGCAGCAGTAAGGACCACGGACGATCCATCCGGGCTCTTGTATACGAGCATCGTGCTGCCGTGAATCTTAGTATCGGCTGCGGCTGCTGGCGCGACCGATCCGACCATGACGGCGGTTGACACCGCCACAGCGAATAGTACTTTCCTCGTGCCGATCATCCTCTCCTCGTTTCTCTATGGCCAGAGACAGGTGGTCGGGAGACGCAGCAGTGCAGCTTCGCGACCCGTAGTCCCTCATCGTGCACCGAACCCCTGCCTGCCCTCTGGCGCCGCTGGGTCGCCCGGGCATCGTAATTGGCGACGCTCGGATAGGCAAGCAAATCTTCGAGCCGAACCTGCGCGTCTCGCTTGCGACTACCCACCACACGCGCTGCGGCAACTTGGCTGACGACAGCTCGCGCTCGGCCTTGTCGAATGCTTCGGTCGACGCGAGCAAGACATCCGCGTCTGCGGCGCGGGCGCAACGGCGGAGCCGCCAGACCGCGAACCCACTGCCCTGATACGTCTTACCGTGCCTGGAGGGCCATACAGGATGACCTGGTCTTTTCGCGTGAGCGCCTCCTCGATCTCCTCGAAGACCGGCTCAACGATCTGAGGCGAGGCAGAGGTCCCACCGGTTCCCTTCACGATCCGTTGTTGGTGGGTGCGCCCTCAAGCCCCCTCGAGGGTTCACCGGAACGCCAAGTAACATCTACCTCGCTCGCCAACCGACTTGCCGATGCCGCTCGGAAGCAACGCTATGACTCCATTGTGAGGTTCGACCATGACACCACGTCTCACCTGAGCCCGTGCGTGCGCGGCCAGTAATCTTCTCGGGCAGGCACTCCCGCTCTATGGCTCATCGAGCCAACTCCAGATCGGTAGAATCCGGAGGCGTCGAGGGTTGACGGCACGTTGTCCGACGGCGCCGACTCGCACTGGCGGGAGGAGGGGTCGTCGAAATGGACCAGAAGCCCGATCGCGACTCGACAGCAAAGCGCTTCGACTGGGACACAGTCGAGGAATTCGAAGAGCCATCTCATTTCCAGGACGCGGGGCCAGCGCTTGCCGTTGTCGGTGCCGTGGCCGTTATCGTCGGCGTCGTGCTGCCATGGTCCGACGCAGCCGGTCGGCAGTCCTCCTGGGGCGGCGGGTTGGCTGGGGATATCTGGGGACCACTGGCTGTTGCGTTTGCCATCTGTCTGCTTCTGGTGTTACGCGCGGGATCGGCGTTCATCCCAAGCGATATCCGTTGGTTGCAGTGGGCCCCGGCTGCGCTCGGTGTCTTGACCGTCCTAGTGGCATTCGACGCCCAGGGCAGTGCGCCGTCGGTCGTGAATGCGTACCAGGCCATCGGCAGCACCGGCTCGCCCGTGTCCGGTTCGATCGTGACCTTGATCGGTGCCATCGTGTGCGCGGTCGGCGGCATAGCCGCCAGCGTCAAGGCTCTCCACCCAGACGCCGAGTCCGAAGGGGACGAGCAGGACTGGGACAGCGATGACGACGAGCTGGTCGACGTTACGGTGTCTCTCGCGGAGGAACGCCAGGCTCAGAACAAGGGGCAGCTGGAGTCTCAGACTTCGACCCGAATTCCAAACGACGACAAACGCCTGCATCGCCTGGAGTTCCCTCTCGAACTCGTGGTCGGAGCGGTCGTCACAATCGTTTGCGGGTGCGTAGGAGCCATCGCGGTTCTGGACATTCCCTGGACGGCCGCAATGTCGCCAATGCCCATCATTCTGGGCTCGCTGTTGGGTGCTCTCTTCGGGGCTGTCATGACCGACAAGCTCTGGCGGCGGTTCGTGTCTCGCCGCTGAGTGCCGACTGGCATCGACACGCGGGAGCGTATGGAAGGGCGCATTGCCGCCGGAAGGCGGCGCACTCCCAAAGCGCTGTCACCCCCACACCATGGCTGAATATCGCCGGTCCCCGGAGAGACCGCCCCGCTCCTCTGGGACGACCCTCATCAATGCTCGGCTTCGTGGGCCGCGTCGGCTTCAGCCTTGGTCTTGTGGATCGTGCCCGGCTTGTGCTCGGGCGGCGCGTAGATCGTGTAGAGCCGAAGGTCGACCTTGCCGGTGTTCACGAAGTTGTGGCGGGTCCCGGCAGGGACGTGGACCAGTCGGTCGACGCCAACGGCGCTCTTCTCGCCGTCCAGGATGGCCTCACCCTCGCCCTCGACGAAGACGAGCGTCTGGTCCACGTCGTCATGCACTTCCTCGCCGATGTCACCGCCCGGCGGAATGCTCATGACCACGACCTGACTGTGAGGACCTGTTGCCAGGACCTCACGGAAATAGGAGTTTGCCTTCGCCCGTTTGACGATGTCCTCGTTGAACGGCATGTCGCCATCCCTTCCTCGGAAGATCAGCGGCTCAGCTACCCGGCGCGGAGTCGGCCTGCGGCATGAGTCGGTGCCCATGACAGCTTAGCCGGCAGCCTCCGCCGGCACGATGGCTGCATCGTGCATGGGGATGTCCATGGACGCCTGAAGGTCAGTTCGGATCGTCAACGCCGGATGAGGGGATGCTGGTGTTCCGCGCCAGGGCCACGCCGGCAGTCGAAGCATCGGGTTTGGAGGTCGTCGGGCCCTCCGCTGCCTCAACCGCATCATGGTCTTGCGGCGGCAGCGTGGGCACAGGCGCCCGCCATGGCCGAAGTGTCTGGACCACCGAACGGTAGAAGTCAACGGCCTGTCGCTGCGTCTCCGACACGACCGAGCCGCTGGCTCCACTGCGTTTCATGCCAAGATCACGGCAAAGAAGCAGCCGAAAGGTGCGCGGCTCGCGCCTTGGGTCTGCCGCCAGGAGCAGGCGATCGGGCTTCAGGCGAACGTCGCGCAGGAGACCACGCTCCGGGTCTCGGACGTTTGGGTAATGAACCTCGACGCGGAGATCGTTCGGGGCATCCGCGAGTTGGCGGAGCAGCCAGCCAAGACGGGTCTTCGCTTTCCCATCATGCGGTGCGTCGAACGACACACTCGTGAATACCTGTCGGTAGAGAGGCGTGAAGCTGTCCAGTGTCGACCAATGAGCGCGCATTCCGGTCCAGGCGCCCGGCCGCGTCGAGGTCTTTCGGCCAGGCAGGGACGACTCGCCGCTTGAGCTCTTTGGTGAACTCCAGCGCAATGAAGTCAACGAGCTGTGCCCAGCGCGACGCGATCTCTGCGACGCCGGCATCGGCCAGCCGGAGAGTCTTCTGGTGGGCGGCGTCCCGGACGGCCACCCAGCGGTCACCCATGTCGTCGAAACCGCCTGTCCCCGCACGACCGGTCTCGAGGTACCTGATGAGCTCATCCAAGATCCAGGCCTGATCCGGGTCGGCGATCGAATGGCGGGCGTGCTGAACGCGAGCCTCGGTCAGAATGCTCCACCACGATAGGTGACGCAGGGCAACTGCCTTCCAGCGCTTGGCCTTCACCGGGCTCTCGTCAGGCGACGCCGTGATCTGGTTCGAAATCGTCAGCACCGCGTCGTAACTCCGGGCGTGCGCAATGTCCAGGTATGCGTTGACCTGGTCCGCCACGAGCGGAACCCCGCCGGTCTTGACTTCCAGGAGGGCGACCCAGCGCTTCTTGCCCCACTCGACGATCACCGCACCGTCTGGCCGGGGGATCTTCCCGGTATCGTCGGGGAACTGGACCTCGATGTACGTGCGAATCCGCCCCGCTGGCGCGCCGGCCTGAACTAGCAACGCACGTCCGAATTCAGGTACTCCCCGTAGAACCGCCAGCAGCGCTGATGTGGCCCGTTGTTCCTGATCCGCCTGGCCGCCGATGCTGGTAATTGGGATAAGGCGGGCCTCGTTCCAGAGGCCCTCTGGCTTCGTCGGCACCTTCGCGGCCGGCGACTTCGGCTTGATCTGGGCCATGCTGTCCCTCCTCGTCAGCGCGGCCCACCGGGCGGTTCGGCGAATCGCCCGGTGCCGTCTGGCGAGTATCGGCGGGAACTGCACAGACGGCAACTGATTCCCGGCTGGATTTGGCGGACCGGCCGTTGTTGGCGGGGTCCACACGACGACCTGATGGCGGCTAGTCCAGCCCGGTGCACCGGAGCCGCACGACCTCGCGCTGGGTCGCGACCGGATGCTACTTGGGGCTGGCCTCTGTGCCCATCAGTGGGATCGCCTGGGCCACCGGGCTGTCGATCGCGTACTGCGCAAGGATCAAGCGGGGGGGGCCGTCACGCCCGAGGTTGGTGTGCTTGGGGGAATTGGGCATAAACCTCAGCTCCCCTCAGAGCTTGACCGGGTTATCTATCCGTGCTCGAGTTGTATCGCCTCCCAGAGTAGGACGGCCGAAGCCTCCCTCGTCATCACTCTTACCCCTCCATCTTGAGAGATCACGAAGCCAACGCTCCCCGGAACAGCCCAGCAGTACCGCATCATCGAGCGATGGCGAGTGCCGAAGTGGGTATAGGGAATCTCCGTAGATTGGCCAGTCACGCCCAATGCTGAGACGACTTTGAGGATTCTGTCGGGCGGCGTGTCGCATGCTATTTCGACCCCGAAACCCAGAACGCGAAGCCGAGGGTCCAGGACGACGGCACCGTCGACTCTTGTAAGGAGGGACACGAACCGGATCGCGCCATTTAGCTCATCGCTTGAATCAGCGAGCTGATCGGTGGCCACGCTCGACTCCAGGAGAGCCATGATCCCGAGCTCGGCGTCATCTGGACCCCCGCCCAGCGCGGCCTGGACCTGCTCCATGGCGGTGTCCCGGGTGAATGTCTGTTGCGCTTCGTACACGAGGGCCTCGGCCAATCTCGAGTACGGAAGGCGGTACTTCAGATTCAGGCCGGAAAGGCTGGGGTCAGGCGTGACGATGTAGGCTCCTCCGTGGCGATAGGCGTCTGCGCGAAGCAACAGTCGGCAGAGACCTGCTATCCACAGATCGACCAGCATCGGCCGATAATCTGGCCTCTCGTCGAAAGGCATCCCCGCGACTCCCTTCCAGACATCCCGAACGTGATCGCTAATGCCTCGCCTAAGCTTCCTGAGGATCAAGCCACGCCCAAAGACATCGGTAGGCGGCCCAGCCAGTTGGCCGCCCCGTAACTCGGCGATCTTTGAGTAGCCGATCAAGCCCGAAAGGCGAGCTGGCCCCTCAACCCGGATTCGGAACAGACCCGGGGGTGGGTATGCACCTTGATGCTCCCGCGTCATGTAGTCATGCGCCAAGGTCTGTTGATCAAGAAGCCCGTGGACCGCGAGCCCGTCCGCGGACGAGAAGACCCCAAGCCAAGAACTGCGTGGATCGCCAGCCGGTGCGAGCTTTGCCAATTCGGTCGGCGACATCCTCAGAGGCCGGGCGAATGGCACCCAGGTCCACCGATTCCTGCGAAGGACCTTGGGCGGGTCTGGATCTGGTATCTGCGGATTCACCCATGCCGCCTGCAGCGAGATGGCTCGTCCTTCCTCCGTGGTCAGACTTGCGGCGTACAATGCCTCGACCATTTCTTGGATGTAGCGTCTAGCCGGTGGCCGCAGCTTGCGTGCTCTCAAGGCCCGGAGCAGGCGGTCCGCAAAGTCGCTGGGAAGGGCTATCGTCGACGGAGGTCGGTGCGCACCAGACACTTTCAACACTCCCCAAGCCAACCTGGCGTGTCGGACCCTGTCGAGTCCCCAAGCAGTGTGATGGGTCACAGGTGGTCTTGAAGGCTGGCCGCGCAAGCGCTTCCCTCCCGCGGTTCCCTGCGGCGCTCCCAATGGTTGAGTCCGAGCCACCATCACTCTGGCGGTGGGCCCTGTTATGTCTCCGAAAGGCCTGTCGCCGATCTGCAGTCTCGCGGTTGGAGCGACTACATAAGCGAGCGTTCTGCCATCGGCGCCGAGAACAGCGTCAACCTCGGAGTGTGCGCGGCGATCCCTTCGATCGTCTCCGATCACCTGTGAACGGGATCAAAGCTGTCACTAACTGCTCATCGTGTCGACGCCATCCTCGTCTTCGTGCCCCTGGATCGCTCGATCGTCCTCGTCCCCCGCTTGGTTGTGCAACGATGCCGATCCGGCCTCCAGAAGCGCGCCAATCTCTCGTACGAACTCGCTTCGGACGTATCCCGTTCGCGGACGAAGGGGAATCGCGCCGACGCCGCCTCGAGCGATGAAGTCGGCGCGCGTCTTTGGATACAGCCGGCGCTCGGACCCTGGGTAAACGGCGATCGCCGCGAACGCCCCTCCTACCGCATCCCGGTACGTGTGCATCTTGTAGAGATCCTCGCGCTTGAACGTACCCTCTGGTTCGTTTGATGCATCCTCGATAGCCTGGCCATCGAGGAAGGCCGTACTGAGCCCGTCCACACGGTACTTGGCGTCTAGGAAAATCCGAACGCGCCCGGTTCCAGCCTCCACCGAGATCGAGACGTCCGGCCGCAGGGGCAGTGAGTAGGACGCTCCTGCAGCCCCGGGGCGTGGATCGACCCCAGCGGGCCCGTATGACTCGTTGTACGCCACGCGGACCAGACCTCGAGACGTGCGGAACCTGACTGAACTCCGCCTGCCCTCCGCAAGGTTGACGTGAAGGCCGTCGGGAAGGGTTCGGATAAGAGCACCGATCGAATCATCTGAGTCGGCGCCCTGGCCCAGAACTGTGGCCACAGCGCGCACGGTCTCCAGATACACCCATATCTCGTATAGGCCGGCTACATCGCGATTCTCCTGGAGCGTCCGGAATTTGTCCCAGACCACATCGGCCGTTAGGACGAACTCGCGATAAAGCCTCAGGAGCTGGTTGTAGTCGTCCTCTCTGAGAAGCACCTGTGACGTGGAGACGAAGGCCGCCAGGTCGCCAACCTCAGAGAATGGGCCCAGCCGCAACAAGGCCGCAAACCTGAGGGCGAGAGCGCTCGCATCCTGAGCAAGAGTTGGCCGGCCAGCGCGTCGCGCCGCGTCAGAGATGGCCAGAGCGCGCCGACGGAAGCTCGAAACGGCGAACCGGACGAAGCGGTTCTCGTAAGTGTCGAAACTCACCTCGCGCCGGGTGGCCGGCAGGCGGAGCAGGGCCAGATGCCGATTGGATCGTGTAAATCGGCTTCGTGCTCCGGGCGATAGAAGCCGATGCTGCTCTATTTCCGACACGACCGCGATCGATCGCGGGTCGCTGGCGATCGAGGCCAGCTGACCAGGTTCAACCTCAGGCGCAACCCACGAGTCCATCGCCTCAACCCTCTGAACAACCCGCCGATGGGGGTTGCGTGCGATCCGCTCCACCGACCGTTCTACATCTCGGGCGATCGCCCGCAGAAACAAGAAATCCTCGTAGGAGTACGACATGCCCTGTTGCGTTCGGGCCGTCTTCAGCCCCGTTGGACTCGCCACCGTGAGCGCGAGAGCCCGAATCGCATCGACAACACTCATCACCAGCCAGGCGAAGTCGGCATCGGGATCGCCCAACTTGCGAACGCGAATCCGCACCGCTATTGGGGTCGGTTGGTTCGACGGCTCGTCGGACGCAAACTCAAGTGACGTAAGGCCGACCAGGTTGCCGGTATCGAGCCGGAAGACGCTCTCGTGTGCCCCGATGCTCGTGATGGCTTCGAGTGATGCCTCCCCGAATCCAGCTCGACGAGGTCGGCGGCCGGCAACCCTGACGGTATAGGTCGTCTGCTCCTCAAGGACGACGCGGACCGTCCCGTCGTCGTCCTCGACGGACATCCCGGTCCCGTCGGCGGATGCCAGGCCAACCCAACTTCCGATCACGGGAGCTGCTTCGGTCCAGGCCTCGTGACAGCCAGGAGCAAGGATCGCTACGACCGTGTCGCCGAAGTCGGATCGGACAGCTGAAAGCCTTTTTGTCTTCACTCGAAGAAGCTGGAATAGCCCTCATCACGAAGCTGAAGCAGCATTCGAGCGATCTTGCGAGCGCTCCGCGGATAGCGGACCTCGTTGGCGAGTAGGGGCCATGGGCCGCCTCGGTCGCCATGTCCCCTCTCAGACGCGCCGGCGGTCGGCTCAGACCCCATGGCATCACCAACACCATCTGCTGGTTCCAGCTGCTCCGCATCGATCTCGTCAGCTGCCGACCATCCGTCGCCACCAGCAATCCCGGCCATCGCTACCAACAGTCGCTCGGGATCGTCTGCGAGTCGTCCCGCTCGGTTCTCCAATCGTGCGGCGGGGGTCAGGCAAACAGAGAGGAGTTCACGCAAGGGCCGCTCCAGTCGCTCACGGGAGCCCGCAAGCTTCGGCAGGATCTTCTGAAGGAGCTGCAGATCGAACGCGACCTGCTGGGCATGCATGCCCTCGCCGAGTAAGCCACCGACCGCTTGCTCAATGAACGCAAGAGCCTCGTTCCGAACCCGATAGCCGAAGTGCATTCGGTCTCGCGCAAGCACTGCGTTGACCGCGATCAGCTCGGCGAGCCATGGAGTGTCGAGGCTGGGCTCGGTCAGATCAACGAACGAACCACCTCGAGTGAAGTGGGCGCGCACCGCTCCCTTGTCGAGGTCTGAAATGGCCTTGGTTGCTGCGCGCCCGCTGCGCGCGAGATCCACATCGAAGAGCTCGACGACGTTGGCGCGATCCAGGACTTTTCGACTGAATGGATGCGTCGTTTCATCGATGTTGACCGTACCGATCAGATACACGTTCGGCGCAAGCGTGACGGTTGGAGGTACCGGCCGACCGTCGCCAGCAGCCGGAAGTGCACCGCCCATTGAGTGCAGGGCGATGGGGTCGCTCACCAGACTGCCATCCGGGGCCAGCCTACGGGACTCCAGAACGCTCAGGTAGTCAGCCAGGTAGTGCTCTACTCGCGCGAGGTTCATCTCATCGAGGATCAGCGTGAACGGCCGCGCTCTCCGTCCTTTGACCTTGTACTCGGCCTCGGCGTTGAGGAGAAGCCGAGTGGTGGGAGTCGCGACGAACGCGTCGGTGAGAAGGTTGTGATAGCCGAGGAGGCTCTTGCCATCTACCCAGTCCGGCCGAACGGATACGAAAGCCCTTGTGTCCGGGTCAGACAGTAGGTTCTGGAGTGCGAGCGCAACCTTCGTCTTGCCTGTGCCAGACAGCCCGGTGAGGATCAGGAAGGGCTTGGTGCGAAGGGCGAGGTACAGGTCCTCGAGGACCCAGGACTCGAACCAAAGCCCGGCCGATGCTGCGACTCTCCGTAGGATTGCCGGCAACGCGACCTCGCCAATGGGCTCGAGTCCGGCCGCGGTGTTTGCGAGTCCATGGCCACTTGAGTCAACCTCAGGCCACGTCTTCGCCCGCACCCAGAGGAAGTCGTGGACCTCCAGCAGATCGCGGACGTCGATATCTCTGGCGCGCAGTGCATCCCGGATCGTGGTCTGCATTGCGATGGAGGCCGCGTACTTGTCTGCAGCCGTTGCCCCGTCAGCCGGCAGGGCGAGTCCGAAGTCCTGGGCGGCGCGCCGGTACACATCGGCTCGCCACAGCGTGCAGCGATCGGGGTCAACGAGGCCAAGTATCGAGGCTGCAAACGTGAGGCTCATTCTCGGCGCTGACGCTGCCTTCAAGTTTCCTCCTGCGTAGAGGTCACTGAAGGCTGCGTTGAGGCTCTCGCAGAAGCGCTCGATACGCGCTGGGGCGGGATCGGGACCTCTCACAAGGTCGCCCATTAGCCCCGCGATTGCGGCAACATCTGCGCTCCCGGCCCAAGCGTGGAGCGCCCCCATGATCGCCGAGGCTGCCATTGGGCTTCCGTTGAGGTTGACCCATGTCTGCTTGTAGTTCCAGCGCTCGAACACGTGACGCTCGTAGCCAGCGAGGCCGAGCTCGTCGGCGGTCACCTTCCGATCAATCACACGCTGCAGGAACGTCCCAAGGTCAGATCGAGCCAGAGATTCGGCCGACAACGCCCGGCGCAAGACCACCTGCAACGAAGCTTTGTAGTCGACTTCCTCCTCGGCGTATTGCGGAGTCTGTCGAGATGCACGGAATCGCTCTGAATCGGCCTCGAAGCACGCGTTAGGTATCCAGGCGGGCATCGAAGGCCTTTGAAGCAAGCCGACCCCGCGGTATACAGCATCAAGAAGAGGCGCAACGCGCGCGAGCTCGTCGCGAAGGCGTTCCGCAAAGCCATCGCCCATTGCTAGGACCTCGGCTCGACTCCAGAACCTCGAGATCGCAGCCCCGGCCCCATCTGGTCCGGACGCCAATTGGGCCCAGGCGTCGAATGACGGCAGCCCCGCTCTCGGTGGCTCTCCGAGCCAACGCCGTCGGAGACGGAAACCGCTGCCAATCGCGTCCTGAACTACAGACTCAACGGCCGAGTCGCCCATGAGCGCGCGTAAATGCGTTCGAGCAACGTCGAGTGTTGCCCTGTGGGCCTCGGCGCCTGCAACGTCACCGCCCGTGGCAGCGCCGCTCCCGAACCCGAGTTCGACTTGCTCCGGCTTCACGATCAGGAAGAGCTGGAACCCGTAGGACTTGTTTAGGACGGCCTTGGGGTAGACGCAGCACCACTGGTACAGGGGGTTGCGACCGCTCGGATTGGGGTGGCTCGTAAAGGCCCGCACCGGGGTGGCTAACGCAAGTGAAGTTGTAAGCCAATCCGCATAGGTGATGAGTTTCTTTCGAAGGGCACCGTACGCCTCGCGATCTTCGGGGCGCAGCTCGTCCCAGGGTTCCGAACGAGGATGATCGATTAGGACCTGGAAGTCGTCGGCAGTCAGCCCACCCAAGGCTGAGGACGTCCACTCCCCCATGACCGCCTCCAACCGGGCGACTTGCTCAGAGGTGGGCTTGTAGTTGGTGGCGTTGGCAAACTTGATGTTCGGCAGACCAGACAGGATCGGGTCCGACAGTAACGTGGCCCTGCGCAGGCGTGGCTGTACTAGACGATCCACCCGCAGTGTCACTCTGAGGCGGGCCCCGGCATAGAAGTCCTCGGACCGCCTCGAGAACTTGCGTTCCTGATCCGATTCTTCGAGTTGCGCCGCCCCGGTGAGGATCGTTCCAACGGCCAAGATCCCGGCATCGTGCCCGGTCTCCCACAGATAGACCCTGTCCCCCGGGCGTATCTCGTTGGGGGACTGGTTGGCGAGCCAGGTGAATTCGCGCAACTCAGATAGCGCGGCTGGAAGGTCGTACTGATCGGGGCTCGACTGGAAGATCCACGCCTGAGGCGACATCGACGTATCCCCTGCTAAGCGAGAGCCCTGCCACACCGCCAATGTCGAGCGGTCCTCGGGCATGCCGACCAACAGTATGGTTCAAGGCAAAGACCCAGGGCCCGTCATCCCGCAATCAAATCCGAGCCTAGGCGACATGTGTTTCGCTGACGGCGCCGTCCCGGAGGCCGCCCTGGCGAACACGATGCGTGCGTCGTGCGCGTCTTGGTAGCCCGTAGTGGGGACTCTTCTCCGGGGGTGCCGCTAACTACCGATCCCATGCTCGGCGGATCGGCAGCATCAAGTTCGGGTAGGTGCGGTCCTCGTTGATCTCGCCTAGTACGGTCTTGCCGCCAGCCGTGCTGAACGGCGTGATCAGCATGAGGGCTTGGCCGGCTCGGTTCACGCCATTGGTCGCGAAGCCCTCCATGCGGTCTTCCCGGTCACCCGCCCTCACCAGACTGAGAGGTTCGCCCTCTCGTGCCACAGCCATCCAGACCTCTGCTGAGACGATGACTTCATCGGCGCCCAGCGTCACCACCTCGTCCGCGATGTGCTCCATCAGAAGGTACTTGTCTTGCTGATCCTGCGGCGAGAGAACGATCCGACTCACAAGTCGCCCTTCGCGGTAGACAAACGCAACCGTTATGCAGTGACCGTCGGTCGCGAGGATCACACGACCGGTCTGGTGGTACCAGCGGACGCGCGACTCAAGGGAGTCGGCCGGCCTCGGGATAGCGTCCAGAGCCGGTCCGTAGTGCTTAGCCGCCCTCTCCTTGTCATCCGGATCTCTCGACATCCGGGCCCGAGTATGGACAAGGAAGTCGCCAGTTTGAAGGTGCAGACGCGCCGTGCGAGCATCCCGCCCGGCAACCATGCAATCCAATCGTTTGCGCTGGGGTTCACCGGGCTGAACTCGGATTTCCGCCCCCTCGAACGTCGCCTCGGCGTCCAAGACCACCGCCCTAAGGACGTCGTAGACGTGGGCGCAGGCTTCGAGCAGCTCATGATCTGGCAGGCTCGCTGTCACCCAGCGGCGCTCTACCGTGAACACGCCTTCCCGGCGAATCTTGTCCGGGATGTCTCGGGGCGCCAATGCGATGGCGATGGCCTCCGGTGGGATCAGAGGCGGGATATCGAACTCCTCATAGGGAGCGTCCAGCCACGAAGCCATGATCGAGACTCGCGCCGTTGACCGGAGATCGAGGTCGCCTTCCTTCTCGATGTGGTTCCGGGCCTCGACCGCCCATCTCATGACAGCGTCGTCGTTCATCTCGCGTTGCCGGTCCGCATACCAGGCGTCGAATCCGTCCCGATGCTTGAGAGACTTCTGCAGCACGAACGTCACTGTTCTCAGAGTCTGGAGAAGGTTGTTGACGGCCAGGCAGAAGTCGTCGACACTCGGATAGCTCTCCAGAGCGCGATGCCATAGTTGGTGCGCTTGTTCCAGCCTGCGCCCGGCTGCACTCACTGCGGCCAACTGAACATCGGTCCACCCTCTATTCAGAAGGCAGTGTACGACGGCACCAGGTGGCCCGGGCTAGAACCTCGGCGATCTCGTGGACCTTGACGAAGCCGTGCCGCCGCTCCGCATCGATATGTGCGACCTCGTTCGTACTGAGGCACTCCGTCAGCTAGCGGGCGTCGACACGATGCGAACATCGTGCCCCGGCTCAGATGACAGCCACGGAACGACACGACTACCCGCTGAGTGACTCCAGCGCGCACTATTGCCAGGAGGCGACACGGCCGGCAAGATCGCAACCGCCCCGAACATCGCGGGCCCGGAAGAGGCCGCCCGCCACTTCGGCCGGGTCAAGACCAACCATCGACCGCCGTTGCACTAGCCGACCTTCCTGGGCTCGCGATACTGCCGCAGATCCTCGATTGCACGTTCGACGTGGGCGATCGCGATATTCGTCATGAGCACCGCCACCGGCTCGTTCGCACTCTCCTTGTAGCTCGTCATGGTCGCGCCAGCCCTTAGGACTTCGCGGTCGCTGAGGTCCAGCACCCAAGCCTGTCCGTGAATGACACCACTCGTGAACCGCCAGATCACGACGTCCATCGCGTCCGACCGTAAGTGGTACTTCTTCAGCAGGGCGTCCGTCTTGTCCTTCCTGACGCGCGCTATGCCCGCGGCCGCGGCTTCGGCCAAGACCGTCTGGGCCCTCTCGGCCGCGCCGGGCTTCGTGGCCGCGGCACGCACGGCCGGGTCGGTGATGCGCTCGGCCTTGATATCGTCCTCCGTCACCTGAACCCACTTGAGGTCATCCAGCCGGAGGGCCAGCGCGCGGGCTATTCGCGTGCCCGATCTCTCCGTCGAGTCGAGGACCCATCGCGTCTGAACGGCGCCCTCAAGGGCCGGCCGGAGCAGAGTGAGGTGGGCATAAGTGGGCAGCCACCCCACGGGGGGACTAGCCAGGAGGTGCCACGCAAACAGGTGATCTACCGCCAAGCTCAGCTTGATCGAGCCGTAACTGCCGACCATGTCTCCGCCCCAGCCGGCGAGGTGGTCATTCGACTCCGGAGACCCGATCAACGGAAGCCCGAGATCCTTGGACACGGACTCGAACCGGCTTTTGAGCTCTGGGATCTTGGATATGGCCTCTTGAAGCGGCTTGGCAATAGCGTCCGGCATGTGCGCTCTCCCCTAGCTGACTGTCTGCGCAACCTTCCGCCAAGGTGTATCCCTCATCGGTAGCAGATAAGCGACAGACAGGCGGTCCCTGCTAGTCCCGGACCCGGCATGGGCACCAGGGAGGACCGCAGCGACTTGCCGCGTGCACGATCCGCGCGTCGTGTCAAGGTTGAGCCCGCAAGAGTGATGGCCCCAGGCGCGATGCCCGGGGCCATCAGTGCTCATTGGGCGGGAGGGGCTACTTGCCCTTCTTGTCCTTCTTGTCCTTCTTCTTGCCGGCCAATCTGGTCTCCTAACGGCGGGTGGAACCCTCACAGTGTAGGGCCGTTACAGTCGGTCTCCCGCCACCCGAGACGGGTCCCACGCCGGGCTGCCATGCAGACGATGTGGTCATCGTGTGGGCTACCCAAAGCACGCCGTTGATCAGGGATCAGCATCGATAACTTGAATGACGAGATCGCTGAGGTGCAACAGCTTGTCCATGATGTGCTCGGAGTGGATGTTCCCTTCGTGCTTGGACTGGTTCAAGCGATCAGAGACCACGCCGAGCCAGCTGCATCTCAGACCCAACCTGCGACCCACAGTGAGAAAGGCAGACGACTCTAGGTCGATGGTGAGGACCCCGAGCTGCTTGAGATGCTCGACGAGGCTCTCCTCTTCCCTGTACAAAGCATCCGTTCCAAACGAGAGCCCGACGTGATGTCTTAGGTTCTCTGCCTCGAGTCGGGAATGGAGCCGGGTGGTCAGGTCCAGGTCAGCGACTGCGGGGAACTCGTCAGGGGAGTAGTACCGGGACACCCCATCTCCCCGAATTGCACCTTCGAGCAAGACGGTGTCTCCGATCTCTACGGTGTCCTGCGGTGTCCCTCCCATCCCCAGACCGATCACGCGGCGGACTCCGCAGGCCGCCAGCTGCTCCAGGGAATTCGCAATGCGTGGGCCACCATAGGACGGGAAGTGAAGGGCAAAGCGCTTGCCGCTGGGGTTCGCACACACCCGCAACGGCGTCGTGGCGTAGGGCCATTCGAACTCCGTCTCGACATGAGCGACCGCCTCATCGACCCTTCGGAAGAGACCTGAGCTGAACGTCACCAGGCACGTCGTGCCGATGTCCGCCTTCGCAGGGTCGAACCCGTGGTGTCGGAGGTCCTCCTCTGCGGTGACGTAGCAGTCCTGGCCGAACCAGGTATCGTTGGAGACGATCGAACTCATTCGCTGTTCCCCCACGTCGAGCACCGCGGCTAGGGGCGTCCCGCTCAGTTCACGCACCGACGGCGCAGCGCCATTCTGCTCCTCCCTCCGGTCCAGATGCACCAGATCCGGCACGCGAACCCCACGCTATCAAGCCATCGTATCGGGGCGCCCGTGGCGGACCTGAGGGTCAGCGTACTCTAGTCGACGATGCATCTGCCCAGGCCCACTCGTTGGCGCGCGTTCGCCTCGGCGCGATACCGGCCCTTCCAGGCAATCGCCGTCGGCCAAGCCTTCACCGCCTCTTATGCCTCGGACGCGCTCTTTGTCCCACTCCTGCTGCGCCTTGGCGCGTCCCCGGCACTGGTGGTCCTAGTCGGTGCCGCCCCGGTCGGAGGCGCGGCCCTGCAGGCATTCGCGCCGCAGATCCTGCGCGGGCTGAAGGGCAATCTGCGTCGGCTCACGCTGGGCTTGGCCCTCGCCGAGATCCGCGGCTTCGTTCTCGCCGCGATCGTGGCCGGGGTGGCCGCCGGCGCCATAGGCGGGCTCACCGGAATTGCGCTCATCTCGGTGACCGTGGCGATCGGTCAGACTGCCGGAGTCCTGTCTGGCTCGAACATCACCCTGTGGACGGCCGTCGTGCTGCCCGATGCCGAACGCCGACTGGTCGGACCGCGGATGGGCGCTCTGACCATGGCCCTCTCGACTGCTCTTCTCCTGCCCGCCGGCTTCGTCCTCGACGCTGGGACGCGGGCAATCGGTCTGTGGGCGTACGTCGCCTTCTTCCTCGTGGGCGGAGTGGCGTCGATCTTGACTCCGCTGGCCGTGGCCCGGCTTCCTCGTCCCGGGCGAGTGCTGGTCGCCCGGGACACGGCGGGGGGCACCGCAATGCCGCCCGCGTTCCGTCGCTTCACGGACGTGAGCTCGATCGCCTACTTCGGACAGGGCCTCCTACCTGCCCTGTCGCTCTACGCCCTGAAGGTTCTCGGGATGTCGGCCGGCTTCGCCGTCGCCCTTTCCGGCGTCGCGGCGGCCGGCGCGCTGGCTGGCTCGCTGGCGGCCGGCTCGTTCCTCCACCGCGGCTCGTCGAGCCGTGTGCTGCGAGCCAGCTTCCTGGCTCGGGCAGTCGCGGCGGTGTGCTGCGTAGCGGCGATCCCGGCGAATCCGCTCGCGCCCGCATTCCTGTTGGTCGGCTCGGCGCTATTTAATGGCGCAGGCAACGCCGGGGCCCTAGCGACCAACGAGCGGCTGTACCGTCTCGCTCCGGCACAAGCTCGTGTCCACTGCCAGAGCCGGTTCGTCGGCGCGACAGGGGCAGCCGCGGGCGCGGGGGCCCTCGTCTGCGCCACGGCGCTCGCCCTGGCGCCCCCGGCCGCGTGGGCAGGGTACACGGCCATGTACGCCGGGTCGGCGATCAGTCGAACGATCGCGACGTTTCGAACCGAGGTCTCCGCTTCGTGGACTAGCCCGTCAGCGCCTCCCCCCGAGACCTCGATTCCGGGCCGTGGCTCCGGCTAGCGACCCAGCCTCAGTCTTCTCGCCGCGGCCGTCGCACGATCGGGTGATGGTGTGGACCTAACGCCTCCTGGCCGAACCCAGAATGAAGAACCGATCGGTAGTGCTGATCTCGATCTCCGCAAAGCCACCACGCTGCAGGGCGGCTCGGAGGGTCTCAGGCTCGTGGAAGACCTTGAGGACTCGGAAGCTCGTCCCATCGTTCAGCTTACGGACCTGGACGCCTTGTTCAGGAGGGCGGTGGTCTTGTGCCCCTGAATCGGGGTCCGCACGGGAGTCTATGAACGCGAAGATGCCGTCGGAGGCCAGCCAGCGGGCCGCAAGCTCGAAGAACCGATCGAGGCGGCCCGGATCGATGTGGCTGAGCCAGAAACCTGTGAACAAGCCGTCTACGACGCGGTCGGGTTCGGCCCAGGCGTCGCGCACTTTGGTTTGAGCCGCAAGACCGGCCGCCTCGACCCGCCTTGCTGCCAGAGCGAGGGGTTCTGATGCGGCGTCGTAGAGGGTTAGATCACCCTTGGCCGCCAAGGTCGGCGACCACCAACCTGTGCCAGCGGCGAGTTCGGCTATGCGACCCCGGAACGACAACCCGTCGAGCCACGATTGAGCCGCAGCCAGATCGGACCGCCAGGCTCGGTCCCGAACCGCACCGTGCGAGTAGCGGCCCAGACGCAGGTACCAGTCGTCGTACTCGTCGGCGCGAGCGGCGTAGTAGCGGACCATCTCGGCGTCGATGGAGTCGCCGGTGGCGTTCGCCTCTGGATCGGCCATTTGACCATTGTCTTCCGTCGAGCGTTCCCACGATGCCGCGATCGTGTTGACGGCTTCCCCGCAGGGCGCCCAGGTGTCTACCCGGTACTGTCTGGCGGGGCGCACCAGACGCCGGGTGCGGCGAGCCCGCCTGTCGTGCGGGCCGGTCCTCCAGTAGAGCGTGGCCCGCTGGTCGCCGACGATCCCGCGATCCCGATGCCGGCAGAGACTTACGCGGCCCTGACGATGACCTCGAACACCGGACCCGAGTTCGAGAACGTGTTGCCGCCGTAGGACATTCTGACCTCGCCCTTGGCTGGAACTTCGTAAACCACGTACCCGGACGCCGAGCGGCCGTTGGGCAGCGTTCCTGATGCTAGCTCGGGTTTTGGTCCGGATAGGACCGCCGTGTAGTTCTGAACGGCGACGCCGTCGCAGAAGACCTGCCAGTCGAAGGGGTTGTAATCCACGCCATTGGTGAGCGCTGTGTACGTCACCTTGGCCGACACGAACACGTCGCCGGCCGTCTGGGGCTTGTCGGTGTAGGCGTACGCGCCGGTGCCCTTGTACGAGGCGGCGACCTTGACGCCCGAGATGGCGATCGTGGCCCACGGGGCGCCGTTGCTGGTGACCGTGATGGTGTCGCCGATCGCGTACGTCGCCGGCCCGGTCGGCGCCGGTGTTACGACCGGGGTGGGTGCCTGAGCGGCTGCCGGAGTATCTGTCGCCACGGCCTGGGTCGTTTGGGCCTGGGGCGCCAGGGTCTGCGTCGCCGCGCCTGCCGGCACGACCGTGCCGACCGCCTCGGCGGAGCATGCACCGACCGCCACGACGGCCACCAGAAGGAAAGCGAGTCTCCTGACCATCTTGGTGAACCCCTATAGGCGCTGTCGGGCATCCCCACAGATGGGTCGGCTCAGGACCCTACCGGGGCACACTGCGCGCCCTGCCTTTCTCCGTAAAACCTAGGTAGACAAGGTCCCGGTCACGAGGATGAAAACCCCTAGTACCCTCGAGCGCCACTGCAGCTTCTCATCCGTCTCATCCGTCCTTCGGCCCCGCTCTGCTAGTCGGCTCCGTCGTGGCGGCTGGGTCGAACGATTTGGTCATAGCGTTGCTTTCCTTCGACGTCTGAGTGAGTGATGTGGGCGACCATCTCGCACCCGAGGCAACAGATGACCGCTCAACCACTCCCCGCCCTGACCAGCGGAGACCCCTCCGCCTGGGACCAGGCCCTATACGCCTTCCTCATCGAGAAGGGGAACCGCTCTGGCTCCCGACGAACGGTCGAGTCCTACTCCCGGATGTTGTGGCCCTTCTTCGCCGAGCGCAGCTTGACCCCCGATCGGGTCAAGCCAGCCGACGTGCTCGCCTGGGTCCACGGCATCGGCCGCTCGGGACGGACACCGTCGGCCACCACAGTGGGTGCCAGGATCGCCTGCCTCAGCAGTTACTTCCATTTCTTGATCCGGATGGGCTTGCTCATCTCCAACCCCTGCGACGCCGTCGAGCGACCAAGAAGCGTCCAGTCGGTCGCCCGCGGATACAGCGCCGACGAGGTACGTCGGCTGCTGGCGGTCGTCCCGGACACCGTGGCCGGCAGGAGAGACCGAGCCATCCTGCTCGTCCTTGTCCTCACCGGACGCCGCCGGACGGAGGTGATCAGCCTACGGGCAGACGATCTCAGCATCGAGGGCGAGACGGTCTTCTACTCCTACCGCGGCAAGGGCGGCAAGAGAGGTCGGCGGGAACTCCCACGCCCCGCTTACGAGGCGATCTGCGCGACGCTGACAGATGCCGGCAAGGAGCTATTGGCGATGGCTCCCGAAGAGTCGCTCTGGCAGGCCGCTGCCCGGCCGGAGGGAGTCACGAGCGGGACGTTCTACGCTCGCTTCCGGCGCTACCTACAGGTGGCTGGTCTGGCTCCAACCGGCATCCACGTGCTGCGTCACACCGCGGCGAAGCTGCGGCGCGATGCCGGCGAGTCGATCGAGGAGGTCAGTGCGTTCCTCGATCACTCCAGCCTGGCGGTCACCACCGTCTACCTGCGGCGGCTCGAAGGTCAGGAGGATCGGGCGTGGCGCGAGGTGGCCGAGGCCATCGGGGTTTAGGGACGCGGTGTTCTTCCTGAGTGATCCCCTGACGCTGGCGTAGCCATTTCGGAGGCGGCGTGGCGCTCGTTCATAAGGTCGCAGATCTCGCGGTTGCTCGCCGAGAATGTGGCCATCGCCCCGATCTTGATCTTCGATCCTTGGGTGTGCTCCTCGTCGTAGAGCCACACCACCAGCGAGTCGCCCTTGCCTCGGGAAACGACCTCGACCGACGAGACCTGGCTCCATGAGAGCTGGAACGAGCGGAATGGCATTACGTACCGAAACCCGCGCTGTCCGATCACGAGCCGCGTCCACCAGAACCCCGCCGCGACAAGCCAGGCTGCCGAGGCCAAGGCTGCTGCTCCGACCATCTGCGAACTAGACAGTGTGTCTCGGCCCGCGGCCCCAAGGGCCGACTGCGCGATGAAGAGCAAGAACATCGTCCCTAGGCCGGCGAATACGATGATCACGGAACGGCTCCCTCCGAAGGTGGTGCACGTCCCAAGGTCCCGATCCACCGCTGCCGATCGCCCGTCAATCACACTGCCCCTCCTGCCCCGCCCTCTCGCAGCCAAGGGGACGGCCGCTCTGGGGGGAGAGCGGCGGTCCCGCCGGACAGTCTATGCCCGAGATAAGTCCCAGATAAGCCGCGCCTGCTAGGGTCGGTTCGGGTCGGGCTCCGCTTGAGGCACGGGCCAGAGCCGGACGACACCGAGCGAGCCGGCGAGGGGGCTGCCGCAGGCGTCCCGACCCAGATCCCGAGCGCCGCGGATGGGCAGGCGAGACAATGGCCCCGTGCCTCGATCCAGACGCAGTGACGGCCAGACACCCGAGACAGGCCCCGAAGATCAGCGGCGGCTTCACGCCTGGCCGGACTGGGACGAGTCGGTTTTGAGCGGTCGCAGCATCCTCGGGTTCGATCCGGACTGGACGCCCCGACCGGGCGAGCAGCAGTCGCCCGAGTACGTTGCCTGGCGCGGCAGGGTGGAACTGGATCGGCTGCTCGCAGAAGCCAACCGTGCCCTGACCAAACTGCACCTGCCCGTTCTTCTGCGCGACTACTGGATCGCATGCTTCCTGGCGCCCTATGAACGTGACGGCTTTGAGTCGATCCGCGATCCACAGTCCGACGGGGCCGTGACTGCAACTCGGGTGTTCCCGCCTCCTCCGGACTTGTGGTTCGCGGCTGGCATCGACTACTCGATGGCCCCGGCCACCCTGATCATCGAGGGTCCGGCCGCCCTTGCTAGCACCGTCGTCCTGCGGGCGGCGGTGAGTCGAGCTATGGAAGCCAAGCAACGCTCCCCCTTCGCCGATCAGCATCCGCTCCTGCACGCCCGCCAGGTGGGCCCTGTCGCCGCAGAGCGCGTGGCGGCCAGAGCCCGAGGCAACTCCAAGAAGCAGACCTACGTAGCACTCGCGCGGAAGATGGCAGTCAATGGTGACGCCCCAAAGGACATCGCCCACGGCATTACCAAGCGTGGCTACCCCGTGTCTACTCGGACCGTGGGACGGTGGCTAGCGGAGCCCAAGGACGCGATTTCGGACACGTCGTTCTGACGGCACGACACGCCGGGTCCCGGGCTCTTAGCAGCAGGACGGCCGTCCACTAGGCTCAGGTCGTGATCCAACGCGTCGGAACCAACGCAAGGGAAGCCACCACGGACGGCCGCCACGAGCGCGGGCGCCGCGTTGCCGACCCGCCGCATCGACTTGCACGACCCCTCGACATAGAGCGTGTATGGACGCCAGACCAGGCGGCGATGGTCGCTGCCCTTCGGGTGGTGCTTGGCCTCCCGAGGCAGCTTCCGGACCGCGGTCAGGGAGGTGTCCGATGACCGTGGTGGCAGGGGCTCGCCGGGTGGCGACCTACGAGCGCGTCAGCAGCGAGGACCAACGCGAACGCGAGACGATCCGTACCCAAACTGACGAGCTGGCGCGGCGGCTTGCCCTGGACCCCGGCATTGTCCTCGCCGGCAGGTTCACCGATGACGGGGTCTCCGGAACGGTTCCTCTGGCCGAGCGACCAGGGGGCGGCAAGCTAATGCGGGCTGCAGCAGATGGCCTGATCGATGAAGTCCAAGTCCTGAGATTCGATCGGCTCGGACGTGACGAGATCGACAGGCTAGTGGTCCGGAGACGCTTCAAGCAACTCAACGTTCGGCTGGTTAGCGTTCTGGAGGGGGTTGCCGACGACTTCAGCTACGGCATGCACACAGTGATGGACGGGGAAGTCAGGCGGCGCTTCCTGGAACTGACGGCCATCGGGATGGCACGGGCAGCGCGGGCCGGGCGCTATTGCGGTGGCATCGTGCCGCTTGGTTTTCGGGTAGAGGGCGTCGAAGAGAACGCTCGGCTGGTACCCGACGACACGCCGATGTGGGCGGACAAGAGCGCCGCCGATCTGGTCATCGACATCTATGAGCGCCTAGCCCTTCGAGGCCAGAGCTGTCGAGCCATCGCAGTCGACTTCAATGCGCTGGGCATCCCGACCCACTACCTCCGCGACGGTCGCGAGGTGGAGCACAAGCTCAAGGGCCTGCGGAAGGCACGCACCCAGGGTGTTTGGCGAGCAGGTCGCATCCGCAATCTCGTGGTCAACCCGGTCTACCGAGGTGAGCTTCAGTACGGGCGACGGATCGACCAGCGAAGTGAGAAGACGGAACGCACCGGCCACGAGATCATCTCTGCCCCGATCGGGGGCCTGGTCTCCCCTGCCCTATGGCACGCGGCCCAAGAGGCGCTATCTCGGAACCGCCGCTCGGCCAAGAACACTCACCGGGTCTACCTGCTCAAGGGCGTCATAAAGTGCGGCGTTTGCGGCCTGACCTACGTTGGCTCCTGGAGCAAGGAGTACGGCTGGTATCGCTGCGGCGGTCAGCTCGTCGAACGGGGGCCTGTAGCGGGGAAGTGCCTTGGCGTCTCAATCCGGACCGACCGGATCGAGCCCGCAATCTGGACCGACATCGAAGCTTGGTTGCGAAACCCTGGCGATGCCCTCGACGAACTAGATGGAGTACGTGAGCGCAGGGCCCAAGGTGCCATAGTCGAGGCCGAGGCCATCACCTTGGCCAACAGGCTCGAAAGACTGGGGCAAGAGCGCAAACAGGCCCTCAACCTCAACATCCGAGGGCGACTCACCGACGCGGAACTCGACGAGCAACTGGACCGCACCGACGGCGAGCGCGACATCCTGGAAGCCCGCGTGGCCGCCCTACAGCCCTCACAGGCGGATGTGGTGCCCCAGGAGGCCCGTGACCTCCTCTCCGAAGTTCGTGCCCGCCTGGACGCCGGACTCACCGTTGAGCAGCGGCAGGAGATCGTTCGGCTCCTCGTGGGAGTCATGGTCCACACCGACATCGACGACTCGGGGAAGAAGACAGCTAAGGCCGTCGTGACCTACCGGTTCCCAGGTGTAGTCGAAACCCTCACGGGCACGGGTTCATCGCCGCCACGAGCTGGAATCTCGACGGGAAGACCGCGGTCCGTCCGACCCGTGAGATCGAGACCTTGCCATCCTCCAGCGGCTGCCGCAGCGCCTCGAGGGTCCCGCGGTCAAACTCGGGCAGCTCGTCGAGGAAGAGCACGCCCTCATGAGCGAGGGTCACTTCGCCCGGCGAGAGCTGCGGGCCGCCGCCGACCATCGCGGCGTATGAAATAGTGTGGTGGGGCGAACGGAACGGCCGCTGCCTCACGAGAGACCGAATGGGCACCGTGGCGGCGACCGAGGCGATGATCGTGGCCACCGTCGCTTCCTCATCGTCCAGCGGCGGCAAGAGCCCTGGAATTGTGCGGGCCAGCAGCGTCTTGCCCGATCCAGGAGGCCCGATCATCAGCAAGCAATGGCCACCTGCCAGGGCGATCTCCAGGCCTCGGCGAGCCTCCAGTTGGCCACGTACCTCGACGAGGTCCGGACAATTGCGGTTTGCGTTTGCAGTTTCGGCGTCCGCGGGCACGTCGGGGCCGTCTGCCTCCGGGCGCATCTCCTCCGCCAGCTCGACCCGAGGCGGCGCCACCCTGGCGCGGCCTCCGCGACTTGCACGCATGAGTTGGGCGGCGGCCGCCAGCGTCGCCGCGGGGACTACTTCCACGCCGCCTGCCAGGGCAGCCTCAGCGGCACCTTCCGCCGGCACGATCACGCGCCGAACGCGCCTCCGGCCCAAGGCGGCGACCATTGGCATGAGACCGGGCACGGGGCATAGCTCGCCGCCCAATGAAAGCTCCCCCAGAACCGCCCACCGGCCCTCTGCCTTGACCTGCTCCGAACCGACGAGGATTCCGAGAGCGATGGCCAGGTCGAGCGACGCGCCGCCTTTGCGCAGGTCGGCCGGCGCGAGATTGACGGTGATCCGGCGTGGTGGGTACTCATAGCCGCAGTTTCGGATGGCCCCCCGGACACGCTCCCGCGCCTCCTGGAGCGCAGTATCGGCCAAACCCACGATCGTGAACCCGGGCAACCCGGGAGCCACGTCCACCTCGACTCGAACCAGACGGCCGTCCAGGCCGTGGAGAGTGGCCGAAAGCAGCGAGGCAAGCACGCCGCGAAATTACGCGCCGCGACTCAACTCCGGCTTATCTGCGAATTCATCCGCCCTGCCGCCCAAAGCGCCGACCGCGTCAGCGCTCCAGCTTGGCGGCGGGTCGATCGGCCAGATCCTTGTCCAGCGCCTTCACGAAGTCGGCCATGTTCCGGCCGAGAACCGAATCCGACTTCGTGTACATGAACGGGGCGCCACTATTGAGAGCCCCGATCGCCGCTCGATACTCGTTGATGATCTGGTAGTCGATGCGGCGTTTGAGGGCGCTCTCCGCGTTTTTGATGTTGATACCGGTGAAGGCGTTCGAACGATTCAGGATCAGCTTCACCTTGTCTTCGCCATAGCCGAGATGGCCGATCGTCTCCAGCAGCAGCCGCACGTTCTTGAGGCACGGGAGATCTGCCGTCATCACGACCAGGATCGCCTGGACGACGTCCATGACCCGCAGGTTGACCTCGTCCAGGCGCTGGTCGACGTCAAGGACGATGTAGTCGAACTCGTTGACTATGTGACTGATGATGTCGGGCAGATGATCCGAGGTCACCAGTTCGGCAGTCTCGGGCGACGGCGGGGCAAGCAACAGCTCGATGCCCGACTCATGTTTGACCAGTATCTGGCGGATCAGTTCTGTGTCGAGGGACGGTGCCGTGGCGAGGTCGACCACACTCATCCGATCCAGACCGAGATCCAGGAAGACCCGGTGGTCGCCGAACTGCAGGTTCGCGTCTATTAGGCACACTCGTTTGCCAAGTTCTTTGTGTAGGGCAATCGCAGTGTTGATGGCGATGGTTGTCGTACCCACGCCACCTTTGGCGCCGTAGAAGAGCACCACGCGAGCGGGTTCCTGGCGGCGCGTGGGCAATACGACGGGCGCACGCACAGCAGGCACCGGCGCCGCCTCCGCTGGCGCGTAGCGGGAGAGCAGGCTTCGCATCCGTGCCATCAGCTCGGCCGGATGGAATGGCTTGATCAGGTAGTCGTCCGCGCCCGATCGCAGGGCCTTTCCGCGGCTCGACGCTTCGTTCTCGGCAAGCAGCAAGATGGCCGGAGTATGGGTGGAGGGCCCGTCCTCGAGGCGCAGCCGGCTGACGATAGTGAAGCCGTCTACGTTCGGGAGATTCGCCGCGATGAGAACAAGAGCGGGCTTGTCCGCGCGGACGATCCGTAGTGCCTCGGTGCCGTCGGCGGAGGCGATCACCTGGTACCCAGCCTGCATCAAGGCGTTGCCCAGCGCCCGCCTCACGGTGGGATCGGAATCGACTACCAGGATCCTGACGGCCATCAGCTCCACCCAGTTGTGCCGAACACCAGCGTATCCACGACCCGAGGCGGACAGTCGCCCCATTCGAGCAACGACGCTCGACCGATCTACCGGGTCGGCTGATTATAGGCAGCCTCTTGCCTGGACGGCATAGCCGGGGCAACACCGCCAAATCCGGCGGGATCAACCCGCCTCGACGCCACCTCGGCCCGCTTGAGCGGGTGAGGTGGCGCGGGCTCGTTCACGCTCAGGAACCGCTCTTGGACCCGCCCGACGTCGTCGCCGCTTCGCCGCCCCTCATGCCCGACTGCACCATGGCACCGAGGGGCCCCAGGAGCTGCGTAAATTCGAGCGGGATGACGAACTTGGTCGCCGGGCCGCTGCCAAGCGCCTTGAGGGCATCCAGGTACTGCAGTGTCATCGTCTTCTGATCGATGTTCTTGGCGGCTCCGAAGATCGTGTTCAGGGCCTCGCTGAAGCCCTGAGCTCGGAGGATGGCCGCCTGCCGATCGCCCTCGGCTCGGAGAATGGCGGACTGTTTGTCGCCCTCGGCAACGTTGATCGTGGCCTGGCGCGTACCTTCGGATTCCGTGATCACGGCGCGGCGCGTTCGTTCGGCGGAGAGCTGCCGGTTCATGGCCTCCTGAACGGCCGGCGGCGGCAGGATCTCGCGGATCTCGACCGTGGTCACCTTGCCGCCCCAGCGTTCGGTGACCTCGTCCAGCTTGAGGCGCAGCGTCTCATTGATGCGCTCGCGCTGGGACAGCACCTCATCGAGCGCGATGTCGCCGATGACCGATCGCAGGGATGTGGCGGCCACGCCCTGCAGGGCGCCGGCAAAGTTGGCCACGTTGATCTGGCTCATGAGCGGATCCACGATCTTCCAGTAGATCAGGAAGTCGACGCCCAACGGCGCGTTGTCCTTGGTGATCGCGGTCTGGCGCGGCACCTCGATGAACTGCTCGCGCAGGTCGATGAGCACGCCTCGGTCAACGAACGGAATAAGGAAGTTCAGGCCGGGCCTGCGGACGTTTGTCTCGCTAACCTGGCCCCATCGATACACCACGAGCTTGCCCCATTGCGGCACGATCCTGACCGAGATCGCGGCAAAGGTGATCAGCAGAAATGCCATCACGATCACGACGATCAACAACACCGTTGATCCTGTTGTGTCCATTCCCCGAACCTCCAGCAGCAAACATGCCAAATAGGAGCTTTAGCGGGCGACGGCCGCGTCCCCCAACGATGTTCTGTCCCGCGCCCCGATATCTCCGATCTCCACGCTGGTCACCCTACCACTCCACCAGGCGACCAAAGCGGTCAGCTTCAGCTGACGTCCTTCCGCATTCTCTGCCATGGTCTACTCCACCGGCTCGACGATGAGTGTCAGGCCGTCCTTGCGAACGACCCTGACTCGTGTGCCCCGTCGAGCGCTGCCCTCCCCGGCCAGTCTGGCCGACCAGGCTTCTCGCGCAACGAAGACCGTTCCGAGCGGCGCCAGATCCTTCTCAACGAGCCCCTCTTGGCCAACTACGTCGACCGTGCCCACCAGCCCCAATCCGATGGGAGCGAGTTGGTGCCTCATCCGCATCAAGGTCCGGACGACGATCAGCCCATAGGCTGCGGCCGCTGCAGCCATCGTCGCAATGATCGGCCAGGCTACCGTCGCCGCCGGCAGGTACGGTCCGGGCGACCCGTAGAAGGCGACCGCCCCGACGACGAAGCTGGCGAGCCCGCCGACGACCAGCAGGCCGTGGCTTGGTATGTTGGGTTCGAGCACGAACATGGCGATCCCAAGTACCACCAGGACGACGCCCAGCAGGTTCAGTGGCAGGCTGCCGGACCCGTAGAACGAGAGGGCCAGCGCAAAAGCACCGATCAGGCCCATTACGAGGGTCGGGTGGAAGAATTCCACCGCCACGCAGAGAATACCTAGCACAAGCAGGATGAACGCAATGTTGGGATCGTCCAGGCCGTGGAGGATGGACTGGATCAGATCTTCATGCAGGGTGAGGATCGCGGCGCCTGCGGTGTGAACGGTCGTCGCAACCCCTTGGACTTCGACTGTCTTCTTATCGGCGTTGTTCAGCGCCTCGTCCAGGCTAGCCGCCAGGCCGTCGATGAGCCCCTTTGAGGCCGCGTCCTCTGCCGAGTAGGACGCTGCATTCGTTACGGTCGCCACGGCCAGGTCCACAGGTCGATGACGGAGCTGGGCGATGGAAGTCATTGCGGCGACGGCGTCCGCCAAGACCTTGTTGGCCTCTGTGGGGCCGTAGGCCGCGGTCAACTCCTGACCGCCCGCTGCCACTGGAGAAGCGGCTCCGATGTTCGTGCCTTTGGCCATGTAGGCGAGATCCGCCGAGAGCGTGATGAACGTCCCGGCGCTGGCCGCCTTCGCGCCTGAAGGGCCGACCCACACGATGGTCGGGATGGTTGCGTTTTCTATGGCCTCGTAGATGGTCTTCATCGAGCTTCCGCTGCCGCCCAGCGTGTCGAGTTGGACCACGACGGCCGCCGCCCCGTCGGCCTCGGCGCGCTGTATCCCGCCGGCCACATAGCCGGCCATGACGTCGTCCACCACGCCGCTTGTTGGCAGCACCACAACCTCAGGTCCGGACGGAGCTCCGGCCACGGGCGTCGGCCGCTGCGTGGGCGGAGGCGGGACGATCTGCGCGGCGGACCCTCCGGGGCGCGTGGTACCGAGGACAACCACGAGTCCGAATCCCACGGCGAGCGTCAACGCCAGGCGCGCGGCGGCGACCGCGGTTTCGCCCGAGCGCGCGGTCAGCCACCTTATTGCGGCCGCCAAGCCTCGTAGCTCTCGCGCTTCAGTGTGGGACTGAACCGCCCACGGGAGAGCGGCGGTTTCGGCTGGCAGCGGCGGCGTCCTCGTGCTACGAGCGAATTGCCGAAGCCGCTCGTCCATTTCGATATCCGTGTTGCTATCGCTCATCGATTGCCCCCTGTCGCCGGTTCGATACGGCGGCGCAATGTCTGCAGGGCAGCGTGGTGTCGAGACTTCACCGTCCCGACAGGGATGTTCAGACGTTCGGCTATCTCAGCCAGCGAGAGATCGCCCCAATAGCGCAGCACGACGACCATCCGTAGCTCCGCGCTGAGACTTGAGAGCACACGGCCGATGGCATCACGTGCAAGAGCGGAGCGAAACGGGTCGGCGCCCTCGAGATCCACCTCGTCGACGTCCAGGGTGCGCTGGCGAGCCTTCTTGCGAAGCTTGGTCCGACACACATTGACGAGTATCTGATTGAACCAGGAGTGGAATTTGTCCTGCTCGCGGAGCTTGGCCCAGCTCCGCCAGGCACGCACCGATGCCTCCTGGACGGCATCCTGGGCGTCGGCCGCGTCCGCCAACAGGTAGCCGGCGAGGCGATACGCGCCACTCAGCTCGTCCGCCAGCGCCTCGGCAAATCTGGTGTCGATGGCCCGGCCGCGAGCTCTCACCGCGTCGCCCTGGGCCCGAACTACCTCGGGCGAGAGATAGGCTTCCTTGACGAACATGCCACGCTCACTTGGCGGACCGATTCGGTCGCTCATGCGTGAGACTCCAATGGCGCGGCCGAGGTTCGGTCGTCCAGAACATCTAGTACCAACTGACTCCACGTTTCCATTCGATCGTAGACCGCCCGGGCGGAGTCGATTGGTTCGAACGCTCCACTGAGCTTGTGCGTCTCGCGAACCGATACTGATCTGCCGGCGGCGTCGGCGGCGTAGACGATGCCCATGTGGTGCCGTCCGACCTCGACCTCGTCGTCATTGAGCAGCCCGACGAACGCGAATTCAGGGACGAAATCGGCGACGAGCTCCTCGAGCCATTCGCGCCGCAGACAATGCAGGACCGAGTCGTCTCCTGGGTTCATATGTCCCCCGACCCCGATCGTGAAGTGGTCGTGGAGACGAGCGTCGCCGCCGGCCCGGGTTCGCTTCATCAGGAAGATGCGATCGGCGTCGCGCAGCACCAGATACGGGATGATCTGCTTGATCGAGACGTCCTGTTCGGCCGCCGGACGCGGGTAGAAGTTGCCGCGGCCAAGCCGGGCCATGATTTCTCCCGTGTCGTGGATTCTGACGCCCCGCCAGCTATCGCCCGCCATCAGCGCGTCGCGCGGCACCGCGTACACGAGCTCCGGACCGGCGCTCATTGAGACTCGGAGTCCTCCAGGCGACCCTTTGCGGCAACGAAGCGAGCTTTGAGTGCGTCCACGTCGGGACCGCCCTTGCGTTCGAGTTCCGCCAGCCATTCGTCGATGGCCGATCTCACGGCCCGCAGACGCACGGCGATGGCAGCCGCGTTTGTGGCCGCGATACCAGCGCCCATGCTCGGCTCGCCGCGAGCCAGGCGGGTCATACCGGCCCAACCGGTCGCGGCGAGAGCCTCGACCGCCCGCCAGTCGGCCTTCTCTTCTCGACCGGGCCCGCCGGCAATCGCCTCCACGAGAGCCGCGGAGACGACGAGCGGCATGTGGCTGATGGCGGCAACCGCCTCGTCGTGGGCGTCGGCCCGCATCTGAATCTGCAGCGCTCCGCAGGCCTCCACGAGCTTGGACACGCGCTCAGCGTCAAGGAATCGGGCGTGGAGGCCAGGGACCGTGATCCACGGACGGCCCACGAACAGGTCCGGCAGCGCTGCAGCGTAACCGCTCACTTCGCGCCCGGCCATAGGGTGCCCGCCGATGAACGGCAGGCGCAGCGAATCCGCTCGAGCGACGATGCTGACCTTGACGCTTGCCGCATCGGTCAGCGTGGCGTCTTCCGGCAGCAAGCTGCGCAGCGATCCACCGATCTGGCCGACGAGGTCCAGACACGTGACCGGTGGCGCGGCCAGGATCACCAGTTCGGCCCTGCTGAGCGCATCTTCGAGCGTTGCGGCCGCCACGTCCACGACGCCGCCCTCCAGAGCCACCTCAATGGGCCGGCGCGAGCGACTCCAAGCCGTGATATGCCATTCCCCAGTCGCGCCGCGACGGCGCAAGGCGCGCGCAATGGAGCCGCCGATCAATCCGAACCCGACGATCGATACCCGCATGACGCCATTATGTGCGGCAGATCCGCTCGGCGGGGCCCGTCCGGGGTTACTCCTACGGGTCCTTTGGTGTCGCAATTGCGTGAATTAGTGTGCGCGGGCACGGAGTCCGATTAGAATGCATAGACGGTGGGGTCGTAATCCCAGCCGCGTGTCCGCTCTCGACGATTGTCAGAGAAGGTCAACCTAGATGGTCGAATCGTATGGCGAGACCAGACCGATCCGGGTCCTCCTTGTCGACGACCATCTACTGCTGACCGGTGCGCTGTCCCAAATGCTCAGTCGCGAGCCGGACATCGTGGTGGCTGGCGTGGCAAGCAGCGTGGCCGAGGCCAAGGCCATGGCTCGAGAGCGTTTGGACGTTGTCCTGATGGACTACCGCCTGCCCGACGGGACTGGCGCCGAGGCAACGCGAGCCATCAAGGCGCGCTGGCCCGCCGCCCGCGTTGTGATGCTCACCGCCCTGACCGACGACGAAACCGTATTGGAGTCGATCCAGGCCGGCGCCGACGGCTATCTGACCAAAGACCGAGCCATCGACGAGGTCGTCAACGCGGTCCGCGCCGCATACGCTGGCGAGACCCTCCTGCCGCGCTCGGTCATCGTGGGCATCGCCCAGCGTGTCGCCGCCGCCCGAGAGCGCGGCACGGAACGCCGCCAGATCGAGCCCCTCACACCACGCGAGCTCGAGGTCCTGAAGGCACTGACAGAGGGACTGGCTACGCCGGAGATCTGTGAGCGCCTATATATCGCTCCGAATACCCTCCGTACCCACGTCCAGAACATCATGGGCAAGCTGCGGGTGCACTCCAAGCTCGAAGCCGTCGCCTTCGCGCTCCGAAACCGATTGGTCGAGCCGCCTAAATCGGACGACAGCCTCTTCTGAAGCGCCCAGAGGCGCCGAGAGGCGTTTCGGCTCGTTGCGAACTAGGCGGCCGGCGCTGAGACTCCGCGGCCTGGCAAGCAATTCGACGACGGTCTTCAGACCGTGACGCGCCTGCGTTGGCCGAGCCGGCGATCGGCGACGCGCCGCTCCACGCCTTCGGGTGTCAGCCCCGGAATCCTCTGGCGCCTCGAAATGAGGCGCCGTTCCGTCACCCTACGATCGTCGTGCAGTGCAGCACCGCAGCGCGGGCATCGTCGCTCTTCCGCGAATAGCTGCGCCAGCGGTGCCGTGGCCCACATCGAACGGCCACAGGCAAAGCATGCAAGTCTCGGCATGGCTTGATCGTACGCCAACTCTGCGCAAATGGAAGCCACCGCTCGTGTCCCGATCTGGCCGGCCGATCGAGTATGGCGGAATACGTTGCATGGACGATGCCGTAAATGGACGGAAGCGCAATCATCTATACGTTCGCCGGAAACGGCAACGGAGCGACCGACTCTTCACAATAGGGCGGTCGCGTCGCCGGGTCGCTTCGCTCCCCCCGGAGCGACCCGTTCGACCCTTCAGGTATCCCCTCGCCGATCGCTTCTCCCTCCTCCAGCGATCGGCTGTCCGGACCCATTGAAACCAGAAGAGCCGGGCCAGTGGCGCGGCTCTTCTGTCATCGAGTGGCGGTTTACGCCTCGACTGCCTCCAGGGCGTGTTTGACCTCTTCCGCGGGATACTCGTAGTCCTCGAGCAGGCCCGAGAGGTAGCGCTGATACGAGGTCATGTCGAAGTAGCCATGGCCGGAGAGGTTGAAGAGGATGACCTTCTTCTCGCCCGACTTCTTGGCTGCAAGCGCCTCGTCGATGGCGACGCGGATTGCATGGGTGGACTCGGGTGCTGGGATCAAGCCCTCGGTTCGAGCGAACTGGATGCCCGCTTCGAAGCACGGCCGCTGGTGGACGCTACGAGCCTCGATGAAGCCTTCGTGCTTGAGGAGGCTGACCTGCGGCGACATGCCGTGGTAGCGCAGACCGCCTGCGTGGATCGGCTCGGGGATGAAGTCGTGGCCGAGGGTATACATCTTGACCATCGGCGCCATCTTGGCGGTGTCGCCGTAGTCGTATGCGTAGCGGCCGCGGGTCATGCTCGGCGCTGCTTCCGGCTCTACAGCGATGACCTGGTACTTGCGCCCGCCGCGGAAGGTGCGACCCAGCCACGGGAAGCTGATCCCGGCGAAGTTGGAGCCGCCGCCCGCACAGGCGATGATGAGGTCGGGCTCCTCGCCCGCCATCTCCATCTGTGCTATCGACTCGATGCCGATGACCGTCTGATGGAGCATGACGTGGTTCAGAACCGAGCCAAGTGAGTAGTGGGTGTCATCGCGCATGACCGTGTCCTCCACGGCCTCACTGATCGCGATCCCGAGTGAACCGGTGCTGTTCGGATGCTCGGCCAGAATGGCTCGACCGGCATTCGTCTCCATGCTCGGACTGGCCACGACGCTGGCGCCGTAGGTCTCCATCATCAGGCGTCGATACGGCTTCTGGTCGTAGCTGGCCCGGACCATGTAGACCTTGATTTCGAGACCGAACATCGCGCCGGCGTAGGCGAGCGCGCTGCCCCACTGACCGGCTCCGGTTTCGGTGGCGATGCGCTTGATGCCCTCTTCCTTGTTGTAGAAGGCCTGCGGGATCGCGGTGTTGGGCTTATGGCTGCCGGCGGGACTGCCGCCCTCGTACTTGTAGTAGATGTGCGCGGGCGTGTCGAGCGCCTTCTCGAGCCGAAGGGCGCGCACGAGCGGGCTCGGTCGGTACTGCTTGTAGAGATTGCGAACGGGCTCAGGGATCTCGATCTCGCGCTCGGTCGAGACCTCCTGCATGATCAGCGCCATGGGGAACAGCGGCGCAAGATCAGCCGGGCTCAGAGGTTGATGCGTCCCGGGATGGAGGGGCGGCGCCTGCGGAACGGGGAGATCCGCCGAGATGTTGTACCAGGCGCGAGGGATCTTGTTCTCGTCCAGCATGTATCGCGTGCGCTCGACCATCCGACTCCTCCCGCCGGTCACATCCGGCGTTCTGCAGCTGCTTAGCCCCTTCCGACTCCCGACGAAGCGGTCCGGACGCACAGCCTACGGCCTTCCGAGGCAGACGCGCAAGGCGACGTCGCGCGGCCGGCCGCCCGAACCGCGCCCCGATACCTGGGCGACCGTTCTGCGTCGCTTGTGTCGCCTTCCGCCGCGGCCGTTCAGCCCTTCCCAGTAAGCTCGGCGGTGGCCAGCGACTCGTAGCGCGCGGGGCCGGGCCCCAGGCTGCTCTTGTAGAGGGTCAAGCGGTTCGCGTCCCAGGGCAGGCTGATATCCCGGGCCGACTCCATCAGCCGGCGCGCGACTTCGTCCGCGCCCGCGACACCGTCGGTGCGGGCCAGAGTCAGGTGGGCCCGCAACGGACGATCGTCGGGGGACCAGCCCAGACGCTGCAGTTCGGAGTCGACCCGTTGGGCCAGACTCTGGAGCGGCTCAGCGCCCACCGCGATACCCAGCCACAGGACCCGCGGCCGGTAGGGCGTCGGGAAAGCTCCTGCCCCGGCGAACTCCACGCGGAACGGCTCCACTCCCTGCGCCGCGGCGGCAACGGCTGCCGCCAACCCAGGAACTCGAACGTCCGGCGTAGCGCCCAGGAAGCGGAGCGTCACGTGCAGCCCATCGACGCGCACCCAGCGCGGCTCACCCGGACCCCGCTTGTCGATCGGAGCCCCGGACACCGCCGCCATGATCCGGCCAACCGCGTCCCGAACATCGTCCGGTACGGGAACGGCCATAAAGAGGCGGCTCGTGCCGGGCGGATCGTCCTGTGGACGAGAGTACTCACGGCGCCGGCCAGCGGTGGAGTTCTGTCCATAGCTCATCGGGCGGGGCGCGTCAGTCGTTGTACAGACGCTCTTCGATGAGCTTCTCCTGCACCGTCCGACCGTTCGGATCGAAGCAGGAATAGTCGAAGTGCTTCTCGAACTCGAGGTCGATGTTGTCCTGGCCGCCACGGTTCTTCTCGATCGTAAGGACGACCCAATCGCGGAACCGCTGCGCCTGGTACGGGTTGAACTCGATGTTCACCTTGGCGACGATGTGGTACTTCTCGTTGATGATCAGGATGATGTCGGCTTCGTAGTTGATGGCCGATGAGCCTCGAAGATGGTGGTTCCGCAGCCGCTGGGCCTTGAGCCCCTCCTTGTCCGCGGCCACGATCGAAATCATCGCCACCTGTTCGGTTAGAGCGATGTCCTTGAGGCCGTTGACGATGAAGGTGACTTTCTCCGCCTCCGTGTTGGGTTCCGGATACATCGGCACCTTCTGCATGTAGTCGATCACAACCATCAGCCGCCGGTCGCCGGAAAGCGCACGATGTTGCTGAACGAGCAAGCGAAGGTTCTCGATAGTGCTGGCGGTCTGCGAACCGCGCATCAAGAACAGGTTCTGGCCGTACCGCGCAATCCGGTCCAGGCTGGGCCGTAGCTTCTGGTTCGCAGTCAGGCCCGCGCCGCCGGCGCCCTCGGCCATCCAGGAGGCCATGATTTCCTTGCGAACGTCCTGGATCTTGATCGCGCCCGTCTTCTGAGGCAGGTGAGCCAGAGCGGACTCGAGCGCAACGAGCCGGTTCAGCAGGTATTGCTCCTCATGTTCGAAGCAGACGTACAGCACGTTCGCCTGCCCGCTGGATGCCACGTTGCGCGCCATCTGAAGGGCCATGGTGGTCTTGCCGGTGCCCTGCGCGCCGCCGATCAGCATCAACTCGCCGGCTCGCAGCCCTCCGCCGATGGTCTTGTCAAGCAAACCAAACCCGAGGGGAACCGCCTGGTACTCGCCAAAGCGCCCGCTCGCGAGGTTATCGTTCAGGTCCACCAGCACGTCCAGCGCCGAGCGCGGGACCATGCTCCCGTTGGCGGTGTCGAGGCGCCACGTGCGCGGCGGCGTGGTCGAATCCGCGTCTGGGGGACGATCCGTCGTTGTCACGAGGGCCTCCAGCTCGAGCTTGATGGTGGACGTCAATGGCCATACTACGCGCTTGCGCCGCGTTGCTCGCCGATATTGAGCCTTGCCACCTCGTCCCAGTATCGCGCAATGGTCCTGATACCTGTTTCGAAACTGGACATCAACATCCACTCGTTCGGAGCGTGGAACTGGCCATCCGGCGGAGCGAAGCCGAGCAAGACCGTCGACAGGCCAAGGATCGACTCGAAGCTGGCGCACACCGGAACCGAGCCGCCCTCGCGGATGTACAGCGGCGAAACACCGAAAGTTGCCTCCATGGCCCGCGCGGCTGCCTGGGTCGCCGGGTGGTCGATGGGAGTCAGGCTGGCTCCGCCGCAGCCGAGATTCTGAATCGAATAGCGAACTGTCTTGGGTGCCACCTCGGCGATGAACGCCGCGAGGAGCTCGAGGATACGGTCCGGGTCTTGATTGGCAACCAGCCGACAACTGATCTTCGCGTGGGCGTGAGCGGGGATTATCGTCTTGGGCCCATCGCCCTCGAAGCCACCCCAGATGCCGTTTACGTCGAGCGTGGGCCTGCCCCCAAGCCGCTCAAGCACGCTGAAGCCCGGCTCTCCGAATAGGGCCGGTACGCCTATCCCATCGCGATAGGCATCCTCATCGAGCGGCAGGGCCGCGAAGGCTGCCCGATCCAACTCCGTCAGTTCGGCCACGTCGTCGTAGAAGCCGGGCACTTTCACGCGACCGTCCGATCCCTTGAGAGCCGCCACGATCTGGCAGAGGGCGTTGGCCGGGTTGTCGACGGCGCCGCCGTACGCGCCCGAATGCAGGTCCACGCGGCTGCCCGTGACGTCGAGTTGGATGTACACCAGGCCCCTCAGGCCGATCGTGATTGCCGGCAGATTGCCCTCAAAGAAGCTCGTGTCCGAGATCACCGCGAAGTCGGCATTCAAGCGGTCGCGGTTGGAGTCCAGCCAGGCGTCGAGATGTATCGAACTCGATTCTTCTTCGCCTTCGACGATGAACTTGAGGTTGACCGGCAGCGCGCCGCGGGTGGCCAGCAGGGCTTCGATGGCGCGGACGTGCATCTGAACGTGAGCTTTGTCGTCGGACGAGCCGCGGGCCATGATGCGGCCGTCCTTGATGACCGGCTCGAACGGCGGCGAATCCCACAGCTCGACGGGATCCACGGGCTGGACGTCGTAGTGGGTATACACGAGCACAGTCGGCTTGCCCGCGGCGTGAAGCCAGTCCGCGTAGACGATCGGATGGCCCGGCGTCTCGCAGACCTCGACGTTCTCCATTCCGACCGTCCGCAGCTCGGACGCCAGGGCGTCGGCGGCCGCACGGCAATCCGGCGCGTGTGCGGGAATGCCCGAGATGCTCGGGATCCGCAGGAAGGCCTTGTACGCCTCGACTCGCCGTCCTCTGGTGCGGTCGAGATACCTCGCCAGAGCCTCGTCGCCGCTGACCGCATAAGTCGGCGCTTCAGGCATGTTCATCTCCCAGCGACACGGCGGGCTGGTTGGCGCGCCGTCTTTATCGCTCGTTCCGATCAGGGGGCGCTTGGACTTGGGCTCGGGGCGGGTGCGGCCGGCGGCTCATGTGGTGTGGGATCGCTGAAGGTTGAGACGCCAGGCGTCGGCAGGAGCGAGATCCCGTGCAGGTTCTCCTTCGGCGGCAGGTCCGCGAAGAGCTTCTCGAACTCCTCGGACTCGACCGTCTCCTCGGCAATCAGCTTATCGGCCAGAGCCAGCAGCCTGACCTTGTGCTCGGTCAGGGTCTGAGTCGCCCGGACGTAGCCGTTCTCGATGAGAACGCGGACTTCCTCGTCGATCATCTTGGCGACGTCGTCGGAGTAGTTGCGCTGTTCGCCGATCTCGCGGCCGAGGAAGATCATCTCGTCGCGTTTGCCGAACGCGAGAGGGCCCATCTTGTCGCTCATGCCCCATTCGGTGACCATGCGGCGGGCCAGGTCGGTGGCCTTCTCGATGTCGTTGCTAGCGCCGGTCGTGGTGTCGCCGAAGATCAGCCTCTCGGCCGCGTTGCCGCCGAGCAGGCCGGCGATCTTGTCCTCGAACTCGGTCTTGGACTGGAGATAGCGGTCTTCCATCGGCAGAGCCATGGTGTAGCCCAGGGCCATGCCGCGACTGATGATCGTGACCTTGTTGACCGGATCGCACTTGGGCAGCACGCGCTGAACGACGGCGTGGCCGCCCTCATGGATGGCGATGATCCGTTTCTCCGCATCCGAGATGATCCGGCTCTTGCGCTCCGGACCGGCGACGATGCGCTCCAGAGCTTCGTTGAACTCGGCCATGCCGATGGTCTTGCGGTTGCGCCGCGCAGCCAGGATGGCGGCCTCGTTCACCAGGTTCGCGAGATCTGCTCCCGAGAAGCCGGGCGATTGACGGGCGAGGTTTTCCGGGTCGATGGTCTTGTCGAGCGGCTTGCCCTTGGTATGAACCTTCAGGATGGCCACGCGGCCGCGCAAGTCCGGCCGGTCCAGGATGACCTGGCGGTCGAAGCGACCGGGTCGCAGCAGCGCCGGATCGAGGACGTCCGGCCGGTTGGTGGCGGCGACGACGATAACGTTTGTGTTCGTGTCGAAGCCGTCCATCTCAACCAGGATCTGGTTGAGTGTCTGCTCGCGCTCGTCGTGGGAGCCGCCCAGGCCGGCACCGCGCTGGCGTCCGACGGCGTCGATCTCGTCCANNGAACGGCACGCCGGCCTCGCCGGCCACGGCCCGAGCCAGCAGCGTCTTGCCGGTCCCGGGTGGGCCCACCAACAGCACGCCACGTGGAATGCGGGCGCCCAGCGAGTTGAACTTCTCAGGGTATTTGAGGAACTCCACGACCTCCTGGAGGTCCGTCTTCGCCTCATCGACGCCTGCCACGTCAGCGAAGGTCACGACCGTCTTGTTGCCGAGGAACATGCGCGCTCGACTCTTACCGAAGCTCATGGCCTGGTTGTTCGTGCCCTGAGCCTGGCGCATGAAGAAGACGATGAACAAGACGATGATCCCGATCGGCAGGAGGGTCGTGATCAAGAGCGTTATCCAGGTCGTATCTTGTGGGTGCTTGACCTCATAGGTCGGCCAAGGCTTCGGCACGCTGGCATCTTTGAGCCAGCCCTGGATCGTGGCGTCCTCCCCGATCAGTGGCGAATCGGACTCGACCGTGTATGTCTGCTTGTCCTTCGTGGTGACGGTCAGCGTCGTGTCGTCACGTACGATCTTGGTCACCAGCCCGGACTGGACGTCCCCCTGGAAATCGGAATAGACCTTCGTGTTGGGTTGGGCTGGTTGAATCAGGATGTACAGCAGTAGGGCAGTGGCGGCAACGAGTACCGCCATCACGATCCCGTTGCGAATGAAGCCTCTATTCAAGGTGAAACGGATCCTCCGGAGTTCGGCAGCCTTGGGTAGCCGGTCGGCCGCCGCAGTATACGCCCGAGGGCATTTCGGCTCGCTCGGACGGTTGATTCACGAGTCACGCACGGTCAACGGTCGCGGGACGCGCGTCTAGACCCGCATAGACACGACTCTCCGGGCCACCGATGCGTTCGGAGAGGAATTGCCGACGGCCGAGAAGCTCACACCGCGGGACTCTCCACTGGCGTCCGCCGCGGCCGGCCGGGGGCCGCCGGGTGGACAGTCCATCCAGTCCTGTGGCACACTCCGTCGTCGTGGCTGGGTAGCTCAGTGGCAGAGCAAGCGGCTCATAATCGCTAGGTCGTTGGTTCAAATCCAACCCCAGCTACCACCAGGACTCACGCCGTTAGGCTCCAGAGAGGAACGACCCGCTCGCCCCGGCTACGCGCGGAGTGCAGCGCCTTCCCCACGTGCTCCTCGCCTTGGATTGCCTTTGTGCGCCGGTAACTCGCCCACACTGACGTCGCGAGCGCTCAGAAGGCTACCCGGATCCGAAAAGCGCCTTTAGCCAGGAATCCAGCGGGCTATCGACCTCCGGAGTGGCCTCCGGCTTGATCGGGCTGGAACCAGGAGCGTCGGGCCCCGGGGACGACGCATTCGGATCGATGACGAACGGGACTTCCCGCGCCGAGCCGAGCATGTAACCCCGGGCGGTGGAGTCTACGAATCCGGGCTGCTGGATAAGCTTCAGTTCGTCCTGCAGCGACTTAATTTCACGCTGGACCGCGGCGTTGCGGGCCCTCATGACGTCGGCCTCGTTGGCCGCGGCAGCCGCCTCTCCCGCCTGACGTGCGAATACGCCAATCAGCCACAGGCACACGAGGCCGGCGACCACCACTGCGAGCCTGCCTCTAGACAGACCGAAGGATCGGCGGGGCTGGACGGAGGCCCGGGCCACCTGTTCCGCGTGGGGGTCCACTTCGTTCCGTCGCATCTCGGGAATCGTAGCTGCGGCCAGCTGGCGTGTCAATGGAAACGGACGCTTGCCCACGCTGCTAGACTGTGGGCCACGTTAGCACGGGCGTTCTATTCGAGGCAGGTCGATGCGCTACTACGAGCCGGCCAGAGTCGAGCAGGTGCTGGCTCAGATCATGGCCGAACCATCGCTGGCGGGCGGCGTCGTCCATCGATCCAGCATACCGGCCAGAGCCGCCGACTTCGCACCAATGCCCGAGTGGCTGGATGCGCGGATCGTTGGCGGACTCGCTTCGCGCGGGATAACCGGCCTGTACCGCCATCAGGCCGAGACCGTCGAGGTAGTTCGGGGCGGTGAGGACGTCGTGGTTGTCACGCCTACCGCTTCGGGCAAATCCCTGTGCTACCTCCTACCGACGCTCCAAGCGCTGGCAGAGGACCCGACGGCGCGAGCTCTTTACCTCTTCCCGACCAAGGCGCTGGGCCACGACCAGGTCGCCGAACTGGGAGAACTGACCCGCGCAGCGGGACTCCAGATCAACGCCTCCACGTACGACGGCGACACGCCGAACCCGATCAGATCCGCCATCCGGTCTGCGGGACAGGTGGTCGTCACCAACCCGGACATGCTCCACGCTGCGATCCTGCCGCACCACACCAAGNNTTCCAGCTCTTCGAGCAGCTCCGCCTCATCGTCATCGACGAGCTTCACACATATCGCGGCCTGTTCGGCAGCCACGTTGCCAACGTACTGCGGCGGCTGCTGCGGATTTGCGCCCACTACGGCTCGCACCCGGTGATCGTTTGCTGCTCGGCTACGATCGGGAACCCGGCCGAACTCGCGGCCGCGTTGACAGGACGTCAGCCACGCTTGGTAGATCGAAACGGCGCCCCGTCGGGCGAGCGCCACGTCCTGATGATCCAGCCCCCGCTCCTGGACCCGGCCACAGGAGCGCGCGGCTCGGCGCAGACCCTCGCCACCCGCTGGGCCCTCCCGTTTCTGCGGGCCGGCCGCCAGACGCTGGTCTTCGGCCGCTCGCGGGTGGGTGTGGAACTTATGCTGTCCACATTGCGGGAGGCGCTCCGTCTGGGTGATGGGCCGCGCAGTCGGGTTCGTGGATACCGAGGCGGCTACCTGCCAACGGAGCGGCGGGCCGTGGAACGCGGACTACGCGACGGCGAACTGCTGGGCGTCGTCACCACCAATGCCCTCGAGCTGGGCGTGGACGTAGGTCAGCTGGACGTGGCCATCCTGGCGGGCTATCCCGGCTCGATCGCGGCCACATGGCAGCAGATGGGTCGGGCCGGCCGCCGCCAGTCGACGAGCGTCGCGGTCCTCATCGCCGGCGGCGGGCCGGTGGACCGATACGTAGTTGAGCACCCGGAGTTTCTGCTCGCCTCCACGCCCGAAGAAGCCCGCCTCGACCCCGACAACCTGCACGTCCTGCTGGCCCACCTCAAGGCCGCCTGCTTCGAGCTGCCGTTCGAGCCCGGCGAGCATTTCGGGCCATCGGAGGCCGAGCCGCTGCTCGCATTCCTGGGCGAGGAGGGCCTGGTTCGGCGGGCCGGCGACGATCGCTGGTACTGGTCCAATGAAAACTTCCCCGCCTCGTCGGTCTCGCTGCGTGCCGCGGCCGAGGAGAACGTCGTGATCATCGACACGACGCCGGACCGGCCGAGGGTAATCGGCGAGATCGACATCTTCGCGGCCCAGACCCTCGTTCACGAGGATGCCATCTACATCCACGAATCCACGCAATACCACGTCGACAAGCTGGACTGGGACGAGCGCAAAGCCTACGTCCGCCGCGTCGACATCGACCACTACACCTATGCCGATCGGGCGGTCACGCTCAAACCCCTGGAAACCTTCGCCACCGCCGCGGTAACGGGCGGAAGCCGAGCCCACGGTGAAGTCATGGTCTCGAGCCTGGTCAGCATGTTCAAGAAGCTCAAGTTCGGGACGGACGAGAACCTGGGTTGGGGACCAGTCCACCTGCCCGAGATCGAACTCCAGACGACCTCATACTGGCTTATGGCGGGCGGAGCGGCCCATGGCTGGCGCCGGGCCGACCTTGACGTCGCCCTCATCGGCGTCGGCCGGGCGATGCAGGCGGTCGCAGCGGTGATGTTGATGGTCGACCCTCGCGACCTGGGGCTGGTCTCGCAGGTTCGGTCGCCTCATAACCAGGAGCCGACGGTCTACCTGTATGAGTGCGTGCCCGGTGGCGTGGGCCTGTCCGAGCGGTTGTTCGAGCGCCATGCCGAGCTTGTCGCTGGCGCAGCGGAGCTGATCGCCGCCTGCGACTGCGCCAGTGGCTGCCCGGCCTGCACAGGACCGCGCCTGGAACCGGACGTGGACGCGAAGGCACTGGCGCTGCGGCTGCTCAGCGCCCTGGTTAGCGGACCGGCCAGCATAGCCGCCGCACCCAACGCCGCTTGACCCATGGATGGCACGCGGCTCCAGCGCGGCCTCGACAACCTCAGACGCGGTCGCGTGGCTGCGGATCGCGCGGCTGCCGCCCGGGCGGAGCGTTCCGGCGAGGCAGACCCGGACATCAGACGAGCCATCGCCTCGATCGTTGCCGCTGCCGATTCGTTCCGTGCGCCTCAACCGGTCTGGCGCGACGTGGGGCCTGTGGATGCGGCAGCCCTGGCGCACAGACTCGCCGCAGGCCTTGACGGCGACGCAATCCAGACGCCACGGGGCTGGTACGTCCGGCGCGAGCTTCGGCCAGTCTATCTGCCGGTCGACCGCGAGCGGCTGGCAAGCCTACCTGGCATGCCGCCACCGTCCGCTCCCCTCCTCTGCCTGGACACTGAGACAACGGGACTCGGCAGCGCGGCCGGGACCGTGGCTTTCCTGATCGGACTGGCTTGGTGGGAGGGCGAACGGCTGCGCCTTCTGCAGCTGGCGCTGCCGGATCATTCGGAAGAGGGTGCCCTGCTGGACGCTCTCGCGGCCGAGACGCCGCGAAACGCATGGCTCGTGACATACAACGGCCGCAGCTTCGACTGGCCGCTTCTCGAGACACGATTTCGGATGAACCGCGACCGACCGCCTGGGCTCGACGCCCACCTGGACCTGCTGCTGCTGGTTCGGCGACTGTTCCGTCATCGCCTGCCGGACGCTCGCCTGCAGACCGTCGAGCGGCACCTCCTGCGTCGCCACCGCGCTCCGGACATACCCGCCTCGGAGATTCCCGCCATCTACCACTCGTTCCTTCGCGGCGGTCCCACCGGCCCGCTCCGAGTGGTGGCCCGCCACAACGCCGAAGACGTGGTCACGCTCGGACGCATCCTCGCGCATCTGGAGCGCGGCTACGGCATTGGCGAGGTGCGGCGCTGGGCGCCGAAAGGCGATCTCGTGCGACTGGCACGCCTCTTCCGCCACGAAGGTCGGACCGACGAGGCTCTAAGCTGCCTGGCGGAGGCTGCGACGGGGATAGAAGGCGGCGATCCGGATACAGCCCTCGCAACCGTCGAACTGGCCCGCTTGCTGCGCCGCCACGGCCGCATCGCCGAGGCTGGCGTGACATGGAGCCGCCTGGTCGCAGCTCCTGGACCGCTCGCTGCGCTGGGCTGGATCGAGCTGGCGAAGGAGCGCGAGCATCGCGAGCGCAACCTGGCCAGCGCATGGGCCGCCACGGACGAAGCCCTCCTGGCGCTCTACCGCAGCCGAGGGCAGGGGCAGGCGATATTGCGGCGCGGCCTCGAGGCGGATCTTGCCGGGAGGCGCGCCAGGCTGGCGCGGCGGCTTGCCAGAGCTACCGCGTAGGCAGGGCCGAGACGCGCAGTCGGGCCGCAATTCCTGCCTGGTTTGGCACTCCGGCCAGGCCGGCCCCCTCCACCGCACACGAACCGGCCGCGGCGGCGAAGCGGAGGGCTCGCGGAGTGGCCACCTCGCCGTTCTGCAGCCACCGGGCCACCAGGGCGGCGAGGAAGACGTCGCCGGCGCCGGTCGGGTCGACGACGCGCCCTGCCGCGATCCCCCGGTAATGAAACAAGCGCGAGTGGCGCAGGCCGGTGCCGCCGTGATCGCCGGCGGTGAGGACCAGGGTGGCTCGCGGGGCAAGAGCCCGCAAGTCCGCAAGACCCACCCCTGGGGCGAGATCGTCCACACTGGCGCAGACAAGTCCCGCTGCCTCGAGCAACGGCGACGGCGAGGGGGCCACACGCTCCACCTGGCCGTCCTCGGCGAACTCGCGCAGCAGCCCCTGCCAGCCGACGGCCATGCACGCGCCCGCCTCGGGGATGGCAGCCCACTCCGGCGCCACTTCCCCGGCCACCGGCCCGAACAGCCAGCCCCGCGCCCCGCGCCACTCATCAGGCAACGCCGCCACTGGAACCGCGTCGCTCCTGGAGAGCCAACGCTGCCGCCGATGGCCGTCGCGCTCGATGTTCTCGAAGACAGGCCCGTTTCTGAGGGGCACTCGGTGGATGAGTACCCCGGCCGCCGCCAGCAAGCCCAATTCCGACGCGACGCTCGCGGCTTGATCGACGCCGATTACGCATCCGACCCGGAGGCCCAGCCTCGCCGCTGCCAGTGAGGCGTAGGCAGCGCCACCCCCGAGTCGCCAGCCGCGTGGATCGTCCGAGGCCATGTCCCGTGACGCCGCGCCAACTACCACGAGGTCGGGTCTGTCGGCCGAGCCGGCGGGCGACGCGTCGTATACTCGCCTGACTTCCGGCATGCATCTCCTTGGGAGCCAACACGTGTTCTTCTACGAGCTTCGCGAAGGCGACGACGACATCTTCGCCGACGTGCTCCTCGTTCGCGAGGAGGAAATGGACGCGGACGAGTTCTTCGAGCTCGTACAGGAGATCCGGCATCGGATTCAGGACAACTTCACCCAGGACACGCTCATCGAAGCCATCGCCGAGGAACTGGAGCGCGACCACGCGTTCATACCCATTTCCGACGATCGCCTCTCGGCGTCGGTGAACGTCTCCAAACTTGACGACGACAACTACCTGGCGAGCATCGACTCCGACGACGACCCCGACGGGCCGGATTATCGCGGCATATTCGTCGATCTCCCGCGCGGCGACGGCCGGCCGAACTGAGCGTGGGTTGGTGCGGGCCGGCCCGCCTCCCGCGCTGCCGCGACCTACTTGCTGAACAGGATCTCGATCACATCGCCGTCGTGAACCAGATATGTCTTGCCCTCGGATCGCAGCTTGCCGTGCTTGCGCGACTCCGCCATCGTCTTGAGGGCGAGGAGGTCCTCGTAGGGCACGACCTCGGCACGGATGAAGCCATGTGCCAGGTCGGTATGTATCGCCCCGGCAGCGTCCACGGCGTTGGACCCGTCGGGAATGGGCCAGGCTCGGACCTCATCCGGACCGGCCGTCAGGAACGAAATCATCCCCAGCAGCCGATAGCTGAGCCGGATGACGCGATCCAGACTCGACTCCGCCAGCCCCAGTTCAGTCATGAACACGGCGGCCTCCTCGGGCTCCAGCTCGCCGAGTTCCATCTCGATCTTGGCGGAAAGTGCGTCGACCATCGCCCCGGCGTGTCCGTAGCGGTCGGCGATCGCAGCTACGATCTCCGATTCGCGGGTCGAGCCGGTGTTGCCCGCATTTGCCAGATCCGCCTCGCCGACATTCAGAAGGACCAGGACCGGCTTCTGAGTGAGGAAACGGAAGCCCCGGATCGACTTCTCCTCGTCGGGGGTCAGCCCTTCGCCGCGCAGCGGCCGGCCCGCAACCAGTGGCTCGTGAAGCCGCTCGAGCAATGCCAGTTCACGGTCGTTGGCATCCCGCTCGGCAGCCGTTCCATGATGACCGCTCTGCTTGAGGCGTTCCATGCGCTTCTCCATGACCGAAAGATCGGCCAGGGTGAATTCCAGGTCGAGCCGTTCGAGGTCGCGCCACGGATCGACCGAACCCTCGGCGTGGGGCACGGCAGGATCCTCGAAGGCACGGACAACATGCAGCAGCGCGTCGGCCTCGCGTAGCCGGGCCAGCTGGTCGGCCGGCAGTTCCTCGGTCCCGACCCGTCCTTCAGACGACGCCGGGGGCGCAGCCAGATCGAAATAGGTCACATCGGCGTGGACGATCTTCTTGGGTTTGAAGATCTCGGCCAGCCGATCTAATCGCTCGTCGGGGACCTTGACAGTCCCGACGTGCAGATCCATGCCGCCGTAGCCGCCGGTCTGGGCGTGGCCACGGGTAAGCGTGTTGAAGACCGTCGTCTTACCCGAGCCCGCTAATCCGACGATGGCGATCTGCATGAGCTGGTGGCCTCTTCCGCATGACGATCAGTGCGCAGGTGCACATGCTAGCCGAGTGCCTGGCTCGCAATCGCGGGTCGGCGGATCACGCCGTGGCCCTGGCCAGGGGGCGTCCGGGTTAGGGTAGGACGCGTTTCAGCCAGAGCGAAGGCTGTGACATTTCCGAGGGCAGCGGCAGGGACTCCGGCCCGCGCCACAGAGCCTGGAGGGCCTCGGGCCCACGGGCTCGCGCTATCTCGGCGACAAACTCCTCCCCCTGCTTGTACTGCGCCATCTTGAGATCGAGGCCGGTCAACCGCATGATCGCCCGCTCGATGGCACCCCGCTGCTCGCGCCTGGCATGAAACCGCTGACTGATAAGTTCGACTTCGGGTACGAGATCGCGCCCAACCTCATCCATCATGTAGTCGCCGAAGCCCTCGAGCAGGCTCATCACCGCCTGCATCTCGCGAAACTCAAGCCGCTGCTGGTCCGTCATCAGCCCCTCCATCCAGTTCTCCCCGGAGTTCTTGCCCCTCAAAGTTCGACCCAGCCGCACTGCCGCGTCCGGGCGGAGGGCGGACACGCCCCCCGAGAGAGACTTCATCTGCCTCTCGAGGCGCCCGGCGAGGTACGGACGAAGCCATGGATGAGCCTCGAATTCGAAGGCATGGGTCGTCTCGTGGAGAGCGATCCAGGTCCGAAACGGATTGAGCGGCACGCCCAGCGACGATGCGGCTCTTCGGATGTTCTCGTCGACGAATACGAGACGGCCCGGCGTCGCTTCGGCCGAGAGGAGCGACAGGTCGTACTGGCCCAGCACGCGCTGACCGATGAAACTGAGCATGAATCCGAGCTGACGGGTGGCGACCGCGCGATTGGCCACCGCCATCGCGGACTTCACGAAGCCCGCGTCCGGCGGCAGGATCTCTTTCAGCAGGTCGCCCTCCACCTTGCCCATCAGCTGGGCAAAGGCGGTGACGTTCGTCCTCACCCACTCTTCACGGGACACTACGCCGCTTCGCTCCACGATACCCGGCAATTCGCACTGCAGCGCCGCTCCGAGGGCGGGCACGATCTCCCGCATCGACGCTGCGTAGATCGGCTCGGCCGCGGCGAGCTCGGCTCGGGTGAGGGTGCCCTGGGAATTCCGGACCCTATCCGCCGCGAGCCGTTCCACGGCCCGCCAGTCGATCAGGCCGCGCCGCGCAGAGCGCTCCATCCTCCGCCCCGCCACCGTAACCGCGGCGCCCAGCGCTGCGCCCACGATGAGACCGGCCTGCAAGAACGAGTCGCGCCGCCAGCCGCCACGCGAAGAGCTTGCCCGCGACGAAGAGCCGTTCCGGGACGGCTTCTTTTGGTCGCTCACGAGCGGACCTTTCCGGCCGCCGCCCCCTCCAGGTCGACCGCCTCCACATCCGGCAGCTCCTGGCCGAACATCCGCTCCGCCACCATCCTGAAGGCAGCCACGTCGCCAGTTGTAAGCTGCACGTGCGTTGCCACCGCCAGGACCTCGCCCGGAGCCTCATGGCCCGCCATCCCCGCGTCAGCCGCGGTACCTCGCGTGGTGCCGGGCGCCTCCAGCCCGTTCACCGACAACAGCTCCGCCAGAGATGATGCCGTGGCAGTCGCCGAGTCCACGATCGCCACCCCATCGCCGACGCATCCGCGTAGAACACCCGCCAGCAACGGGTAGTGGGTGCAGCCCAGAAGCAACGTATCGATTCGCGAGGACGGCGGCATCGGGAAGATGAACTCCCCGTCCTGGTTGCGCTCGCCAAGGAGGGGCGCGAGGGCATCGCGCACCGTCCGCTCCACCTCCGGACCCGAGAGACGCCCGGACTCGACGAGCGGGACCAGCGTCGGAGTCGCGTGCTCGTACACCTCGACGGCCGGATTCTCATCCTTGATGGCGTTGAAGTAGGCCCGCGACCGGACCGTCGCCGGAGTGGCGATCACTCCCACGCGTCGCGTTCTGGTGGCCAGGGCTGCGGCCGAGGCGCCGGGCCGGACAACTCCCAGAACGGGCAGGTCGTAGCGGCGGCGGAAATCCGTCAGGGCAACGGACGTCGAGGTATTGCAGGCCACGACCAGCGCCTTGACCTCGCGGCGCACGAGCGCGTCGAGCGCCTGAACGCTGAAACGCCGCACCTCGTCGTCGCTTCGGACGCCGTAGGGGGCGCGCGCGTTGTCGCCAAGGTACACGGTCGATTCGAACGGCAGCCGGCGCAGGATCTCCCGCAGGACGGTCAGTCCGCCAACACCTGAATCGAATACCCCGATGGGACGTGGGTCGGACACGTCCTCAGTGTCTCACCGCAGCGCCTGCCGTGCGCCCGGCGAGGGCCGTGGCTATGCGACGAACATCGCGGCTGACCGCAGCATCCGGGCTCGCGACAACGAAAGGCATCCCTTCGTTGTTCGCCTGGACCACCAAACGCCCGTCCGAGATCATCTCGAAGTCCGGCTTGCGACCGATCGCCCGCGCCAGCTCTTCACGGCTGATGCCGCCGCTCGAGTCCGCGCGATTGACCAGGTAGCGGACCTTATCGGCCGTATAGCCGATGGAGGCGAAGGCCTCGGCCACCGCGATCGTGTTGTGGATCGTGGTCGAGTCGTAGGTGACGATGGAGAGGATGATGTCGCTGCTGTCTAGCAACGCCAGCGTCACCTCGGACAGAGTCGTCGGCGTGTCGATGACGATGGCTTCATACAGCCGTCGCAGGAGCGAGATCGTCTTCTCGACGTCGCGCGCGGTGACCATCTCGGCCATCTCCACGCGCGGCGGCGCCAGCAGGATGTCGATGCCCGCCGGATCGCGCCACATCACGTCGTGCAGATCCGACTGCTGGACCCGATCCGTGGGCAGGTCCAGGATGGACGGGACGTCATTCGGGACCTTGAGCAGCGCGCGCAGATCGCCGTACTGGAGGCTGCCGTCGATCAACGCCGTCGAAAGACCCATCTGACCCATCGCGACAGCCAGGTTGAAGGCGATCGTCGTCTTCCCTACGCCGCCCTTCGGCGAGAACACGGAGATGACCCGGCAGACGCCGGCGGCTCGCGCCTGGCGGTCCGTCATCGTGTGAGCCAGGGTGTTGACCAACTCGAAGCCGCTGAACGGCAGCGTCAGCACCGCGTCGATACCGCGGTTTGGGTCGCGCGCCAGCGGGTGCTGAGGCACCGTCAGGACGACCACCGGGATTTCTAGCCCGGAATCGCGCAGTCGCTCGATGAGCTGTGGCCCCTTGACCTTGCCTTGCAAGAGCAGATCGACCATGACAACGTCCGGTCGCAGCTGCCGGGCTGCATCGACGACTTTCGAGCCGTCGGTCAGGACCTCTAGCAGCTTGACCTGCGACTGGATGCTCAGGAGATTCCGAACGTGCTGGCTCACCTGCGGAACGTCTTCCGCGACGAGCAGCCGGATAGAAGTCGTGTTGGCCACGGGCCGACTATATCAAGGAAGCGGAGCCGGTCCTCCCCCGCCTCCGCGCTACGAGGATGGCCCGTTCGTCATGGTTGACGATCGGGTCGAGTTCGTATGAGCCCGCGAGCACCTCGACCGCAAGACCGACCTCCTCGGCCATGGTTGTGAGTTCATCGGCGCTCAGCAGGCGCAGGTAATCCCTCCGAATCCATCGCCGCGGCGGGTTCCCCTGCGCGCCTTCTTCGTACATCGCCGTCAGATCCACACGCCCCCGCGTCGGTTCGTGTTCAGCGCTCGCGGTCTTGACGACGGTCAGGCCGCTCTCCGGATCCGAGCGCACGTACTCGAGACCGAGTCGGCCATCGTACCGAGCAAGTTCGTCCGCGCCAGGCAGCCAGACGTCGACGACCGCGAGGCCCCCGCTGGCAAGATGACGAGCCATCGTTTCGAGCGCCGCGCGCTGCTTGTCTCGGGAGTCGAGCAGCAGAATCGAATTGAGAGCCAGGATAGCGAGCTTGAAGCGGCCGCCTCCCGGCAGCTCCAGCCCGACCAGGTCGGCCTCGAGCACCCGGACGCGGTGGCGCATCTCCGGCGCGTCGCGAGCCGCCTCATCGAGCCTCGATCCAAGGCGCGCCAGCATCGCCGGATCGATGTCGACGGCCGTGACTTCGTAACCGGCCGCTGCGAGCGGAACCGTCAAACGCCCCGATCCTGCGGCGAGCTCCAGAATCGGCCCCCCGGTCTTGGCCGCCAGCGCCAGATACAGATCCAGGTCACCGGGATCCTCGAGCAGATCCACGTCGTACAGTCGTGCCAGCGCGGTGGCCGCTTCTGCATCGCATCGGAACTCTGTCATCGGGTACAGCGTAGCGCCCGAGCCGCCAGGTGGCGCAAACTGCGAGGCGTCGGCGCAAGTCCCGAGCGGGGCCCAGCGCTCATCGTTCCACGGACAGGATGATCTCCGCGAGGATCACCAGGGCGACGATGAACACCACGATCGGGAGGCTAAGGACAGCCTGGATTCGAAGAGCGACCACGATCGCCACGAGCATCGCGACCCACGCCCCACGCCTGAGCGCCCGGGACCAATCGCCGCGGAAGGCGATCCGCCTGTGGCGGGCGAAGACCGCAAGCCAGAAGAGCGGGGTGGCGGTCAGTCCGAGAGCCAGACCGATGGCCCCGGCACCAACCAGGCCGTTCGTGGGATTGTCGTGGGGATTGGTGGTTGTGACGACCGTGTAGACGATTCCCCACGCCGCCAACGCCAGCATGACGACTATGTAATTGCCTATCCGGTCGCGCAGCTCCATCGGTGTCAGTCTATCGCCCCGAACCCTTCGATCTGGCCCAGCGGCCAGTCGTGATACCCAGCGCACGCGGCAGGTCGGTCACGCGGTCGACGATCAGGTCTGGCTGCTCGTCCCCCGCGGACGGCGCCACGGGCAGAACCGAGTCCTCAGGTCTGACCCGTACCCAGCCAGCACGCCAGCCCACGTCATGGGCGCCGGCCACGTCGGCCCCGAGATCGTCTCCGACGTGCAGCAGCCGCCTGCCAGAGGGGACGCCCAAGGAACGAGCCGCGGCCAGGAACATCTCTGGTCGCGGCTTGATGAAACCGACACGTTGCGAGATCACGACAGAGGCCAGGTGCGACGACCAACCCGCGGCGTCTACGAAGCGCTCTACGGCGGTGGCGAGCGGCCAGTTGGACAGAATTGCAAGGGCGTACCGCTGTGCCAGGAGGCCCAGCACCGGTCCGACCGCCGGCGGTACGGGCGTGAGCCGCACGAAGGCGGACGCGTACGCGTTCAGCACAGCCTCGACCTCGTCCGGGCTATACCAGCGCGCCACCTCATTGTCGTCCCAGAATTCGTGTGACGGCGGCGGGCAGCCCCGCAACCGGGCCAGGACGCGGCCGGCTCGCACGTCCATGTCCGCCTCTCGCCCATTGGGCACGTCTTGGGCCAGCTGGCGACCGCGCTCCTCGTTCCAGACTCGCTCGAACTCGGCCCCGTCCAGACTCCAGGCTTCGACCGCATACGCGGCCGTCGCCGCCAGCACGCCGAACATGGATTGCGCGGGAAATGGCACGAGCGTGTTCCCGAAATCGAGCGTGATTGCCTCGATCGAGTTGCCGAGCTCCGTATGGGCAAGTCCACGGGGGCCGCGCTCCTCCCACTCGATCATCGTGTGGCACTCGATGGGCAGATGTCCCGGAAGGCGCAGTAGCCGCAGGCGATGTACTCCGGGGTCGCTCCGAAATCGAGAGCTCGGATGCCCGCCGCCGCCTGTCGGATCGAATTGCGCGCCCGAACTAGCCGCTTCTCGTCCACCCCGACCCTGGCCACCAGGCCCGACTCGAGGAACCATAGCGCGACGGCATCCGGCAATCGCCCAAATTCGGCCTGATACGCCATCGCGTAGATCTGGAGCTGCAACGAATCTCGCGCCCGTTCCCGAGCTTTGACCGGGTCGCGCACATCGCTCGATTTGTAGTCCGTGATCGTGACCCGTTCGGGATGTAGCCCCGGCAGCGTGGGCGAAACTACATCGGCCTGCAGGCGCTCAGCATGCCGGTCTCGAGCCTGCGGAGCGGGTTCGGTCCCCACCGACATCAGCCGCTCGATGTCCACCCGGTCCATCCGGCCGCGAATCCGATCGCCGTCCAGCAGGAAGCTGAACTCACGCTCCACGTAGGCAGGCACCGCTGCGCCCGGCTGCAGTTGCTGTCCCCGGAACCGCCGCAGCGCGGCCCGCCCCGCCGCCAGACGGGCCTCCTCGTGCTCCCTCGTCAGGAACCCTTCGTTCGACCAAACCCGCTCGAACGCCGCGTCCAGCTCCTCCTCGCTCATCACGTAGCCCTTGGCCTGGCGTCGGTGGAACTCCTGGACCGCCTGGTGCAGCGCGGAACCGTACACGATTGAGTGGTGCGGAGCGATCGGCACGCGGAGGACGTGAACGTACTTGTACTTCAGCGGGCAGGTGAGGTAGTCGTCGACCTGGTAGAAGCTGAGGCTGAGCGGCCCTTCGACTGCGCCCCTGCCGACCTCCGCCGGGGCGGCCTTGGGTTCGAACGCCGCCAGGCGCTCCAGTGGCTGTGGCGCAACGTCGGCGGACAAGCCGGCGGTGGCGCTCGTGGCGGGCAGGTCCAGCGCTTCCAGAACGAACTGCGAGACCCGGCGCACACGTCTACCGCCGTAGTCGGCCGCGTGGCTCAAGACCAGTTCGTCCCGTGCTCGCGTCATACCGACGTAGAAGAGACGTCGCTCCTCCTGCAGATGCGCATCGCCTTCAGGCAGCACCTCCTTCACCAGTTCGGTCGGCAAACCGAGCGGATCCCGCCGCGTCCTCGCCGGGAAGCGGCCATCGATAAGGCCGATCATGAGGACGACGCTGAATTCGAGGCCCTTGGCCTTGTGCACCGTGAGGACCGCCACCGCGTCCGCGTCTGGATCGACATCGGCCGTGGCCGGATCGTCGCCCGCCTCGATCAGGGTGTTCAAGTGCCCCGCAACGAACACGACTCGGTCGTCCGCCAGCAGGTCCGACTGCGAGCGAACGATGTCGAAGAAGCGGGCGATGTTCTGGAGCGCTTCCTCGGCCGCCACCGACTCCGTGGAGGCTAGTCTGGAGAGGAGGCCGCTCTGACGCAGGAACTGGTACAGCACCTCGCCGGCTGGCCGTTCGTGCGCCATATGCGTGTACCGGAGCACGTCGCCGACCAGCCGATCCACGGTCGAGCGGGTCTCCGGAGCGAGCCGCAGCAGCCCGGGCTGACGGGTCAGCTCCTCGAGCACGTCCCAGAGCGAGCGATTGCGCCGCCGGGCCATGTTTACGATGGCGGTCAGGTCCTCGCCGCCCAGGCCGTACACGTCACAGGTCGCCAGGCCGTACAGATCCACGCTCGATGACAGGTCCGCGATCGAGCGCAGGAAGGCCAGTAGTACGCGGATCTCCGGGCGCGAGTAGAGCCCGGAGGTCCCCGAAAAGCGCCACGGCACCCCGGCCAGATTGAGGCTGCGCAGGACCGGGTCGGCATCCGCGTTCGCTCGAACCAGGATCGCGAAGTCCTTGGCCCTGGCGCCTGCGGCGATTCGCGAAGCGATCTCGCGGGCGACCCAGTCGGCCTCCTCTGAGCCGGACGCGAAGGACATCCGGCGGACCGGTAGGTTGTCGCCGCGCCGCTCAGGGATCAGACGTTTGTCGATCCCGTTGCGAACCTCCAACCGATCCGGGTCGTTGAAGCGGACGAGTCGATAGCTCGCATCCAGGATCGAGGCGCGAGAGCGGTAATTGCGCCGCAGCACGATTTGCCGGCAGCGCGGATGGCGGCGCTTGAATTCCAGGATGTTGCTGATCGCGGCGCCGCGGAACTTGTAGATGGATTGGTCGTCGTCGCCGACCGCGACGACGTTGCCGTGGGGCGCGGCCAGCAGCTCCACCAGCTCGGATTGGGCCCGGTTCGTGTCCTGGAACTCGTCAACCAGGATGTACCGGTAGCGTCGCTGCAGCTCCAGTCTGGCTGCGGCGGACTCGCGCAGTAGCCGCAGGGCTAGGCTCACCTGATCGCCGAAATCGATCAAACCCGCGCCACGGAGCAGGACTTGATAGCGGGCGTAGGCCCTGGCCAGCTCGCCTTCGCGCCGAGCCCGCTCCCGCATCGCCTCGGCCTCGTCGCCGGCGCCGTGCGCTCCGGAGTCCGGCCCTTCGAACGCGGCGGCGGCCCTCTCCAGTTCCGCAGCGAACTCCAGGTACGCCTGCGGACCGACATCCTCGTCCTTGGCGCGGCTGAAGAGCGTCGCCAGCGCTCCCAGAAACCGCGTGGGGTCGCCCAGCGGTCGATACTGGTCCAATTCGAACTCGAACAGCCGCTCGCGCAGGAAGATCACCACCTCCGGCCGAGTCAGAACCCGAGTATCAGTGGGCAGCCCAAGCTCCAAGGCGAACTCACGCACGATCCGATCGCCGAACGCGTGAAAGGTCGAGATCGCGGCGTCCGTGTAGCCGTATGGCACGAGCTGGTCCACTCGGCCCTGCATCTCCTCGGCGGCCTTGTCCGTGAATGTGAGCGCCAGGATTTCTGATGGGCGGGCCCGCCGCGTGCCAATCAGCCAGGCGATGCGGCGCGTTATCACCTGAGTCTTCCCGGTGCCCGCGCCAGCCACCACCAGCAAGGGGCCGCCGTCATGGCAGACGGCGCGGCGTTGGTCCGCGTTCAGGCCTGCCAGCAATGCCTCCAGCCCGACAGGTGGATCCAATCCCGGCGCTTGGTCCGGGGCGCCAGCCCAAACCGGGATCTGCTCCAGCCGGGCAGGCTCACGCTGGTGCTTGCCAGTTCTCGAAGTCATGCCCCTAGGATCGCCCCGGCAGTGACACCTTACCTGTCACCACGTCCGGCGGGTCCGTCAGACCGGGGGCGTGGCCGAGCCCAACTCGGCCGGCTCAGGTTCCGCAGCTGTCGACTCGGCCTCCGCATCCGGCCCTTCTCCAGTGGCCCCCTTGTCGCTCGCGGCCGTCGCCGGGGTTACCGTCCTGGCCGGGCGGATCGGCTTGGCCGTTGCCGCCGCGCCGACAGCCTGGGACCCGGCGGCCTTGCCACGTCCCGAGCCGCGTCCCGCGGCGCCGCGCGCGGCGGCGCTGCGTGGCTTGGGCAATCCTCCGCCCTGGGAAGCGGCGATCTCCACCGCTTGAGCCTCCTCCGCACCAAGGAGCGTCTCACACTCGCCGCCGAAGATGGCCTTGGAGTACACGCGAGTGCCGGTTCGGGAATGCAGGCTGCTCATGACGAACCCGTCGTTGTTGGCGTCGAGGATGGCCAGGGCGAAGCTCTGGTTGCCGCCCGTGTCTTCGAATGGGTTGAAGCGCACCAGCCCCAGGCGTCCGAAGTGCATCCGCGCGCCGCCCTCGAGAACGGCGGTTCGAGCCGCCAGTTCGTCCAGGTCGTGGCCGACCCGAATCACGGTTTCTATGTGTGAGGCCAGCACGCCCTCGAGGTCCTGACCGTCCGCGCCCCGGGTCAGGTAGTCCAGCCGCTCGCTCAGCAACGCTATCCTGCGCGACTGGATGAACAGCATGAGAATCAACAGCAGGACGACGACGCATCCGACGAAGATGACGACGCCGATCGCGCCCAGGTGCGATGACACGAAATCGTTGAGTTGCGACACTCCAACCTCCACTCCGCTCGCCGCGAGTCTACCAGCCACGGTGCCACGGCGGCATGACCACTAGCGAGCCCGCTCTGCTGGGGAGCGGGATGCTATGCTCGATCAGCCATAGAACGACCACCCGGAGGCTCCTCACCAAGATGGCCAAACGCACCCGCGGCTCAAATCGCCCAGGCCAGCGGCGCTCCAATACTCCTGGCCGACCTCAGACGCGACCTGTCAGTCGACCGGCCCAGGGGCTTTCGGCCGCCGAAGAGGCGCACGCCGCGGAGCTGGAAGCGCAAATAGTGGCTCAGGAACGTGGCGTGCAAACCGCGCCACTCCGCGCGGCCGAGAGCGGCCGCGCCGCTGAGCCGTTCCGTTCGGGACGGACCCGGGCCCAGAGCCCTCTCGCCCTTCGAGCCGCCGAGGAATACGCGTACGTAACGCGCGACGTCCGCCGCATCCTGGTGGTCGGCGGAGCGATGATCGCCACCATGGCGGTTTGCTTCGTCCTGATCGACGTCCTCAAGGTGATCTCGGTCTGAGCAGCGGCCTCTCCGCGAGTAGCATCCAGTCATGGCCAATCGCCGCTCCACGAGATCCGCTTCCTATGCCGCCCAACCTATCTTCGCGGCACCGCCGGAGCGCCAGCCGCTGGCCGCCCGCATGCGGCCGCGCAACCTGGACGAGGTCGTCGGCCACGAGTCGCTCATCGGCAAGGGCGGAGCACTGCGCACTGCCGTCGAGCGGGGCCGTCTCGGCTCGATCCTGCTTTGGGGCCCACCGGGGAGCGGCAAGACCAGCCTGGCCCGCGTCCTCGCCGATGCCGTCGGCGCGCAACTCGTGACCATCTCGGCGGTGATGAGCGGGGTCGCCGAGGTCAGAGCTCTCGTCGCCGAGGCGCGGGAACGACTCGTGCTCAACGGCCATCAGACCGTCCTCTTCATCGATGAGATCCACCGCTTCAACAAGGCCCAGCAGGATGCGCTGCTGCCCCACGTCGAAGAGGGCACGGTCACGCTGGTAGGCGCGACTACGGAGAACCCGTACTTCGAAGTGAATTCGGCGTTGCTTTCGAGACTCCGCGTCTACCGTCTGGAGCCCCTCTCCGACGATCAGGTAGCCACCGTAGTCCGCCGCGCTCTCGCGGATCAAGACCGAGGCATGGCGGGCAGCCTGGGGCCGAGCGGCGGAGTCGCCGTCGGAGACGAGGCCTTCGAGCATCTGGTCAGCCTCTCCGCCGGAGACGCACGTCAGGCCCTCAACGTTCTCGAGGGAGCCATCTCGATCGCCGAGGCCGCCGGAGCCGTGGACGAGCAAGGCCACGTCGCACCACGTCTCACCGACGTCGAGGCCGCGGCCCAGCAACGAGTCCTGGCCTACGACCGGGCCGGAGACGGCCACTACGACACCGTAAGCGCCTTCATCAAGAGCATCCGCGGAAACGATCCAGACGCAGCCCTCTACTGGCTGGCCGCGATGATCGCCGCAGGCGAGGATCCCCGATTCATCGCTCGTCGCCTCATCATCTCCGCCTCCGAGGATGTCGGCATGGCCGATCCGCGGGCGCTCGAAGTTGCGGTCGCCGCCGCGCAGGCGCTCGACTGGGTCGGTCTTCCGGAGGCCCAATACGCCCTCGCGGAAGCCACCGTCTTCCTGGCCGCCACGGCAAAGAGCAACGCGGCCGGTCGCGCCTACTTCGCGGCCATGGACGACATCCTCAGCCACGGCTCGCTGCCGGTGCCGCCTCATTTGCGTTCGGGCGGCCCCGCCAGCCGAAGCTACCGCTATCCGCACGACTACGAGGGCGATGACGTTTCACAGCAGTATCTGCCCGACGAGCTGTCGGATCGCCGCTACTACTTTCCCGGTGCCGAAGGCGCGGAGACCAAGGTGCGGGAACGCCTGGAGCGTCTCAGCGAAGCGCGTCGCAGTCCGCCTCGCCGCAAGCGCCCCGTCGCAGGCCAGCCGAACGGAGATCCCATGGCGGCCGGATCGGAGGGCATGAAGCGCCGCCAGCAGAACCTGCGCGAGATCGCAGACGAACAACGGCGCGACGCCGAAGGGGATTGAGTCGGGATTACCTCAGATGAGGTATTGCAGTCGGGCCCCGTCCTTTCGGACTATTCGGTGAAACGTGCAGGGAGTCGGACCCCGGCCGATCGGTGGCACTCCGTGAGTCAGGATCGCACGGGCTGCGCGTGCAATGAAAGCGATCAGTTGTGCAACGAAGTTGAAAGGACTCGAAGGGGAGCCACCGTTACAGATTCCTCACGGTCGGCCGAATACTCAAATGCGTCCGGACTCCTATAAATAGGAGCGCCATGTCTCGAGCGCACGCTGTCGCGCCCGTCTGCGCGAACGCTTCGTATCGTGGGCCTGAGCACAGTGTGAGGACCGTCGCGCCCAGAGTAGTTCGCCGCGCTGAGCGGCCTGCGACCTCGTGCTACCTAGAACGGGCGATGCTTCTGTGGCCTCGGCTCGACCGGGCCAGGATGCGCAAAGTCGCGGACGACCCCGCCAGGATGGCGGAGCTGATAGTCCGGCGCACGTCCCAGCCATACGACGTCATCCTCGCTATGTTGACCCGCCAGAGCGGCAGGCTGATCTCGCCCACAGAGACGAGCGCCGGTTTCGACTCTGGACGCTCGGAGGCGGCCAGGACATCGCTCCGAATCGTCCGCAGCGAGGAAGGCGCCAAGATCGAGGTTCAGGACCTGCTGCCGGCCCTGGCCTGAGCCAGCTGCCCGCGGTCGCGCTTCAGGGCTCGAGATCGAGGGCGCGGACGTGGCGCGGTCGAAAGATGGCAATGGGTCGGCGCTCGAAAGCTGCCACCCGGGTGATGCCCAGACGCTCTGCCGTGGCGACCAGAACCGCATCCGTGAGGCGAGGCCGATACTCTGTCGCCTCGCGCAGGAGTTCCGCCGCCCGAGTCAAGTCCGCGTGCGTCGGGGCAACGACCCGCACCGCGCCGCTGCCGATCGACTCCAGCAGCGCCATCGTCGCTGGGAGGCCCAACTCGCGCTGCAGGAGCAGGTCGACCTCGCCGAGGGTCAGCGCCCCGATCATGAGCGGCTCGTCGACCCGACTGAACCATGCCAGCGCGGCCCGGTGATTGAGGTCCGACTGGTCGGCGGCGGCCAGGATCGCGCTGGAATCGAGGAGCACCGCCACCGATCAGCTCTCCTCAGGCAATGGACGCTGGCCCGCCTCGCGCCGCGCGATCAACCGCCCGTCCAGAGACAGACGACCGTGATCGCTCTTGCCGACCGCGAGGAACGGCAGGTCCGGCACCGTGTCGTTCGACTCCAGGTATGCCTCGACGCTCGCGGCTATGACCGCCGTCTTGGTGACGCCGGCTCGAGCCGCGTAGCGGGCCAATCGCTCCAGCAGGTCGGCGTCCATCAGGATGGTTGTGCGCTTCAGCATATGCGGTCATATATACCACATTGGCGCGATCGGGCAACACCCGGTAGCATCCGCCCGAATCCTCCTGCGAAACTCACATGAGGTGGACCACGTGAACCGCTTCGAGCCCAACCTTCGCATCCCCGGCCCGACATCCCTCCCGGACGCCGTCCGCGAGGCCGGCGCACGCCAGATGGTCAACCACCGGGGCCCTGAATTCGCCACCCTCCAGAACGGCATAATCGAGCGCCTCAAGGCTTTCTACAAGACTCAGAACGACGTCCTCATCGTCACCGCCGCTGGCACGGGCGGTCTCGAGTCGGCGATCGTGAGCTTCCTCTCCCCCGGCGACAAAGTCCTGGCCGTCACTATCGGTGCGTTTGGAGATCGTTTCGCCAAGATCGCCACGGTCTATGGGGCGAATGTCACCAAGCTCTCGTTCGAGTGGGGCAAGGCCGCCGACCCGGCGAAGGTCCGCGAGGCCCTGACCGCCGACGGTCCGTGGAAGGCCGTCCTCCTGACCCAGAACGAGACCTCCACCGCCGTCACCAACCCGATCAAGGAACTTGCCGAGGTCGTTACCGATGCAGCGCCGGACGCCCTCGTCATCGTCGACGCGATCAGTGGCCTGGGCGCGGTCCCGTTCGAGACTGACGAGTGGAAGCTCGACGTCGTCGTGAGCGGTTCCCAGAAGGCCTGGATGGTCGCCCCGGGACTCTCGTTCGTGTCCGTCTCGCCGCGGGCCTGGGACGCCGCCGCCGCGGCCAAGATGCCCAAGTTCTACTTCGACCTGGCGGCCCACAGGACCAGTGCCGAGGCGGGCCAGACGCCCTGGACCCCGGCCGTCGCCGTCATGTTCCAGCTCGACGTCGCCCTGAACATGATGGAGCAGGAGGGTCTCGACGACATCTGGAAGCGCCACGCGGCCGTCGGTGCCGCGGTCCGCGCCGGCCTGACGACCCTGGGCTTCAAGCTGCTGGCCGATCCGGCCTACGCGTCCAACACGGTCACCGGCGCCTGGATCCCCGAGGACCTGGAATGGAAGGCGTTCAACGGCAAACTGCGCAAGCTAGGCCTGATCGTGGCTGGCGGGCAGGGCGCGCTCAAGGGCAAGATCTTCCGGATCGGGCATCTCGGACACGTCACCGTGCCGAGCATCCTCAACGCGATGGCGGTGCTCGAGCAAACGCTCATCGAACTCGGTCGGCCGGTCGTTCCCGGCACAGCGGTTCAAGCCGCCCAGGTCGCCGCCCTCAAGTCCCTCGGCCTGGCCAAGTAAGGAGCATCCGATGAAGATCCTGGTTGCAGAGCCGCTGGCCAAGCAGGGCCTCGAGATCCTGCGCGCCCATCACGAAGTCGACGAGAAGATAGGGCTAACGCCCGAGGAGCTCGCCGCCATCATCGGCGACTACGACGCTCTTCTGGTTCGAAGCCAGGTCAAGGTCACGGCCGACATTCTTGCCCACGCCACGCGCATGGTCGTCATCGGCCGAGCGGGCGTCGGCGTCGACAACGTCGACCTCGAGGCCGCCACCAAGGCCGGCATCGTGGTCGTCAACGCACCAACGGGCAACACCATCTCCGCAGCCGAGCAGACGATCGCCCTGATGCTGGCCCTCGCCCGCAAGACCGCAGCTGCCGACGCCTCGATGCGACGCGGCGAGTGGAAGCGCAGCTCCTTCACCGGCGTCGAGTTGCGCGGCCGGACCCTCGGCATCATCGGCCTGGGCAAGATCGGCCAGGCCGTGGCCGACCGCGCCCGTGGCCTCGAAATGAACGTAATCGGCTACGACCCCTACGTGACCGCGGATGTGGCCGCGATGCACGGCATAAGCATCGTCGAAATGGATGCCCTGATCGAGCAGTCCGACGTAATAACAGTGCACGTGCCGCTCAACAAGGCCACTCGCGGCATCATCAACGCCGACAATATCGCCCGGCTCAAGCCCGGCGTAATGCTCGTGAATGTCGCCCGTGGCGGCGTATACGACGAGGCTGCGGTGGCCCAGGGTCTCGCCGACGGCAAGATCTCGGGCGCCGCATTCGACGTCTACGAGACCGAACCGCCGGTCGACTCGCCGATCATGACTGCACCGAACACGGTCCTGACCCCCCACCTGGGAGCGCTCACGGCCGAGGCCCAGCTGCGGGTGGCCGAAGAGGCGTGCGAGCAGGTCATCGATGTCCTTGCCGGCCGGTCCGCCCGCTATGCAGTCAACGCTCCTCTGCTCACGCCGGAAACGGCTCGCGCGATCGCCCCATACCTGCCGCTCACAGAAACGCTCGGCAGGATCGGGGCTCAGTACTTCCGCGGCGCTGTCAAGACGCTCACCGTGGACGTAGCCGGCGATCTCGCCGACCACGACGCTTCGCAGCTCACCGCGGCGGCGCTGCGCGGCATGCTTGCAGACGCCTCCACGGAGCGCGTCAACTTGATCAATGCCGGCTTCCTGGCTAAGAGCCGCGGCCTCACCGTCAACGAGAACAAGACCTCGGACGCGGGAACCTTCGCCTCGCTCGTGACCCTCACGCTCGAGGGCGACACGGGCAAGGCGGTCGTGGCCGGCACAATCGCGAATGGCGAATCGCGGCTTGTCCGGATCGACGACAACTGGCTCGACATGGCGCCGACGCCGCTGATGCTGGTCACGCGCCATCAGGACAAACCCGGGACCATGGGCCGGATCGGCCTGATGCTCGGCGAGGCGGACGTGAACATCAGCGCCATGCATCTGGCTCGAACTGCGCCCCGCCAGGACGCCCTCATGCTCCTCGCGGTCGACGACGAGGTCCCGGAAGCCGTCGCCGCGGCCATCCGAAACCACCCCGCTGTCCTCGACGTGTGGGTCATCCGGGCCGCCACCGACAGGTGAGCTTCTCTCAGCGAAATGCGGAGGCGGAGCGGCCCCTCGGGGCCGCTCCGCTCATTCCCGACGGGCTCGACGCGATCCTCGTCCTCCTTCGGCATGGCCAGACCCAGTTCATCGTGGATCGGCGCTTCCAGGGCCAGATGGAGGCGCCCCTGACCGAACTCGGGGAGCGACAGGCCCAGCTTGCCGGGGCCCGACTGGCCGACCCCAACGCCTCCCCGCCTATCCCGGTTCCAGACACGGCGCCGTTTGCGATCGTCCACTCCCCGCTCGGACGGGCACTCCGCACCGCGGAGCTGGCGGCGGCGGAATTCGCGGCCGTTGGCCGCGCCACTCCCCCACTCCGTCCGGATTCGGGCTTCCTGGAGATCGCCCAGGGCGCATGGGAGGGTCTCACAGACTCGGAGATCGAGACACGCTTCGGGGCGGAGCTGGCCGCCTGGCGGCGCTGGCCCACCCGGGCCCATGCCCCCGGCGGCGAGAGCCTCGACCGCGTCAGAACCCGGGTCGAGACTTCTCTCACTGCCCTACTGGGCGAGATGGCCGACGGATCGCCCCGGGGAACATTGGACCGCCACCAGGTCTTGGGCTATGCAGACGCGGCCTTCCGGAATCCTCGCTGGTCGCTCATCGTCGGACACGGCGGAGTCTTCCGCGTAGTTGTCTGTGCCCTGTTGGGGCTGCCCGACGAGCACTTCTGGAACTTCGATTTCGGCCTGGCCGCAATCACGCTGGTCGAAATCCGTGCCGGTCGCGCGGTGCTGCGGTCTCTTAATCTGGACGGCTACCTCGGCGCGGACCGCGCCACGGCCGGGACTGACAACCCCGAGAGGCCGGCCGGCGCCCTGTAGGCGGCCACGTGTCGCCTACCGACCGGGAGTCTTGCCCGTACGCGAGCGCCGCCGCCCGATTCGGGGCAGGCCAATCGCCAGCCGCAGGAGTGACTGGCGGACCCGCCGCTGCGCGCCGGCCAGAATCACCAGTCGGTCCGTCGGCAACACGCGCCGGCCGTAAGCCACTTCCACCTGGGCCTTTGCCACGACATCCAGGGGCACTCTAGCTCGAGGCACGACCTCGGCGAGCATGCCCGTGTATTCGTAGACGGTCTGGGTCGGGAGCGGCTTGTAGCCGAGCCGCGTGGCCAGCCGCACGACGCTCCGGTAGACCGCCTCTGGAGTCTGGAGCCGCTGCGGACGCCGCCAAAGCAGAACGACCAGCCCCAGCGAGGCGCAGATGGCGATCCCGCCGGGAAGCAGCAGCCCGCCGGCAGATCCACCGGTGCCTGCTGATCCGCCCGCAGTCGAGCCATCGTCAAGTGGCCTTCGCGTCACCGCTGCGGCACCGCTTCCGCTCGCGGACGTTGCCGCCGGCGATGGAGTGGGCGTCGGCAGGGCCGGGCTTCCGGCCGGAAGCTCCGTGGGCTGGCCCACCGATCCGCCCGTCGGGTCGAACGGGATCCAACCATAACCCGGGAAGTAGACCTCGACCCAGGCGTGGCGTTGCTGTCCGGTTATCGACGCCGGAACCGACGTCCCGCTCACTGGCCCGGACAGATACCCCTCGACGTAACGGGCTGGGTAACCCTCCATGCGCATCAGCATCGTCATCGTCGTGGCGTACTGCTCGCAGAACCCTCGCTTGTACTCGGCAAAACAGTCGACGGTCGAGAGAGCCGCGCACTTGGAAACCAGGTCCGTGATATTCGTCTGATAGGCGAAGTTAGTGGGATCTCGCAGGAATTCCTGCATGGCCTTGGCGGCGTCGTACGCGTTCGTGAAGTGCCCGCCCTTGTCGACCGCCACGCCTTGCTCGGCCGCCGACTCCTCGATGTCTTGCAGAAGAGACTGCCCGAATCTGCCGATCAAAGTGGTGCCCTGCGTATATCGCGTGAGCAGCCCCGTCGGGTAGTCCGTCCCAGCCTGCCGCAATCGCCACTCTGTCAGTCCGACGCCGCTCGGATCCAGGTTTGGCAGGACCGCGGTCACCGTGTAGCTCGTGGCGTCCGTGGGGAACCAGACGACACCGGACTCGGCCGGCAAGGTGCCCGCCAGAACGCGCGTGACCGGAACCGTGACGGACAGCGGTTCGTTTGCTTCGAGCAGGTGCTGGAGAGACTGGTCGACGACGTCGACTCTGTACGTGTATCGGCTTCGACCCGAGAGATCCGGGTCGACCTGGTCGAGCGTTCCCGCGTTCAGCTCGTCGCCGGCCGGGAGATCGCTTTGCGAACCGCCCCCGGAGGCCCAGCCGTTCGTCTTGAAGTTGTCGTAAGCGATCACACGCCAATGGGAGTTCGATGCACCGGGCGTCAACGCGGAGATCGTCAGAACCACGCTCGTCGAGGACTGGAATGAAGTGGCCACGGTCGTTGAGCTACCGAAATCGGCTCCCCCGCCGAAACGGCTGTGGCCGCCGGCGGGCAGATAGGCGCTGATCCACGTCGCGAAGTCTCGGAAGTTGCCGTCGAAGCCACGCCAGTAGCTTCCCAACGGGGCAGAACTCGCAACGCTCGTGAGCAGCAGAGCACCGCAGACGGCCAGCGCGGCAAACCGCAGGCCGCCTTGAGCGTGGGAGGAACCCACGTCTGCTGCGCGCCAGATACGATGACGCTGCCAGCCGGACCGGACATCGGCCTCGTGGGAACCCACCAGGAGCCATAGTCCTGCGGCGCTGAGAACGACCAGCGCTGCGAACTGGCCCTGTTGATCCCCGATCGTCACCGCCATGTTGGCCAGCAGGACCATTGCCAGGAGCAGCACGGCGTTGATGGCGCGGTGATGACCGAAGACGTCATACGAGGCGGCCTGAACCGTGCCCCACACGATGATGCCGAGGATCATGCAGAAATGCCCGTATTGAAACGTCTGGCTCTGATGTCGCCAGGTCAGGTCGAGGTAGGCCTCTGCGACCGATTGCGCCGTAGCCTGGAACCACCCTCCGACCGATGCGTCCGCGTTCGGAAGAATCGATCCGACGACTTCGATCACCACGAAGGCGCCGAGGACCGCGCCCAGCGAATGCGCAATCCAGGGCGCGATGGGCAGCCTCGAGCTGAGGTAGCCCCAAAGCGCCGCAGCGAGCGCAATCCAGATGATGAAGCTCGTCAGCTCATCTCGTCCAAGGATCCAACGCGCGTCGGCGATCGACCAGGCCATCGTCCCGGCCATTACCAGGACGAGCACCAGGCTAACCCAACCCTCGTCCGGCCGAAGCCGGGCCACGAAAGCGTCGAGCCGGTCGGCCTCGTCGTACTCCCGGTCGAACTCGCGGGGGCTCATGTCGCCAACGGGATTTCGCCTCATCGACCCGGTCGTCACGCGAGCACCGCCCCAAGATCGTCACCGGCCTGAACGTGGCAGGTCTTCAGATCGTATTCCGCCAGGGCGAAATCAAGGGCCCGCCTCTGCTGCTCTTCGCTATCGGGCAGGGATTCGGAACCGCGGCCGAGTCCCTCATAGCTGGCCGCGTTCAACGTCACGACTACCGCAGCCACGCCACGGGCCCGCAGCCCCGTCAGAGCACGGACCCACTGGCGGTCAATGGACGGCGTGACGATGACTGCCGTCATCCCTCGCCGCAGCCGCGGTAGCCCGGTCAGGAGAACCTCCGCCAAGGGCATTCGGCCGTCGCCCTCCACTGCGGCCAGCAACTGCATGATCTTCAGCCGCTGACGCGGACCCCTGTCCGCAGGAATCGACACCAGCCTGTGCCCGCTGGCCGTAAGGCCGACCGCGCGATTCTCGAGAATCGCGTCGTGGACGATCGAGGCGGCGACTCGGACCGACTCCTCCACCGTCGACTGGTCGCCGGAGCCGGTTTGGACTGCGGCGTCGAGGTCGGCGAAGACCCAGACGTCCGCGGTCTGCTCGAGGTCGAACTCCTTGACCTGGATCTCGCCCAGCCGTGCCGTGCTGCGCCAGTGGATTCGGTTGAAGCTGTCACCGGGTGCGTAGGGCCGGACGGTGGTCGCGAGCGGGGTCGTCTGGAGCGTCCGTTCCGGCGCGGAATGCGAGCCCTCCAGATTCGCGTGCGGCAGCCGCCACTGCGGCAGCGGCACAACCCGTGGAAACACCGTCACGACCGTCGGCCGCCCAACCGTGGCCGCCGCCTCGAAGAAGCCGAATGGATCGCCCGTCCGCACGACCATCGGCTCGATGCGGTACGTCCCCCGTCGCGTGAGTGGGACGACGGCGACCCACGACCGTTGTGCCCATGAGCGCAGGCCAAGAGCCCGCCCGGGCAATGGCACTGGCAAATCGGTCGGGTTGTAGACCTCGAGCCAGGGCTTCGGAAGGCCGCTGGCGTTAGAGATGCTGTAGGTCGTTCGGAGGTCGTCTCCGACGTGGCCCTGCCTGTGATCGACGCGGTAGCCGGCCTCGAGATCGGCCAGACCGAACCTCGTCAGGACGTAGCTGCCGCCGACGGTCAGCAAACCCAGGTAGACGACATAGAAGAGGAATCCCAGGCCCGTCGAGAACGCCGCGACAAGCAGAACGATGCCTGCGACAAGAACCTGGAGACGTCGAATCACGACGCGTCGGCCTTCCGTGGGCTAGCGAGCGGGGCTGCCGCTCGCGTCTCTTCGAATGGCGGCCTTGCCGCCCGCTCCCGTTTCCTCTCGGACGCCTCGCCTGCCGGGGCCTACGCCGGCGGCGGCATCTACCGGCACCGTGTTGAGGAGCTCGGTCACCACCTGGCGGGGATCGATGTCGTGCATCGAAGAACTCGTCTTGATGATCAGACGATGGGCCAGGCAAGGCTCGGCGAGATCCTTGACGTCGTCTGGGATGACGTAGTCGCGCCCGGCCAGGGCCGCAAGAGCCTGCCCGGTCCGGTACAGAGCCAGCGAGCCGCGGGGGGAAGCCCCGAGATATACGTCGGGATGGGTGCGCGTGGCGTTCACGAGACGGACGATGTAGTCGGCTACTCCGGGATCGACGTAGACCTCCCGAATCGAATTCTGGAGCTCAAGCATCTCGGCCACGGACAGTACTTCGGTCAAACCTTCGAGCGGATGGGTGATCTTCTGCTGGTCGATGATCGTCAACTCGTCGACGCGACTCGGATAGCCAAGGCGGATTCGCATGATGAAGCGATCCAGTTCCGCTTCCGGCAGGGCGAAAGTGCCCTCGTACTCGATGGGGTTCTGTGTCGCCATCACCAGGAACGGCTCCGGCATCTGGTAGGTGGTGCCGTCGATGGTGGCCTGGTGCTCCTCCATGCATTCCAGAAGCGCCGACTGGGTCTTGGGCGTAGCGCGGTTGATCTCGTCCGCAAGGACGACCTGGGCCATGATCGGACCCGGCCGAAACTCGAACTCCTGGGTGCGCTGGTTGTAGATCGAGAGCCCCGTTACGTCGGAAGGGAGCAGGTCAGGCGTGAACTGGATGCGCCGGAAGCTACAGCCGAGACTGCGGGCAACCGCCTTGGCCAGCATGGTCTTGCCGGTGCCGGGGACATCTTCAATGAGCAGGTGTCCGCGACAAAGCAGTGCAACAAGAGTCAGTCGAACCTCGTGGCTCTTACCTACGATCACGCGTTCCACGTTGTTGGCGACTGTCTCGCCGAGTTCTTGAATCCTGGTCATCTCACACTCTAGTGGACTCCGGGAGGTCGCCACATAGTACGCCGAGACGATCCGGCGGTCCGCGGCCAACCTGGCATGGACCGCGGCGCCGCGCTCAGCGGAGCGTCGAGCGGCAACTCCAGAGTACGACTCGACAGCGCGCCTTCGGCATCCTATCCTGCCTCCTTGCGAAACGCCTTGCGAAGTACGGGACCTTCAGACTCGGCCGCGAGTACCAGCAGGGCGGCTCTTGCGGAGGGAACACCGGCGTACCCTCCTTGCCAGCGACCATTAGCGTCACCTTGAGCCGGACTGAACATCGGAGCAAAGATGCCAGAACTCACCGACTCGTATTGCGAGCGGTGTGGCACGCATTACACCTTCGGTCCGAGCGCCTCCAAGAGGCCCTCTCTGGCCGGTGCGCGCATGCTTGCCAGAGGCCTCAAGAACTTTGTCATGACCGACGGCACGTCGCTCGACGAGGCCATGGCGGCGGCCCGCATCGATGGCTCGCGCGAGATGTCCTCGCGGGTCGCCGAGGATTTCCACAAGACCTTCAACTTCTGCATGACCTGCCGCCAGTACGCGTGCGAGAAGTGCTGGAACGAGCACCAAGGCGCCTGCCTCTCCTGCGCACCGATGCGGGACACGGAACCGGTCGCTCCAAAGGGCCACCTTATCGTGCGCACAGCCACGACTGCCAGCCCACCGATCGTCGCGATGCGTCCTCGGGCCGACGGTTCTGAGGGCGAGGTGCCGTGGCCCGCCGAGGATCCCCTTCCGGACGCAGCCGCGAAAGCCACTGTCAAGTCCACCCGTGTCGCGAAGTCGGCACCGAGCGCACCCGCGCCGGAGCTCCAGCCGCTCCCGCTCGCCCCTGCGGCCGAGCAGATCTCCGCAGCCGAGCCGATCTCTGCAGCCGAACCGATCNNTCTGCAGCCGAGCCGATCTCGGCACCGCCGCCGCGTATGTCGCGGGCCCAACCGCTTCCGGCGAAACAGGCCCAGCCACTACCCGAGCCAGTCCCCGCGCAGCAGTCAAACCCAGCGCTACAAGAACTGGGGCCTGCCGAATCGGTTGCTCAGCCCGTGCCGCCGCCGCAGAAGCCGATCACACCGCGTCAGCCCAGCCGGGTGACCCAGGAAGAGCGCGCGGCAGCCGAGAGCCTCCGGGCCCAGTCCCAGGCTTGGCAGTCGCACGACGACGGTTGGGCCCTGTGGCCCACGCCAGAAGAAATCGAGCTGGCGCTCACTGCCGAGGAACTGCAGTCGGTCCAAGCTGGGCTGGTTCGATCCGCGCCCGAGCCTGTCGTTCTCGCGCCCGAGCCTGTCGTTCTCGCGCCCGAGCCTGTCGTTCTCGCGCCCGAGCCGGTCGAGTTCGCGCCCGAGCCGGTCGAGTTGGTCGCCGCGCAGCGGACCTCCGACTTCTCGGTTGGCCAGCCCGAGCTAGAAGGCCGCGCCGAGGGCGCGATCGCGCCAACCCCCACACCGCAGACCAGGCCAGCGCCCGACTTCGACCTGATCGGCTCGCTTAGAGGAACGATCGAATTCTCGCCGACCCGTGCCGTCGAGGTCCGCGAGCCCAGTCGACGACGCCCCTCCATCCTCGACCGCCTCCTCGGCCGCCACCGCGCGGAGACTCATGCGCAACCTGAGTCGGCGGAACCGTACATCGCTGCTCAGCCGCCGGTGGTCGCTCAACCTCCAGAGTCGACTTTCGCGCCACAGCGGACCGGCCAGGAGCCGGCGACCGCGTGGCCCATGCCGACACCCTGGACGGAGCGGCCCCTCGAGAGTCACGACTGGTGGGCGGACACGGAAGCCGAGGCTTCGCCCTCCGACCAGATGGTGGGAGCCTCCCTGCCGATTGCGAGCCCCAGCTTCACGACCGCCGAGCCTCCTGCCGCACCCGAACCCGAGCCGGAAGCCGAACCAGTCTTCTTCGCGACGCCTGAACCGGAGCCCGCGTATTCGGCCGCCCCGACTCCGCTCGCTCCGCCGGCCCCGCTCGCCCGAGAACCGGAACCCCAACAGCAGCCGATCTTCGCGATGCCCCCGACGACGGCGGATCGCTGGCCGGCTGTCAACCCGAACCTCCCCGCGCGGCCCGCACCGGACCGCCAGGATCGGCCCGCGGCCCCGTGGGGCCTGGGGGATAACGTCGCCCCTCCGGCCGCCTACGTCGCCGCCCAGCAGATCGACCGGACTCAGCCGGGCGAATCGCCATTGGTGGCGGCTCTCTGGGCCGAGTCGTCGCAAATGGTCCTTGACAGAGGCAGTGTCCGGGTGTGCCACCACTGCGCACTGCCGGTTTCGACATACGCTCGATTCTGTCGCCGCTGCGGGACCGAGCAGGTCTGACGCGCCTGGTGCGTCGACTGGGTCGCTAGCTCTCGAGGTCCTCGAAGAGGCCCGGCTGCAAGTCGTCGCCGTGGACCGTCCCGTGCGGCCTCAACAATGAGCGGACCTGGGCTCTGCGCACGAACCGCCGGTTGCCTAGCTTGATGCTCTGAAGATGGCCTGTGCGGGCCCACCGGCCGATCGTGTCGGACGTAAACCGGACATTTGACGCCGCCAGAAGCTCAGCCGCCTCCGACAGTGAGATCCAATCGGCCGGTGGCTTCGACATCGGTCAGTCCTCATCCTTTCGGACGGTCTCGGCTGGCGCAGCGACCGGGGCGGCGGAGCTCGCTTCCGTGGCGACCGAGCCAGCTTCTTTTGGCGTCGTCGTGTTCGACTTGCCGGGCGCCCGCTCCTTACGCGCCCAGCCTGTGCCCTTGTAGTGGACCGTGGGCGGAGAAAAGGCCTGCTTCATAGGCGACCCGCAGCTGGGGCATGCCGACGGCCCATGACCGTGGACCGAGTGCCTGACCTCCAGCTTGTGCCCGCAGCTGATGCAGACGTAGTCGTAGAAGGGCATGGGAGTACTCGTCCAGCTAGGCCCGCAGCATCCGCATGCCGCACTTGGGGCAGTAGAAGGCCCGCTCGTGGCCGGAGCTGAATCCGCAATGGCTGCACACGATACTGCCTTCGCCCCGGCCGCCGGCTACCGGCCGCTCCACCACCGCCACTCCGAGAGCATGGGGGTCTGCCAGGAGATTCGCGAAGATCCCGGACAGCGTTCGCGAGGCGTTCCGTTCCGTGTCGCCGCGGACGCCCCTGCCGCCCCAGCCGACCACAGCACGGACGATCATGTCGCCGGTTGTCTCGTCGTAGTGCGAGGCCACCCCACCGACCAGAGCGTTGTATTCGGGGTAACCCGCGGTGTCGACTTCGCCCTCCAGGAGGCCGCACAGGAACGTGTCGAAAGCCAGATCGATCGCGTCAACCGACTCCAGGACCTGCAGCCCGTGGCGGGTCACCGGCAGTCGCTTGCGGTGGTATGTCAGCCACTCCGCCGCGCCTGGCATCCGCGCAATGAACGGGGCGGCCCGCCCCAGTTCCACTGGATAGGGCTCAACCAGCTCCGGTTCGCCCTGTACGAAGCCATCGAGTACGCGGGCCAGTCGGGCCACGGCGTTGGGCCCGGGTTTCACGCGGACGCCCTCGCTGCCCTTGCCCTGATACGACAGCTTGAGCGCGTAATCCTGCGAGCTGGCTTCTTCGAGAATCGGGGGCGGATTGTTGACCTTGGCTGATTTGCGGGACTTCCCGAACAGCGGCACGTTCTACCTCGGAGTGGCTGGCGAACCTGCACGTATGCTAGCAGCGCCTCCGGCTTTCAATACCCCGGTACTGTCGTATCCCGCACCGGCAGTTGAGCCTGGTGGCACGCGGGCCCTGGAATTTCAGCGGCCCAGCCGCGCGGACAGTTTGCCGACCAACTCCTCCAACTCGGCGGCCCGGGCTCTGGCGCTCTGCACCACGTTAGGTTGGGCCTTCGATATGAAGGCGTCGTTGGCGAGTCGCGCACGAGCGGCGGAAAGCTGGCCTTCCGCGGCTTCCAGCTCCCGCTCGAGGCGGGCACGATCGCGCTGCTCCTGGGCTTCGTCGCGAGCGGCCGGACGCACAACAGCCTCAATCTCCCCGGCGACTACCGCTAGGCCGCCCGCCACTCCCCGCCGAATCGGCTCCGGGGTCGCCTCGCGTCGCAGCGGCTTCGCCCGGGCAAGCCGTTCCATGGCCGGAAGGAGGGCCTCGAACGTCGGGGCGATCTCCTCGGGCACAAAGACGTCCACCGGTAGCCAGGCCGCGGGTTCGATTCGAGCCTCCGCCCGGGCGTTGCGTATCGCACGCACGAGGTCGATAAGGGCGGCCACTTGCGTCTCTGCGGCGGCGTTGGTTGCGTCCGGGCCCACGGTCGGCCAGTCGGCCACGATCAGAAGTGCCGGGTCGCCGGCCGCGTGCGGGAGTCGCGCCCAGATCGCCTCTGTGACGAACGGCAGCATAGGGTGAAGAAGCCGCAGGTACGTGTCGAGGACTTCGACCAGCGTCCACCATGTCGCCTCGCGCTCCGAAGAGGTCCGCGACTCGTCGGCGAGGCGGATCTTTGCCAGCTCGACCGCCCAGTCGCAGTACTCGTTCCAGATTGCTTCGTAGAGGATCTGGCTGGCGTCGCCGAACGCGTACTGGCTCATGGCTTCGTCCACGGCCGCGACGGTCGACGCGGCTCGCGAGAGGATCCACCTATCGCCAGGGCCGACCTGGTCGCGGTCAGGCAGTTCGCGCGGGGAACCCGCCGGGATCGTGGTCGGTCGCGCGCCCAGAACGAAGCGAGCCACATTCCAGAGCTTGTTGGTGAAGTTGCGGGCATTCTCGAGCTTCTCGGAACCCAAGCGGGCGTCGTTGCCGGGAGCGGTGCCGTTGACCAGCGCGAACCGCAGAGCGTCGGCGCCTACCTCCTCGATCGTGGCCAACGGATCGACCGAATTGCCCTTGGTCTTGGACATCTTNNCCCAGCATCATCATTCGGGCGACCCAGAAGAAGATGATGTCGTACGCGGTCTCCATGACCGAGCCCGGGTAGAAGCGCTCGAAGTCGTGTGTCTTCTCCGGCCAGCCGAGCGTCGAGAACGGCCACAAGCCCGAGCTGAACCAGGTGTCGAAGAT
>PMKN01000089.1:745-146144 GCA_003158675.1 Chloroflexota bacterium | reverse complement strand
TCGATCGTGACGATGTCGTTGATCGTCGTCAGCGAACTGAGATTGGAATGCCCGGCCCACAGGTCCGTGGCCAGGATCATCATGTGGTCCGGCCCCCAGCTGGAAGCCTGGCTCCGGACGAACGTCGCGCCGCCGTAGACGAACGCAACGAGCAGCATCCAGGCGATCGCCGCGGGGTCGTCGAGCAGCTGCGATGCGCGGCCGCGAACCCACTCCAGAGCCCTCAAGCTGCCTCCGCCGCTGGGTGAATTGCCGGATTCGGACCGGGCGATCCTAGCACCCGATGGCGGACCGGCCCGATCGTTTACGGTAGGCTATCGCGGTGCCAGACCAGAACGAGAAGCCGCCGGCCGCCCCGACCGGGACGGCGCCAGCATCGAGCGAGGGCGCGCCGAAGCGCGTCGTCATCGTCATGCCGGCATACAACGCCGCGAAGACGCTGGAGCGGACGTACCGCGACATCCCGCAAGAAATCGTCGATCGAATAATCCTGGTCGACGACGTTTCCCGGGACGACACCGTCGCCGTCGCCCGCCAGCTTGGCCTCGACGTGATCATCCACCGCCAGAATCTCGGCTACGGCGGCAACCAGAAGACCTGTTACGACGCCGCCCTGGAGGCCGGGGCGGACGCCGTGGTGATGCTCCACCCGGACTACCAGTACGACGCAACCCGCATCCCCGCTCTCGTCCAGCCGATCCTGGACGGCGAGAAGGACCTGATGCTGGGCAGCCGGTTCCTGGGCGATCCGCTCGGAGGGGGCATGCCGCGCTGGAAGTTCATCAGCAACCGCTTCCTGACGACCGTTGAGAACGTCGCATTCGGGTTGCATCTGTCCGAGTATCACACCGGGTTCCGAGCCTACAGCCGTCACGCTCTCGAGACGATCCCGTACCGGCTCAACAGCAACGACTTCGTGTTCGACCAGGAGTTCATGGCGCAGGCGGTGGCGTGCAAGCTGCGGATCGGCGAGATCGCCGTCCCGACGCGCTACTTCGAGGAAGCCAGTTCGGTCAACTTCCGCCGCAGCGTGATCTACGGGCTGTCGACATTGAAGGTCGTGCTGCGGTTCCTGCTCCACCGGCTTCGGATCCAGCCCTCGCGCAAGCTGGCTGCTCGCGAGCCGACGGGCCAGCGAGGCGCCTCGCGTCGAGTCTAGTCCGCGGTGGCATTGGATCCTGCGTGGCGTAGACCTCTACCAGACCGAAGGCAGATTGAGCAGCGCTTCCTGCCCTTGCTGGATGCGGGCGGCTTCTTCGGGCGAGCGGCTCCCTCGCCTCGCTCTGCGAGAGCGCTCTATCCCGCCCGTTGCGTCCGACACGTCGGGCAACCGCTCCGGTAGACTACGTCAGTCGTTGGCCTTGCCATCGCCAGATGCTCGGTGTTCACGGTTGCCTCAGCAGTCTCAAGCCGACGCGACCTCGCCCGCGGAGCTTGGCTGCGGCGGACGAGATAGCAGGCGGCAGGGGATAGCGACCGAGACGGCGCAGCGGCTGCGCGCGGTAAACAGGGACCAGTGAGGAGCTCTCGCCCATATGGACAACCCGGTGAAGAGCGTCCGCGTGGCCCTGGTTGGCAGCTCCGGCGGCCACCTTGCCCAGCTGCTCGCGCTGGCTCCGTTCTGGGAACAGCACGATCGGTTCTGGGTGACGTTCGACACTGAAGACGCGATCTCTCTCCTGGGCGGCGAGCGGACCTACTGGTGCTATCGACCGACGAACCGGAACGTGCCGAACCTCCTCCGCAACACCGTCCTCGCCTGGCGGATTCTTCGCCGCGAGCGGCCGGACTTGATCCTGTCAACTGGGGCGGCCGTCGCGGTTCCATTCTTCTGGGTCGGTCGCCTTCTGGGGGCGCGGACCGTCTTCATTGAAGTCATCGACAGGATCGACGATGGCACCTGGACGGGCCGTCTTGTCCGACCTGTGGCTTCCCGCATCCTCATCCAATGGCCCGAGCAGACCAGGTTCTATCCTCGCGGTGAACTGGTAGGGCCACTCCTGTGATCCTCGCCACTCTGGGTACGCACCCACAGCCGATGGATCGCCTCGTTAGGGAGCTGGATCGGCTGATCGAGGTCGGTGTCCTGCAGGACGAGGTCATCGTCCAGGCGGCGGCGTTTCGATACATGCCGCGATTCGCGCGAGCCGAGCGGATAATGCCGTTCACGCAATTGGCAGGGCTGATCAATGAGGCGGACGTCGTCATCAGCCACGCCGGACCGGCCACTCTGGCTGTGATCAGAGGCTCGGGTCGGGTGGCGATCGTGGTCCCCCGTCTCGTGCGATACGGCGAGCACGTCGACGAACATCAGGCGCTGTACGCCAAGCGCCTGGCGATGCAGCCCGGATACGTGATCGTCGAAGTGATGAGTCAGCTGGCCGAGGCGATCACGCGAGCCCGAGGATCCCAGTCGGCCGCCCCCAAGGCCGACGTTTCCCGAGCGGTGGCCGCGCTGAACGAAATCGTGGAAGGTCTCGAACGCCACTGACACCGGCGGGCCTCGACGGCCGATCGCACTCGGCGGGCAGGTTGGGTAGAGGAAAGGGGTCTAGATGCCCAGCCCGAGTTGGATGTAGAGTGCGTCGATGTCGCGTTTGAGACGCCCGACGTCGTAGGACCGGGCCCGCGCACGCTCTCGCTCGGTCAGCGATGTCGTGGTAGCAGGCGCCGCGGTGAGATGTCGCACGATTTCTTCCGCGGCAGCGCCGGGCGACGTCAGATCCACAACCCGATCGGCCAGGTCCGGCCCCAGCAGTGCGCGATGGGCCGGGATGTCGCTGGCCAGGACCGGGGTGCCCGCGGCCAGTGCCTCGAGCAGCGCCAGCCCGAAGCCCTCGGCCCGGCTGGGAAAGATGGCCAGGGACGCACGAGCCAGGGAGTGGTGGAGTTGGTCGGAGTTGAAGGCTCCGTGAAAGACGACGCGGTCCTCAAGACCCAGCGAGCGAACGATGAGCGAGAGCCGGAGCCTTTCGCCCGACTCTTCCGTACCCCAGACGTCCAGCTGCCAGTCAGTCACGGTTAGATGTGCGAGCGCCCGAAGAAGGTCGTCGACGCCTTTCGATGGCGTCAGCCTGCCGACGACGATGAGGGCACCTGGTTGAGGGTCGCGCTCGAGGCGGAGCAGAGAGCTGAGGTCGACACCGTTCTCGAGAGTGACGGTCCGCCTGGTCAGCGCCGGAACGTGCCCAAGAAGAGTCGTGCGGTCTGGTTCGCTGCTGGCCACGATGCGGGCCCGCGCGAGTCGCAGCAAGGGACCGTAGTAGTACCTCAACAGAAGGTGCTTGGCGGTCTGCGCGAACGAGGTGTGGAACAACAAGCCGTGCGTGTGCAGGATCATGGGACGCGCCAGAACCCGACACGTCACTGCCGTCGTGCCGACCAGGAACCTCAGGTCGTGGAGGTGCACGACGTCCGCGCGATGAATCTCCCTGGCCACGACGTCCGGCCGGAGGCACATCGCCGCGCGTCGATTTCCGACCGCAGCCAATCGACGGACTGATACGCCGTCCAGGGTTTCATTGGCCGGCAGCCGGCCCGGCTCGACGCCCATTACGTCGCGGTCGAGAGTGATGACGGTTACTTCATGACCAGCCCGAACTTGAGCGCGCGCCAGGTCGCGCACGTATAGCTCTGTCCCGCCCACCAGAGGCTCGTACCGACGGACGATATGTAGGGTACGAGCGGGGGCGGACATGGGGCCTGAGTATAATCGGGCAATGGAACCATCGAGCCCGGCGACCCCGGAGATGAGCTAGCGGCCGTCGACAAGCCGACGATCAAGCCTCGGGATCCCTCTTGGTACGCCGTGAGAGCCAGCGGGTGAATCTGAGGTCTGGTCGGCCAGTGGTGCCCGTCCCTGACGAATTGGCCAGCACCAGAGCTGTGGCCAGGCCCAGCAGCACCCAGGACGATGCTGCCGTCGTGAACTTCAACAACGCAGACGACGTCATGGCGGACGCCATCGACCCAGCCAGGGCGGTTGCCGAACCAACGACGACCCACTTGTTCGCGGATTGTCCGGCTGCGCGGAGAAGCACCACGATGAGGCCGAGGCACCACACCAGGAAGGCCACGAGGCCGAAGGGGCCCGTGGACAGCAGCATGGACAGATAGAGGTTCTCACCGAGTCCGAACGTGTCGCCGCCTGTGACGGTCTGGCCGCTCTGGCTCTGAACGGTCGTCTGTGTCTGACCCGCCTGTGCCGAGGGGTTCGCCGTAGGCGGTGCCGAGGGGTTCGGCGTAGGCGGTGCCGACGGGTTCGGCGTGGGCCCGGTGTCGATATTCACGCCTTGGTCCGTGCTGCCGATCCCGAGGCCGAAGACATGCGCGACTGCGGCCTGCACATCGCGGCCGATTGCCTCCGCGTGACCCAGCAGTGACGCGTCGTTTCGGTTGAAAGCCGACGTGATCGAAGCGTTGAAGGGCGGGACGCTCACAAAGAACACACCGACCACTACCAGGCAGACAAAGGCGATGCGCAGTCGGTGAAACATCAATCCACACATGACCACCACGACGGCGCCCGCCATCCACGCGCCTCGAGAAATGGTCACGACTGTGGCGAGCCCAAAGAGGATCGTTAGGCCGATCAGCCCAGCCGTGATCAGCCGCTTGCCGTGGGCCTCGCGGCCGTACCACGCTGCCACAGTCAGTGCGAGCGGGAGGATGAAGTAGCCTCCCGCACCCACCGGATGAGTGAAGGTGGCGATGGCGCGTGGGAACACCCCCCCTCCCGCTCCGTAGTCGCCCAGCAGGCTGATGTCCCAAAGGCTTACGGCCTGGGGGAGTCCCTGGACGACCCGCTCGAATGTGATGAGATCCAGCGTCGACGACCAGAAGGTGATCGGCAGAAGGTAGTACTCGATCACGGCCGTGGCCGCGATGACTGCCGAGGCGGCGACGAAAGCCTTGAACACGACTCTCAGGTCGGCGCCGGCGAGGAACGCCAACCGTCCGAGGGCGTAGGCCTCAACCGGCAGAGCGAACATGCGCGCGGCGGCCGTAACGGCAGACACCGTCTGGTGCGAGCCCAGCAGCCACGGGACAGTGGAGTAGACCGCCACCAGAACGGCATATGCAACCGCCGCCTTGTCGAACCAGCGCAGGTCCAACGAGCGCCAGTTCGCGGCCAACGCGTAAAGCAGCAGGAATGCCACGACGACGTCTTTGAGGAGGAGTGTGGCGCGAGAGAGGTCTACCGAGTTTCCATACTGAAAGACGGCGATCGCGACTGGCGTTTGGAGCGGCAGCCATACGACCAGCCCCACAAGCGCCCATGTCATGAGCCTGGCGGTTCGGCTGAGCGTGGCAGCGCTGCCTGCAGCAGCCGGCACCGCAACCCCAGCGGCCCGGGGCGCCCCTTCTGGCACTGATACCTCCCAGTCGCGGCCCCAATCAGGCCCGTCGTTCGCCGACTATGGTAGCGACTCCAGGCTTACGCGATTCCTGCCGCTGCCAAAGTGTGTCCGCGTACTTCCGGCGCGAAACTTCGCCGTCGCACCGCTGCGTGCGATCTCCTTCGTTCCTGGTGGCGTCGTTGGCGGTTCTGTTCTCGCGAGCGGCGTCGCGGCATGGTGGTGTCGCTCCAACCGATCCGCGGCAGATCGGCTAGATCGTCTGGTCGAGCGCCAGAGCGAATGCGTGGGCCGTCCTCTCAAGCGAGTAGGTCGCGGCCCTGGCAAGACCGGCCCTCCTCATCCGGTCCGCCAGTTCCGGATCGTCGAGAAGCGCGCCAAGCGTCTCAACCCACCTGGTGGGTTGCCCCGGATCGAGCTTGATCGCGGCGTCTCCCGCGACTTCCTCGAACGCCGGAATGGCCGAGCAGCAGCACGGCACCCCGGCCGCCATCGCCTCCACCAGAGGCATGCCGAACCCCTCGTAGACAGAAGGCAGCAGCAGCGCGGACGCTTCGGCATACAGTGCGTCACGCTGGTCGTCGGTCACATAGCCGGGCCAGACGACAGTGCCTTGCCGTTGCCACTCCTGCAGAGCTGCCATCTCGCTGTCGCTCGACCACCCCCTTCGGCCCACCACGACAAGCCGCACGTCTCGGCCTTGCTCTCGGAGACTGGCCACAACCCGAGCGGCCAGCGGAACGTTCTTGCGCGGCTCTATCGTGCCGACTATCAGCACGTAGGGCTTGCTTATGCCAAGGCCAGCCAGCCAGTCCGCCGCTGGCGGCGCGGCGGGCGGTCGCTGCGGAAACCACGGCGGCACGACCACTCCCCTGGCCCTGGGAAAGAGGTCTCGGCAGTCGCTGGCTGCGGCCTGGGACCCGAAGATCAGTGGGTGGTGGCTCACGGCTCGTCCCAGCAGGGCGTGCTCGAAAAGCCTCGTGCGACGCGTCTGGTGCTCGGGAACGCGGAAGCTGCTCATGTCGAGGACTACCGGGAGCGCTGGCACGCCCGGTAGCGATGGGACGACGAGACTCGTCGAGACGTATGCCGTCACGGGGTGGCGACGAAGATGCCGCCACACCGCCAGGTGCCAGGGCAAGCCATGCCGGGCCACTGCCACGATTTCGATCGAGGGAGGCAACTCAAGGTCGGCGCCGGCTGTGTAGACGCGGACCTTGACGTCGGAGAGTTGCGCCGCGGCCAACGAGATCGAGAGCAAGTGCTTGCCTATCCCGGTTGGCTTCCCGGCCGCAGACCTGAGATCGAACGCTGCGATTCGCGCACTCATCGTGGCATGCGCACCCATCTTGTCACGCTAGGGGAGCCATTCAGGGCGCCGACTGGCCGCGTGCGGATGGAAGGATAGCCTCACCGGTCGGGCTCGTCCGGCGTCTGCCCTCGTTCCGGTCGGTCCGCTGGTCCACCGGCGCGATCCAGTTCATTCGAGAGCGAATCCGTGGTTGCCCGCAGCCCTTGCGTATGCGGCCAGATGGAGGACCGCTATCTCATCCCATGCCTTCTCGGATGTGGAAGCCGGGCTTGGGTTCGGCGGATGGGCTGGCGCTTCTAGGATTGCACCGACCAGGGCGTCGCGATCGTCCGGAGGAACCAGGGTCGTATTCGTCTCCGGGTCGAATCCGCGATTGCCCCGGCTCGTGGTGACCACATAGAGCCCGTGAGCGACCGCTCCGGCGTAGGTGCCCCTGTTCTTCAGAAGTCCGTCCCGAAACGGCAGGACGCACACGTCGAAGGACTGGAGTTCCTGCGAGAGCCGTTCAGCCGACAACCTGCCGGTGGTATGGATCGAGGACCCGAGTCCGAGTTCCCCGGCTTTGCGCGAGATCGAGGCGATGTATTCGGCCTCAGGTCCAGGGTCGCCCGCGAGGACGAGCCGGGCGGGTCGGACTCGTTGGACCTGGGCGAAGGCTTCCAGCAGGAGATCGACCCCTTTGTCCTGCCGAAGGAATCCCCAATATCCAACAACCAGCTCGGCTCTGTCGAGCGGTTCGTTTGGAAGGGAGGACGGCGCGGCGGGCCAGACGTTCGCGGCCAATGGGATCATCGCCGTGTCCAGGCCCCGCCGCCACTCGAGGTGTCGCGCGACGGAGGCCAGCACGGTGGGGTCCGGCGCAATCACGAGGTCGCAGGCCGCCACCGCGAGGGCGAGTCTCGTTCTGTAGCGCAGCCGAAACCTGTGGAACTCATGCAGCGTAGTCGCCAGCAGAGGACGGGGCCGGGCTCCGCGGAGCCGGACAGCCCAGGGCGCGAAGCAGGCGCCGAACCCCCGGCCGAACCCGACGCCGGGGAACTGCAGATGGAGAACGTCCGGATGCTCCCGTTGCGCGGCGGCCGCGATTCGCCCGGTGTCGCGCAAAGACCAGGCGGTTCGCAGGGGCACTGTCCGATAGCCCGATGAGGGGCGGAGATCGGGCGACGCGGTGGTCAGCACGACCACCTCGTGACCCAGTCGGGCGAGAGCTCGGGCAAGGGCGTCCACGTAATCCCCGACCCCGCATGACACCTCTGGCAGCGCCCCGCTGATGAAACAGATCTTCATTTGCACTCGCGTTTCGTCAACTCGCGCCGTGGGGCCACCACGCAGCCTCGCGGCGTCCCGGACCATCCCATGAGGGCCACTGGTGCGCGGCTCGCCACGTCGCGCAGGAGTCGGACCGCCGCCGCTCCGGCCGTCCGCGGCGGCTCGGATGCTATCATCTGCGCCGTGAGTCCGGTCCCGTCGCGTTGACATCCAGCCCCCATCCTGAGGCCGCTTCTTCCGAAGCTACCGCGCTTGCGGACCGATCCAACCCGCTGGTCGTTGCCATCGTGGTCAACTATGGCGGACTCGATGACACGCGGCGATGCGTCCAGTCCTTGCTCGCCTCCTCCTATGATCGCCATTCGGTGGTTGTCGTCGACAACGCTTCACCCGCAGGCGACGCGGAGCGGCTCTCGGCCGAATTCGGCGATCGGGTCCAAGTCATCGCGTCCGGCACGAACCTTGGCTACGGCGGCGGCGCGAATCTCGGGCTGCGGTGGGCTGTGGCTCACAACGCGGCATACGCCTGGGTCCTGAACAACGACACGACCGTGGACCGGACCTGCATCCGGCTGCTCGTCGACGCGATGGAGTCGAACCCGGCGTACGGCATCGTCAGCCCCCTGATCTCGGCCCCAATTGGCCCGGAAGCACCATCCGGCATCTGGTATGCCGGTGGCAGGGTCCTCCTCGGACGAGCGGAGACGCGTCATTCGGTCCGTCCAGTCGAGGGCGCTGTAGTCATCGAGACTGAGTACGTCACCGGCTGCGCGATGTTCATCAGGTGCGCGTCGCTCAAGGACACCGGATTGTTCTGGGAGCCGCTCTTTCTGTTCTGGGAAGACGTAGATCTGAGCCTTCGAATGCGCAGGGCAGGTTGGAAACTGGGCGTTGTTTCCGGCGCGGCAATCAACCACGCGATCCACGGATCCGTAGTCTCCAGAACGCTGGAGTACTACCATTTCCGAAACGCCCTGATCATCGTCCGCAAGTTCGGCTCGCGACGCACGATCGCTTCCGGGCTCCTTTACTTGACGGGCGGCGTTGCTCGTCGATGGGCGAGGGCGCTGCTTCGGAGGGGGCCGGCGGCGACGCCGGCGACCCGAGGGCTTCTTGTCGGTGTCGCCGTCGTGCTCAAGGGGCCACGGTCGATGGCGGACCCATCCGTGGACCGATCTGACTGAAGAGACGGCCCTCTGTTCCGATCGCTGGCCCCGCGGCGATCTGGAGGGCGTCCGTGGTACGGTTGCATGGGTGGCCTGTGGCCACGTCCCGAGCGCCCACGAGGATGAGGGAACCAAGTCTTGAGCGTTGCTCTGATAGTTCTGACGATCGCGCTTCTGGCATTGTTCGTCGTGGCGGTCGCCCGGCCCTGGCTCGGCTTACTGGTCCTGCTCGCGGGGCTTCCCTTCAACGGCCTCTTTCTGCACGTTGTCGGGTCCCAACTCGGTCTTACCGGCGTCACCGCCACGATGCTCGCCGCATGGCACGACGCCCTGGCTGCCGGGGTTATCGTGGCGGCTGGGTTCCATTGGCTTCGAACCCGCCCTCGGGCGTTTGGCGCCCTCGAGCTCACGACCGCGGTCGTCCTTGCCCTTGGCCTCGACTCCGTGCTGGTCGCCGAGCACTTGACCACGGCTCTCTACGCGTATCGCACGTTCTTCGAGCCGATTGCGCTCGCGGTCGCGGTGGTCGTGCTCGGACGCGGCCGGCGCATTCCCTCGGGCTTGCCCTCCCGGGCGGCCCTGACGATCGTGATCTCGGGGGTCGTCGCCTCGCTCTTCTCCTTCTGGCAAGTCTACGTCGGGGGCTTCTCGTTTCTTGGCACCTTCTACCGGTCAGAAGATGGTTCTCTATCCGACTCCTACTTCGCGACTCAGATCACACAGCCTCGAGCCATCGGGACATTCAACTCGCCCAATGAGTTCGGTGCGTTCCTCGTTATAGGCCTGTGCCTTCTATGTGTCACTGCGGCCGTGCCAATCAGGGGTCGCATGCGGGCCTTGATTAGCGTGCCCCTGGGCGCGGCTCTCGTGCTTTCGATCTCCCGGAGCGCCTGGGTTTCGCTCATGTTCGCCCTGGTGCTTTTCGCAGTGACGCTGCCACGTAAGCGCGAGCAGATCGTGGCGCTGGGCTCTCGGCTCCGCAGGCCCCAATGGTGGCGAACGTTCGCCCTGCCGGTTGCCTTGTTCGTGGTTCTGGTGACCGCAATAGTCAGCACGTCGGGGCTCGCCAACTTCGTTGGCGCGACGCTCGGCGGACGGGATCCGTCGGCCGCAGCCCACCTCGCCCAGCTGGGCCAGATTGCTGGCGGGAATATCGAAAATCCCGCCGCGACCGACACGCCGCCGCCATCCTCAACGCCCGCCGCGGCGACGCCTGCCGGGACGGCACCTGCCAAGACCGCGCCTGGCGCGTCGGCGACGCCTGCCAAGACCGCGCCTGGCGCGTCGGCGCCGCCTGCAACGCCCGCCGCGACGACGCCCGCCGCGACGACGCCCGCCGCGACGACGCCCGCCGCAACGTCGCCTGCTGCTCCGACCGCCGCTCCCTGCCCGCCTCCTGCGTCGAGCGTGCCATCGTCGTCCAGCCCAGCGCCAACACCGAGCGCGCCCGTTCAGGGCCTCCGGTTCGTGGACGTGTGTTCAGAGGTTTCCACCGGGACCCACCTGGAACCCTTCGGCATGGGATTGGGCGCGGTCGGCCCCAAGTCGGGCCGTTTCGGCGAGCCGGTTGTGCTCATCAACAGCGAGATGTGGTACCTGGATTACCTGTGGCAGGCCGGTTACTTCGGCCTCTTCGCACTGTTCGCTCTCGCGGCGGTGGTTGTCCGCAGGCTGTGGCGCGGGCGCGCGATCCCCATTTCCAGGGCGGCGCTGGCGGTCGTGGTCGGGCTTGCGGCGGGAGCCTTGTTCATCCCCGTCCTGGACGAGCCTGCCGTCGCGATCCCGATGTGGACGCTCGCAGCCCTCGGTCTCCTGGGAGTTGAGGAAATTCCACAGACAACGGACGCGGCGCCAACCGTCGGCTGATCGGGCCGAGTCGAAGGTACTTCCCAGCGACCCGGCAGCTCGTTCGGCTAGGTTTGGCGCGCCGCTCGTCCGAACGCCACCCGAAAGGCGGCGCGGGCGGCACGGCCCACGCGAACTGAATTCGTTGGCCGCACGGTGCGATAGGCGACGGCGCGAATGCCCAGCCCGATCCCGGCGATCATGGCGCAGGCGCGAGCGTTCAGCGATCCATGCCGTTGCCGCACGTAGGTGGCAAAGGAGTTGAACCACCGGGCAGGCTGGTCGACCGACTGAGAGCCACCGATCCGATGTTCGACCCGCACGTCCGAAAGGTATCGGACGGTCCAGCCGGAGGACCGAAGGCGGCGGCACAGGTCCACGTCTTCCATGTACATGAAGATCCGCTCGTCGAACCCGCCGACCTCGTCGAACGCTTCGCGACGGACGAGCATGGCCGCGCCACTGACCCAGTCGGGCGATGCCGGTCGGTCCGGTCTGGCCAGGTGCAACGGTGGGAAGGCCACTCCCAGGAGCGGCAGGCGGCCGACCAGCAGGTAATGCCCGATCGTCGAGCGGATGCCAGGTTCTGCGCCCGCCGATGCGGCTCGAGACTCGCCCGTGGGGTCCACGACGCGAGGGCCTGCCACCGCAACTCTCTGGTTCGCGGCGAGCGCCTCTGTCAACGCGACCGAGACGCCCGCTACCAGGCGTGCGTCGGGATTGACGAAGAAGATCGAATCCGCTTCCGAAACGCTCGCGCCCAGATTGCAGCCGCCCCCGAAGCCGAGGTTCCGTTCGCTGCGCAGGACTCGTGGTGCCGACGCATGCGACTCGGCGACATCGGCAGAGGCGTCCGGCGAGGCGTTGTCCACCACGATGATGCCGGCACCGGCCGGAGAGTCAGCCTTGATCGAATCCAGGCAGGCACCAAGGTCGGGCGCGGAACGATAGGCGACCACGATGTAATCGATGCGCATGGGGGAAGGGTAGACGGACGAGCCGTCCGCGGCTCGGCGGTGGGGCGTGATAATCTCGGCCGATGGACGCAGTAGGGGTAGAGGGCAGGTGGCTCACGGGTGGGCCTCCGAGCGGACGCCGATTCATGCGCGGGCTCTTGCCCGCGCTCGCCGCAGACCCGCAGGCACCCCGTGGCGGGATCGTCGTATTCGATCGGGCCGATCATGAGCTCAGGACACTGGCCGGCGTGCGGTTCCGCCACCTCCCGTCGAGCCCGGCGCCCTTGTTCAACGGAGTCGAGATCCAGCTGGCACTGCCACGCTCGGTTGGAGCCGTTCTGTACCAGAGCTTCACCCCTCCGTTTTCGGCAGCCGGTCGCGTGGTCGTCATCCACGACCTCATCTACCTGAGCAGGCCGGACCTGTTCACGAGGCTCGAACGGGCGTACTTCGGCCTCCTCCCGAGGCTGCTGTCGAGGGCGGAGATCGTGGCCACAGTCTCAGAGCACGTCCGCACGGAGGTCCTCGATCGCTTCCCCAAACGAGACGTCGAGACGGTCCGCGTCGTTCCGAATGGCGTCGATCCGCGCTTCTTCCTGACCCCGGACCAGCGAGCGTTCGAGGCCGCCCGGGCAAAGAGCCGCCACGGTCTCGATCGCCCCTATGTGGTGGCGGTGGGCCGCAGGAACCCGCGCAAGAATCTGGCGCGACTGGTTCGGGCATTCGCGGCAGCGGACCTGGCGGACCTCGACCTGGTCCTGGCCGGTCCGAGCGACGGCCCCCGCGACGATGCGCTGGAGGAATCGATCGCAGCCGTGGGTGCGGGCCGCGTCCGCCAGCTCGGCGAGGTGCCCGACGACATCCTCCCCGGGATCTACGCCGGAGCACAGTGCGCCTGCTATGTCTCCCTCGCAGAGGGCTTCGGGGTTCCCCCTCTGGAGGCGATGGCGACCGGCACGCCGGTGCTGGCGTCGGAGATCCCGCCTCTTCGGGAGGTGGCCGCCGAGGCGGCTGTGCTCGTGGACCCGCTCGACACGGACGCGATCCGGGAAGGCTTGCGGAGCGTCGTCCTCGACGCCGGGCTGCGCCTGTCGCTCGTCGAGCGAGGGCACACCAGGGCCTCCGAATTCACCTGGGCCAGATCAGCTCGCGCCGCGCTCGAATGCCTCCAAAGTGCCAGCGACCTGAGACCTCGCGGCGGACCGAAGCGCCCAGGACGAATCCGTTGACGGGCTCGGCAGCGCTGACTTGGGCCGGTGCGTTCCGTTCCTGCGCCGTAGAATGTCTTGCGCCCGATGTCGACCGCGCGGGTGTGTGCGGTTGCGGGCCAGAACCGGAGCGGGCATGAGCAAAGTCGTTGTGGTCGGCGGTGGCGGGTACGTCGGTTGCGTACTCGTCGAGGAACTGCTGGCCATGGGTTTCAGCGTCCGAGTCGTGGATCGCATGTTCTTCGGTCGGGAGCCCGCGAGAGGCTTCCTCGACCGTGTCGAGCTGATCGATGCCGACATGCGGGACTTCGATGCTGCCCACGTGGAGGACGCCACGGCGGTCATCAATCTTGGCGGCCTCTCCAACGACCCGACGGCTGAGTTCAATCCCAAAGCCAACCGCGAGATGAACACCGAGGCCTCAATCCGCGTCGCCGAAGTGACGAAGCGAGCGGGCGTGCCTCGGCTGATCTTCGCAAGTTCGGGTTCCATCTACGACCGCGGCGTCGGCGACGACAGCAAGGACGTGCTCCTGGATGAGGAATCGCCGGTCGAGCCCAGAGCTGCCTACGCCACGTCCAAGCTCGCGGCCGAACGGGCAATCCTGCCAATGGCCACGGACTCGTTTGCGCCCGTCGTGTTCCGCAAGGGGACGGTCTTCGGCTTTTCGCCCCGGATGCGCTACGACCTCGTGCTCAATACCTTCGTCAAGGACGCTCTCTCGCGCGGAGTGATCACGGTTCATCACGGCGGCGCGATGTGGCGTCCTCTCGTCGAGGTCCGCGACGTCGCGAGAGCTTATGTGATGGCGCTGCAGGTGCCCGAGAAGGTCGTGAGCGGCCAGATCTTCAATCTGGTCACCGGCAACTTCCGGATCTCCGAACTAGCCTTGCGGGCGCAGGCTTCCCTGATGGAGCTGGGCATTCCGGTCAAGGTCGATGTCGACTTCACCTATCGCCTGGTCCGGAGCTACCGCGTGTCCGGCGCGAAGGCCGCTCGCGTGCTCGGCTTCCACCCGGAGGTTACGGTCGAGGAGTCGATCGCCCGCATGGTCGAGCAGATCAACCTGCACGGGTACACGGACTACAGCAATCCGCGCTACTACAACATCGACTGGATGAAGCTTCTCGAGGAGGCGGTCGAGATCGTGGGCAAGCATGGCTACGTGCTGTCCAAACCCCATGGCAAAGGCGGCTCGAGCCGCCAGCCAAACGACGGAGCCAATCGCCCTACGGCTGCCCTCGCCGAGTCATGAAGGTACTTGTCGTCGGAGGCTGGGGTCAGCTCGGCTCGGATCTTGCCGCGGTCGCCGGGTCCGCTCATGAGGTCGTCCGCCCTCGTCACGGCGAACTCGACGTCGTCGACGGTGCCGCGACGCAAAGCCTAATCGGCGGCGCTCGGCCCGATGCGGTGATCAATGCGGCGGCCTTTCACAAAGTCGAACTGTGCGAGGAAGAACCGCGCCGGGCGTTCGAGGTAAACACCCTCGGGGCTCTCAACGTGGCGCGGGCCGCACGATCCGCGGGTGCGCAGTGCGTGTTCGTGAGCACCGACTACGTCTTCGCCGGCGATCGTCCGGATGGTTGCGCGGAGGACGATGAAGTCCGTCCCCTCAACGTCTACGGCGTATCCAAGGCGGCGGGCGAGGCAGCCGTTCGAGAGGCGGCTCCCGATTCGCTCATCGTTCGGGGCTCGGGGCTATTCGGGCACGCGGGCAGCGCCGGCAAGGGCGGCAACTTCGTCGACAACATGATCGCCAGGGCCAAGACTGGCCAGCCACTCTCGATAGTCGACGATCAGATCTTCTCTCCCACTTCGACTCACGACATGGCCGAGCGGATCCTCCTTCTCCTGGAGCGCCGCGTGCCCCCAGGCACCTACCACGTGGCGAACGGCGGATCGTGTTCCTGGTACCTGCTGGCACGGACGGCGCTCCATATGGCAGGTGTGCAGGCGGATGTCTCGCCCAGAGCCACGGGCGAGGGCGTCGTTCGTCGACCGCGGTGGTCTACTCTGCTGGACACAAAGACCGCCCGGTTGGGCTTGCCGGCAAGTCGGAGCTGGGAGGACGCGTTGCAGTGGTATCTCGCTAGCCGGCCCGAACCGGCCCAGGTGAAGACGGCTTGACCAAGACCGGTCTCCGAATCGCCATCATCGGCAGCCGCGGCATACCTGCGGGCTACGGCGGATTCGAGACTTTTGCCCAGGAGCTGGCGCCCCGTCTCGTCGAACGCGGCCACGAGGTCACCGTGTATTGCCGCAAGGGCTACACGGCCGGGCAGGTGCTCCATGAGTACAAGGGGGTCCGGCTGATCCACACGCCGGCGCTCCGGAGCAGGACGCTCGAGCAGCTCTCGCACGAGTTCTCGTCCATCGTGGACTCGATGCGCCGCAGATTCGATCTCTACTACTTCCTCGGCTACCGCGGAGCCCCCTTGTACGTGCCGGTGCGGTTGACTCGGCGACTCGTGATCGACAACACCGACGGGCTGGAGTGGCGCCGGCGCAAGTGGAGCCGGTTCGGTAGGGCCTACCTCCACAAAGCCGAGTGGATAGTGACTAGGCTCGCGGCTCAGGAGCTGGTCTCCGACGCCGAGGCGATCCGTCAGTACTTCCTGCGGACGTACGGCCGCGATTCCCGCTACATCACCAACGGTGCCTACACGCTGGATAGATCGGACATGAAGCAGGAGGTTCTCGACGAGCATGGCGTTGTCGAGGGCCAGTACTACATCGTGGCCTGCCGGATCGAGCCCGAGAACAACATCGACGTCATCGTCCGCGAGTTCATCGCCTCCGGCTCCGACAAGGAGCTGATCATCGCGGGCGGGATGAACTACGAGACGCCGTTCTGGGAGCACCTGCAGGAGATAGCAAAGGGCAGCCGCGTCCGGTTCCTCGGTCCGATCTATGGGCCGGGCCTGATCGAGAGCCTCCATCTCGGAGCCTATGGCTATCTTCACGGGCATGAGGTCGGCGGGACCAACCCGGCTCTTCTCAAGGCCATGGGTTGCGGCAACCTGGTCATAGCTTTGGACACCGAGTTCAACTCGGAAAACCTGGCTGACACGGGACGCTACTTCACACCGGAGCCAGGGTCGCTCGCCGAGCAGATCAGATGGGCGGACTCCAACCCGGACCAGGCAAGGGCCTTGGGCGAGGCCGCCCGAGCCAGGATCGGCGAGTTTTACACCTGGGACTCGGTCGCCGACAAGCACGACGCGTTCTTCCGCGAGGTGGCTCGCAAGAGGGGCCGGCATGTCTAGGCGAAAGAACTGACCCAACAGCATCCAGAGGACACGATGAAGTTCGAGATCGAAAAGACGGAACTCGATGGTCCGCTGATCGTCATTCCGGAGGTGTTCCGGGACGATCGAGGGTTCTTCATGGAGGTCTACCGTCAGGATCTCTTCGCCCAGCTCGGCCTGCCCTCCCAGTTCGTCCAGCTCAACCATTCCCGATCCAGCCGGAACGTGGTTCGAGGCGTGCACTTCCAGTGGGATCCGCCGATGGGCAAGCTGATGCGGGTAATCCAGGGTCGGGCGTTCCTCGTCGCCGTCGACCTGCGGGTCGAGTCGCCCACGCTTGGCAGGTGGGTCGGGGTGGAGATGTCGTCCGACGAGCCCCGCCTGCTGTGGGCTCCGGCGAGCTTCGGCAGAGGTTTCTGCGTGCTCTCCGAGACGGCCGAAATCGAGTACCTCACGACTGGCGTCTATAACAAGGCCGGAGAATCGGGGATCCGGTGGAACGACTCCGCCATCGGTATCGAGTGGCCGGTGAGCGAGCCTTTGCTCTCTGCCAAGGACGACCAGGCGCAGACTCTGGCCGAATGGCTGGCCAGGCCCGAGGCGCAGAACTTCCGATACCGCTGACCGCCCAGGCTGATCAGCAGGGCTAGCTGGCCGCCGGAAGATGCGGGCGCGGTCCGGAGTGGAGTGGATGTCAGCTACTGATCCCGTTGAGGCACGACCGGCCGGATACGACGTCGTCGTTGTCGGGGCCGGGATAGTTGGGCTCGCGACCGCGTACAAACTGCTGGGCGCCTATCCGGCCTTGCGTCTCGCGGTCATCGACAAAGAAGATGCCGTCGCGATCCACCAAACCGGGCACAACTCAGGCGTCCTGCATGCGGGCGTCTACTACGCCCCCGGCTCGAAAAAGGCGGAGATGTGCCGCCGCGGCAAGGCCGAGGTCGAGGCATTCGCGGAAGCACACGAGATCCCGTTCGATCGGTGCGGGAAGCTGATCGTCGCCCTCAACGAGGCCGAAGTGCCGCGCCTAAGGGAGCTTGAACGGAGGGCCACCGCCAACCTCGTACCTCAGATCGAGGTGGTGGACCGGTCCCGAATCCGCGAACTGGAACCCCACTCCGCGGGCATACTCGGCCTCTGGTCGCCCACGACTGGCGTGATCGATTTCGCCCGGGTGGCCGAGGCGCTGGCCGCCGAGATCGGCCGGCGAGGCGGCGATCTCCTGCTGGGCCGCGAGGTCCGCAAGATCGTCGAGTCCGGGTCGGATCGAGTGGTGGAAACGACTCGAGGGCCGATCCGAGCTCGCGACGTAATCGTCTGTGCGGGCCTTCAGGCCGACAGATTGGCGGATATGACCGGCACACCAGGACCTCGAATCGTGCCATTTCGCGGCGACTATTACGTGTTGCGGCCCGAGTCGCGAAAGCTCATCCGCGGGCTCCTGTACCCCGTGCCCGATCCCGCCTTCCCGTTCCTCGGCGTCCACTTCACGAGGCGCATCGAGGGCGAGGTCTGGGCCGGCCCGAACGCCGTCCTGGCGTTCGCCCGCGAGGGCTATCGGCGGCGCGACGTCAACGTCCGGGACTTGCTCGGCACGCTGACCTATTCCGGATTCGTGCGCGTCGCGATGCGCAATGCCCGGATGGGCGTGGGCGAGATGTGGCGCGATTACGTGAAGCGATCGTTCACTGCCGCGCTGAGGCGATACGTGCCCGAGTTGACCTCGAACGATCTTCTGCCCGGGCCGTCGGGCGTCCGGGCTCAGGCGATCGACGCCAGGGGCCGGATGGTCGACGATTTCGCGGTGGGCGGGTCCGCCCATGTCCTGCAGGTCCAGAACGCGCCCTCGCCCGCCGCTACGGCCTCACTGGCCATCGGCGGCTGGCTGGCTGAGGCAGCTGCCGAACGCTTCGGACTCGCCGCCCGCGGATAACCCATCCGCGGGCAGCCCCCGCCGGAAGCGCGGCGGCCGACGGGTTGCAGGAGGGCGAGCTAGTGGTAGTAGCCCGTGACGTCGAAGATGAAGTGCGTTGTGGCGCCGCCGCCTGCCACGTAGACGATCGAAAGCGTGCCCGTCGACGATAGTTGCAGGGAGACTCCGTTGGCGCGGTTGTCACCCACGGGGAAGTTGATCGTCGACGACCCGGGGTTCGCCGTTGTGGATGGGGCCGCAAACCCGAACCCCTTGGCCGTCTGGCTCGTCACGGTGAGGTTGCCGGTCACTGCCAAGGCGCCGTGCGGAACCGGTCCGCGATCGATGACGCCGAAACCACGCGGGACGTGGCTGGTGAAGACCCCGCTGGCGCCGTTGCCCGACCTCGAGTCGAGCAACCGGGTTGGGGTCGCCGGGACGTACGTCCACCCGCCGGACTTGGTGAAGTAGCCCGTCACGTCGAAGACGAGGTGAGCTTTCGACCCGTTCGGGCCCACGAATACCACGCTCAAGGAGCCCGTCGAGTCCAGGGCCACGACAACGTTGTTGGCGCGGTTGTCGAGAGCGGGCGCGTTCACACTGGAACTGGTTGGATTCCCGGTCGAATCCGGCCCGATGTAGGCGTACCCGTTCGTCGTCTGGCCGGTGATCGTCAGATTGCCCGTCACCGCGAGCGCGTCCGCAGGCACGACCACGTTGCCGCTGGCATCCTGGCGGCCGGCGACGGCAAACGTGCGCGGGACCTTGCTGACGAATTCACCCGAGAGGCCGTTGCCGATCCGGCTATCGAGGAGTCTCACGGGCGGAACCGCCACGTAGAAGGCGCCGTTCGTGCCCGGGTCGAAATAGCCTGTGACGTCGAAGACGACGTGGACAGTGGCGCCGCCAGGGGCGATGTAGACGGCGCTCAGCGACCCGTCCGACGCCAGTGGCACGGTCACGCCGTTGGCTCGGTTGTCCATGGCCGGGAAGTTGATGGTGGACGATCCCGGGGTCGAGGTCGCCTGCGGCCCGAGGAAGACGTAGCCGCGGGCAGTCTCGGCAGTCACGGTCAGATTGCCGGTGACGGCGATCGCCGTGCTCGGAACGACCGTTCCGAGGCTTCCGCCCAGATCGCCTGCGACCTTGAACGTTCGCGGCGTGCCGGCGGTGAATGCGCCGCTCAAGCCCAGACCGATTCTCGTGTCGAGCAACCGGGTCGGTTTGAGCCCTGTGAACGTGCTATCGGGGTAGGTGCTTGGCGTGGGCGGATCCGTGGGCGCCGGAGGCGAGGGAGGCGTGGGTGCGGGCGGCGCCGGAGGCGTGGGTGGCGCGGAGCCCGAACAGTTGGGCAATCCACCAGCGTAGATGGCCTGGGCCTCGCACCCGAAGCCGCTGTATGCGGGTTTGGGGGACAGGTCGGAGTTCAAGATCCCCCAGTTCTGGTAGACGTCCGAGGTATTGGCGCCCCGATTCACGAACTCGAACCAGAAGTTGCCCGCTACGCCGGCAGCTGCCGCGATCTCGTACGACCGCATCAAGTAGGCGCTCTGGTTGGCGGTCGTCGTGCCGCCGCTATAGCTGCTCCAACCGTATTCGGTGATCCAGATCGGCTTGGAACCGTATGACGCCACGATGTTCTTGGCGTCGGTGATCCAGCGCTCGTAGGCGCTTCCATCCGGCTTGCCGGTGACGTAGCTGTGGATGGCCAGGACATCGAAGTAGTCCCAGCCGCCGGCGTCTTTGATGCCTTTGAGGAAGGTCGAGTCGGGGCCGGTCGACAGGCCGCCCAGCACCACCGTGGCCGTCGGGTCCTCGGCTTTGATGGCCCGGTAGGTCGCCATCAACACCTGCGTGTATTGGGCCGCATTGGGCTGCGGCTTCCAGAACCCGGACTGGTTCTCTTCGTTCCAGATCTCCCAATAGTGGACCTTGTCCTTGTATCGGTGGACGGTCGCGACGGCGTAGTCCACGAACGGATAGATGTCGGACGGCGGGTACATGAGCGCGGTTGCAAGCGGCGTGCCCTTCGGAGCCGAGTTGTCCCACGGCGATCCGTAGACCAGCTTGCCGAGGATGCCGATCCCGTGAGCGCTCTCGATCGCGACGGCCTGGTCGAACTTGGCCCACTCGAAATCGCTCTGGACGGGCTCGACGCGCTTCCACTCGAACTCCTCGCGCGCCATGCCAAGGTAGTCCGACTCCATGAGCCGGGCCTCTTGCTCGGCTTTGGCTCGGCTGGCGGTGTCGATCTCCGTGAGGAAGGAGTTGACTCCGCGCAAGGCGGGATTGCTGCCGGCCGGTCGCGCCGGCAATCCGGCGAAGTAGGGGAGCTGGTATATGGCTTTGGTCGATCGGGCGACGATCAGGCTCCCCCTGACGGACCCCGTCATCATGTTGCCGGCGTCGTCCAGACCGTCCCACGTAGCCGACCAGTCGGATCCATTGCCGGCGGTCCCCGCGAACGTCCGATACCGGCCCGCCTCGTCGGTGAGACGCAGGTTGAACTGGCCCTGGTCTGCCAGGGAAACTCGAACGACCGAAGAGCCACCGGCGGACGGAACGAAGATCGGCGTATCGGCGGTGGCCCCGTTCGGGTCGTACTCATACGTCAGTCTGTCGACGTAGATCGTCGATACGAGTGCCTTGGCGCCGTTGTTCTTGTAGATGACCAGCTGGCTGAAGGATCCGGGCAGGTCCAGAACCTTGTCCGCGTTGCCGTCGAGCCCGGACACGGGAACCGCCGACCCGATGTCCACAGACATCGTCTGCCAGCCCGTGAAGCTGATGTTCCCCACCCAGTAGCGAAGGATCTCTCCGGTTGCGTCGCGGATCTCGAAGTAGACCACGTTCCAGCTGCCGTCGCCGTACACGTCGAGAGAGACGTGCCTCGCCAGCCCCGGTAGCTCGGGCGGCGTTCCAAATTGCTGGATGCTGACGCTGGTGGCATTGGTCAGGTTGTAGTCGATCTTGAGCGCGCCGCTGCCAGACGTCTTTGGCGACGTGACCGTGGTCAGCGTGCCGCTGCTCGAACCTGACAGCCATTCCCCCGCCTTGTCGAACTCAGACAGAACCATCGAGCTCGGTCCGTACGAGGCGGCGGCTGCCAGGGAGCGCGTGGCTCCGCCGGGCAGAAGGGTCGCTGCTGCAAGCACGGCAAGCGAGGCAATGGTCGCGAAACGGCGACGGAACACGGGCATGAGACCTCCAAGGCTGGAACGTGGCTAGCATCGCCGACAGGAGCCATTCCGGAGAATCCCTCGTTCGTAACGCTCGTCGGCAGGACGTCCGGTGCGGGCCTAGTTACTGTTCCGCACCGCTCCCGGCCAGCCGCCGCCGCAGCCGCCGCAGCGTCCTGCGGATTACGCCTACCCGAAGAAGCGGGAGCCGGCGCAGGTGAGCGTAGGCTCGGCTCCGCCCGAAGCGGCTGGCCGACAGGTACAGGGTGCGCCCGGCCCAACTTCCCAGCGCCCAGCGGGGAACCGACCGAGCCAGACCCGCGCCGGCCAAGAACTCCGGCATGTAGCTGGCCCGAGTCTCCAGGCCGAGATCCTCGATCAGACCCAGACCGGAATGCAAGAAGGATTGCCGAGGTCGAACGTCGTTGTAATGAGCGTGCCAGCCGATCGCACGCTCCTGCGGATCCCAGCGCGCGACCCGATCGCGGAAGATCTTCTGCTCGCCGTGAGACTGAGACCGAATCGGATAGTGCTTGAGCTCGAACTTGTAGGGGAAGACGCGGCGGCCCGGGAACCGCGCCTCGTGACCGCCCTCGCTGGTCAGGTCGATCAGACCGGAATTCTTCCACGCCTTGATCTGCAGGAGCAGGCCCGCCGAGCGGCCGAATTCGAAGCCGCGAAAGTAGGCCTCGAAGTCGCCACCGGGTTCGTAGCCGTCGTCGGTCGGTCGGAAGTTGAGGACCGTGTGATCCACGGCAGAGAAGCCGGCCTGGTCCACCCGCCACATGGCGTCGCGTAGCCCCACGCCAGGCCACGGCCCGCAGCGACGCTCGTCGGCGTCGTGGTGAATGCACCAGTCCGCGTCCAGGCCGGCAGCGACAGTTTCCACGCGCCGAAGGAGGGATCGCCACTCGTAACGATCGGTGGGGGCGTCGGGGAACCGCTCAAGGCCGACCAGGCCTCTGCCCCGGAACTGCTCGGCGACGGCGTATGTGCCGTCATTCGACCAGTTGTCGATGAGGTACACGCCCACGCCGTCGCCGACGAGCTTGCCGATGCACGGCCCGATGACATCCTCCTCGTTGTAGGCGGTCATGATCGCCACCACGCGGAATGTCTCGGGCGCGGGAGCGGCGTCCTTCAGCGAGCGATCGACCACGAGCAGAGTCGCGGTCCTGTCTTCGTCTTGCTCGCTTGCGCGGGTCTGGCCGACGAACGAGGGCGTCAGCTTCGCGGCCGCGAGAAGGCCAGCCACGGGTTCCGGAGTGGTGGTCGCGACGATTGTCACCGGCGCGTGCCGGATGAAGGGGTCCAGGGCGGCCAGTCCCCTGGCCGGGTCGGGGAGCGACCCCGTCGGAACGGTCAGCATGACGACACTCCGCGCCGGATCGAGCCGCGCGAGTTGGCGGGCTCCGGAGTCCGCATCTAGGTCCACGTAGGATCGAAATGGGAATCCCGGCGGGCGGCGCCCCTCCGAGCCCCGTTGCCCGACGCCTACGACGTCGAGTTTTGGGTGGAGGATGGCGATCTCAGGAGTCCACGAGCAGCCCACGTCCAGGATGGCGGAAAGCCCCTCGAGCGAAGCAATACGTGCGGCAAGGGCCGCCACCTCGGGGTACGGCCGGGCGCCGCTCTCGGGTCTCATGGCTCGGGAACGGTAGCACCTGGGCGGCCCGCTCGTGACTGAACGCCACCGAGCTGGCCGGGCGCGGTGGGTCGCGCGTCGACTTGGCCGGCGACCCGTGCGCTATTCTTGAGCGCCTCAGCGTTGATGTCACCGCGCCCGTCTCGCGCCCTTCAGGAGCGCCCTCGTGGCCAATGGCAAGCCGGGCGATCCCCAGATCGCCTGTGTCGTCTTCAGCAAGAACCGGCCGCTCCAGCTTGACGCGGCCCTGGCGTCGCTCGACCTGAACGTCAGTGACCTCGGGCTGGCCCGCGTAACCGTCCTCTATGCAGCAACGACGCCGCTATTCGCGGCGCAGTACCGGATCGTGGGCTTGGACCACCCCGACGTGGAGTTCCGGCGAGAGGACGACTTCAAGAGAGATCTCGTCGAGCTGGTCGCCGGGTCGCTATTCGCTCTGTTCGTGGTGGACGACACGCTATTCGTGGGCGACGCTTCGCTCGCGACCGCAACGTCCATCCTGGAGGACGACCCGGCCTGCATCGGCTTCTCCTTCCGACTGGGACGCAACACGACCTATTGCTACACCATGGACAAGCCCCAGAACCCGCCGGACTTCCGGTCCGCGGCCCCTGGCGTCCTCCGGTTCAACTGGCCGGGCATGGAACACGACTTCGGCTATCCGATCGAGGTCTCTTCGTCCATGTATCGGACCGCCGACCTTCTGCCTCTCCTTGAATCCCTGCCCTACCGAAACCCGAACACTCTGGAAGCCGCCCTGGCGGCCCGGGAGGGCGAGTTCCGGGAACACCTGCCGCACCTTGCGTGCTATGAGCAGTCCGTGGCCCTGAGCGTGCCCGCCAACCTCGTGCAATCGGCCTGGACCAACCGCGCCAACGGTCGCCCTGAGCTGAGTGCGGAGTCGCTGGCTCGGGAGTTCGGCAAAGGCCGCCGCCTCGATATCGCGCACTATCGGGATCACGTGGCGAACGCGGCCCATGAGGACCTGCCGTTCGTCTTCACCCAGCGATCCGACGTCCCCGCGATCTCGATCGTCATTCCCTGCTACAAGCAGGCCGAGTTCCTGCCGGAGGCGGTCGAAAGCGTCCTCGCTCAGACGTTCACCGACTGGGAGCTGGTCATCGTCGACGATGGCAGCCCGGACGCCACGGGGCAGGTCGCAGACGAGCTGGCAAGGCTCCATCCCGAGAGACACATCAGAGTCGTACGCCAGGCCAATGCTGGTCTGGCCCGCGCCAGGAACGCCGGAATCGAGAAGACGCGCGGCTCCTACGTCCTCCCTCTGGACGCGGACGATCGAATTGCTCCCACGATGCTGGAACGGGCTTACCGCCTCCTGGAAGAGCAGCCCGGCATCGCCATCGCGTATGCGGACCACCGCAGGTTCGGTGGCGCCGACGGTGTCATCCAGATGGCAGAGTTCAATCCGACGATCTTGCCCGCGGTCAATTACCTGGGCTACTGCTCGCTATACCGGCGGGAGGTCTGGGAAGCGGTGGGCGGCTACAACCCGAACATGGTCTACGGCTACGAGGACTGGGATTTCTGGGTCGGGGCGGTGGAACGCGGCTACGTCGCCCGGCGCATTCCCGAGCCGCTGTTCGAGTACCGCGTCCGTGAAGGGTCGATGTACTCGGACGCTCTCGTGCACGATGCCGAGCTGCGGGACCAGATGAGCCGGAACCACCCGTCCGTGTATCGGTGGGATCGCAGACTCCGGCGCTGGCCGATCGTTCGAGCCAGGCTCCTGCGGTCGCGGATCGGGACGGCCGTTCATTCGAGGCGCCGCGGGGCGACAGATGGTGCGCCCGAGGGGTCTTAGCCGCTCGGCTCCTATGCCGGATCGCGTGTTCCCCAGACGAGGACTGAGTTCTTGGGGTGGGTAAGGGGTTCTTCGGGCAGCCAGCGGGTCCCCGCGTGGAGCGCCGTGAGCTCTGCTCTATCCATCGACTCGATCTTGAAGATGTCGCTGACGAAGTTGCAGGTCATGTAGCCTCGCTCGGACCGGGAGACCACCGCATCCGCGTAGGACTGCTGCACGGGCTTGGTCAATTCCGAGAAGGCGTAGTTGCTGATGCACAGGTCGTACGACCCCGCCTGGACCTGGTCGGGCGCTTCGAATCTAAGTTCTGCGTCTGTGGCGAGCCCGCTCAGGTATCTGCGCGCGAGCGCGAGCGCCGGGGCGAGGTCGATCAAGGTGTAGGAGCCGACGGGCCAGTACTGCGTGATGAGGCGGCATTGGCCTCCATAGCCGACGCCAATCTCGACGATGTCGAGCCTGGAGAGGTCCCCGAAGAGCAGCCGCAGGTCGGACACGACCTTCAGGTAACGCAGGGTCACGGGCGAAACCGGCCCCGTGGCCTCGTACTCGTAGAGAAGCGGCGTGCCCAGCTTGTCGTTGACGTGGTACAGACGCGCCGGGTCCGTCAGAAGGTCCGGGCTATCTCTGCGAATTGCCTCTATGTAGGCGGCGCCCTGCTCGCGTGTCACATGCTCGAGTGTGTCCACGTATACGGGCGCCCGGCGAAACCTGGCGAAGACCGCATCGTCGGTCGCCGCGCGCTGGCAGAAGGACTGGTACTCGTCCCGGTCGGTGATGCTGGACCCTCTCGAGCCGGGCGCGGCGCCCTTTAGGTGCGCGACGAGGTTGCCGAACCTTGCACGTGTCCGCATCTACATGGAGCCTCGCACTACTCCAGTCGCGTCAGATCGCGTCCTGGGATTGACAAGCTTACTCGCCGGGACCGCCCCCACGACGGAGCGCCTGCAGGCGCGGCCGGGCCAGTCCGCTGAGCGTCCGAGCCAGATCCACGAGATCCGCGCGCGAAACTGCGAGCCAGGCGAGGAGCGCCGCGACGGCCGCGAGCATGCCCAGGCCGTGGTTGAGGGAATGGGCACCGAAGGTGAAGACCACGAGCGCAGCGGCGATGATGGCGCGCTGCCAGTCGTGCCAGCGCGGCCCGACTTTGATGACGGCCACGACCAGGAAACCCTCGGCCAGGAAGGTGAATGCCCAGGCCAGGTCATAGGCGACGGCCACGCCGTCCAGGCCCATGCCCGGCAGAAGCAGATGCGTCCCGAAATACTTGATCGCGAGATGGCACAGGCCGAGCACGAGCCAGGCGCGGTAGTACCCCAGCGGAAGGAGGGCCGCGCTGGCCGACCAGATGACCACCTTCAGGATGTTGCCCGTCATCTGGATCGCCAGCGGATCGGCAGCCCCGCGGAACTGGTCCGAGTACAACAGGACCACGATCGGCTCGCCAAAGGCGATCGCGAGCAGCAGCAATACCACCGTGACGGCCAGGATCACTCGCAAGCCGTGCCCGACTTCGGCAGAGGCGTCGGTCCGGCGGCCGGCGCTCAGAAGTTCCGTCAGCCGCGGGAACAGGTAGAAGGAAGTCGACGAAATCAGCAACTCGAGGTAGGTGTCCGAGATCGCCGCCACGGGCTGGTAGACGCCGTTCTGCTCCAGCCCCACCACGCGGACGATGTCGCTCCGGATCAGCAGAGCCACCAGCGTGCTTGCGACGGTCAGGGCCACGCTGGCAAGCCCGAGCTGAAGGACTGGGTGCAAGGCGGCCCAATCGAAGCTCAGTCGACGGCGCCAGCGACGCTCTCGTACCACCCAGGGCTCGCGCAGCAGGAAGATGCCTACCTGCACCAGGGCGACGATGGAGGTGGCGACGATTGCTCCTCTCAGGCCGAAGGCCAGCACGAATGCCACAGTGACGATGAGCGAGACGAGCGTCGTCGCGATGCTCGCCTTGGCCAGGGACCCGATTCGGATGAACCCCTGGAGAACCCCGGCGTAGGAGGCCCCGAGAAGGGTCAGTGGAATTGCTACCGCAGATATGGCAACCAGATCGGCGTACTGGGTGTCGCCCATCACCAGACCTGAGATCTGCTGAGCGAAGACCACGGTGACCGTCAGAATCAGCAGGCCGATAGCCGGCGGAACCAGGAAGCTGTAGCGGATCAGCCAGTCCACCCGCTCGTCGCGTCCCTCTGCCCTCGCGGCGGCAATGGCTCGAGTCGAGCCCGGGCCCGCAAAGGCGGTTCCGGCGGTGGCTGCGAAGGCGTTGTAGATGTTGAGGTTCGAGAGGATCGAAACGCCCTTGCTTCCGACCAGGACGGCCACCAGCTTCGACCGGAGTAACCCGATGACCAGGCCGGTCGCCGACGAGATCAGCGTGAGCGTCGATGCCGTGATGAGTGCCCCGCCGTCATAGCCGGGCTCGGGCTCCGCAGCGATGCCTGGATCGATTTCAGGCGGGAACGCCGTCTGCCCATCGGCGGGCACGGGCGGGGAGTCGAGTGAAGCCAGGTTGACGGAGGCGAAGTCGTCGGCCCGTGCCGCGGCGGGATTCTCGCCGGGTGGAGTTGGGCCGCGGCGAGAGGTGTCTATGACGCGACGCCTCGGGTCGGTTCGTACCAGGCAATCGTCTGTTTGAGGCCGTCCTCGAATGAGGTGGCTGCCGTGAAGCCGAAGCGTTCGCGCGCCCGGCTGGTGTCGAGCGCTCGGCGAGGCTGGCCGTCGGGCTTGGAGGGATCCCATCGGATCTCGCCGTGGAAGCCCGTCAGATGGGCTATGAGCTCCGTGAGGTCGCGAATCGTGATCTCGCTGCCCACTCCGAGATTCACGGGGTCGCGCCCGTCGTAGCGTTCCGCGGCGAGGACGATGGCCCGTGCCGCGTCATCCACGAACAGGAACTCGCGCGAGGCGGAGCCGGTTCCCCAGGCCTCGATGTAACTGTCGCCGCGCTCGCGGGCGTCGAGGCACTTCTTGATCAGGGCTGGGATGACGTGCGAACTCTCCGGGTTGAAGTTGTCACCCGGTCCGTACAGGTTGACCGGGATCAGATAGATCGCGTTGAAGCCGTACTGGTCGCGATATGCCTGGCTCTGGACGAGGAGCATCTTCTTTGCGAGGCCGTAAGGGGCGTTGGTCTCCTCGGGGTAGCCATCCCAGATGTCGTCCTCGTGGAACGGCACCGGCGTGAACTTCGGGTAGGCGCACACCGTGCCGACCGTCAGGAACTTGGCGACCCCGGCCAGCCGGGCCTGCTCGATGAGCTGGATGCCCATGATCGCGTTGTCGTAGAAGAACCGGCCCGGGTTCTCGCGATTGGCGCCGATGCCCCCGACCACGGCCGCGAGGTGGATGACCAGATCGGGCCGGCCGTCGGCCAGGGCTCGGTCTATGTCGGTGCGGGTGCGCAGGTCGTAGTCTTCGACGTGAGGCACGAAGACCTCGGTCGCCCCGGCCTCGCGCAGGCGGCGAAGCACCGCCGAGCCAAGGAAGCCCGCGCCGCCGGTGACCATGACGCGCTTGCCTTGCCAGAAGGCGCTCACGCGCCGATCTCCGCGGCGGCTGGCTTGACGAACTTGCTCGGGTCCAACCCGGCGTCGGCAAGGTCGGCTTCGACCATGATCCGGACCAGATCGGTGAAGCGCGTCCTCGGCCGCCAGCCGAGCTTCTCGGCCGCCTTGGACGGATCGCCGCACAGCTGGTCAACTTCGGTCGGGCGGAAGTACGCGGGATCGATCACGACGTATTCGTTCCAATCGAGGCCCACCAGGCCGAAGACCGCCTCGACGAACTCGCGGACGGTGTGCATCTCGCCTGTGGCGATGACGTAGTCCTCGGGCTCGGGCGCCTGGAGCATCAGCCACATCGCCTCGACGTATTCGGGTGCATAGCCCCAGTCGCGGCGGGCATCGAGATTGCCCAGGTAGAGCTTGCGCTCGCGCCCCGCCAGGATTGCCCCCAGCCCGCGAGTGACCTTGCGAGTCACGAAGGTAGGTCCACGGCGGGGAGACTCGTGATTGAAGAGGATGCCGTTGACCGCGAAGAGGCCGTGGGCCTCGCGATACTGGACCGTCATCCAGTGGGCGAAGACCTTGGACACGCCGTAGGGGCTGCGCGGGTAGAAGGGCGTCGTCTCGCGCTGCGGGGTTTCGGCGACCTTGCCGAACATCTCGGAGCTGCCGGCCTGGTAGAAGCGCATCGGCCATTCGGCGCAGCGGATGGCTTCGAGGAGGCGCAGGTTGCCCATGCCGGTCGTGTCCGCGGTGAACTCGGGCATATCGAAGCTGACCTTGACGTGGCTCTGGGCGCCCAGGTTGTAGACCTCGTCCGGCCGCAGGCGGTTGAGCGTGTGGATCAGCGACGACGAGTCCGAGAGGTCGCCGTAGTGAAGGTGGAGCCGGGTCTCGCCGAGGTGGGGGTCGCGGTAGAGATGGTCGATCCGGCCGGTCGAGAAGGAGCTGGACCGGCGGATGAGGCCATGGACCTCGTAACCCTTCGAAAGCAAGAGCTCTGCGAGATAGGAGCCGTCCTGGCCGGTGATGCCAGTGATCAGGGCCTTCTTGGGTGCAGAGGTCGACTCGCTCACCCGCTGATTGTGGCAGAAACCCTGGTGTGCGCGTGCCCTTTGGACGGGGCGGAAGAGCGGGCGACCCATGGTCGCCCCGGCGGACACTCGGGTAGACTGACCAGTGCCTATTCAAGAATGCGTGGTAGACACCCTTTGTCGAACTCGGAATTGCCGGCCCAAACGACGTCGAGACCGCGCATCTCCGTCGTCATGAACACGCTCAACGAGGAGCGACGACTGCCGTTTGCGTTGCGGTCCGTCCGAAACTGGGCAGACGAGATCATTGTGGTTGACATGCATAGCAGCGACGCCACGCGGGAAATCGCAAGCAGCTTCGGCGCCAGGGTGTTCCTGCATGAACCGCTTGGCTACGCCGATCCCGCCAGGGCGTATGCCATCGCGCAGGCAACCGGAGACTGGATACTGCTTCTCGATGCCGACGAACTCGTGCCGCTCCCACTGAGCACCCGGCTCTTGGAAGTGGTCAGGAGAGACGAAGCCGACGTCGTCGTCCTACCGTGGCTCAACTACCTGCTGGGCGCCCCGCTTCGCCGGACAGGTTGGGGTCCGACTCAGGACCGTCACGAGCGGTTCTTCCGTAGAGGGTCTGTGGCCACGCCGCCCCAAATCCACGGCTTCCTGGAGATCCAACCAGGCGCGAGGGTCATGAGGCTGCCCTATATGGAAGGTCTGGCCATCGTCCACTTCAATTATCTGGATGTGCGCCATTTCCTGGAGAAGCTCAATCGCTATACGGACATTGAGTCGGAACGGGTGCGAACGGACGCAAAGGCTGGGTCGGTGCCGCGCGCTGGGTTGCGAGCCTTGCGGGAATTCTGGCGCCGATACGTGCGTCTTCAGGGCTACCGGGACGGCTGGCGGGGCTTCTACCTGTCGGCCATGATGGCCACCTACAAGCTGGCCGCGGCCGCCAAGGTCCGCGAATGGCAGGTCAACGGTGACCGACGGGCCGTTGAAGCGTTCTACGAGGCTGAGGCGGAGAAAGTGGCTGCTGCATACGAGCACCACGCAGCGGAGTTTGAATGAAGGTCACGGTCGTGACCCCGGTCTACAACGGGATGCCCTGGTTGCCCGAGTGCATCAGCTCGGTTGCCGAGCAACGGCACGACGTCGAAGTCGAGCATCTTGTGTATGACGGAGGTTCCACGGACGGCAGTGCCGAGTGGCTTCGTGAGCACAGCACCCTGGGATATGAAGCGATCATAGGCCCCGACGCCGGCCAGACGGACGCCCTCATCAAAGGTTTCAGCAGAGCCACGGGCGATATCTTTGGCTGGCTCAACGCCGACGACGTTCTCGAGCCCCGCGCGCTCCGGCGTGTAGTGGATGTCTTCACTGCCGACCCGACGCTGGCAATGGTAACGGGCGCCTGTCTGGTGATCGATGCCCACGGCGCTGTCGTGGGAGCGGGCGGATCGCTGTCGGTGCCAACCCTTCAGGGCCTCCTGCGACTGCCGGCCAATCCGGCGCAACCGGCTACTTTCTTTTCCGCAGAAGCCTACCGGCGCTGTGGAGGGCTTGAACTGGGCTATGACCTTGCGATGGACGTCGACCTGTGGCTGAAGCTGGCGAAAGTCGGCGCGATGAAGACTCTTCCTACCGAGGTTTTGGCTCGCTTTCGGGAGCATCCGCGCGCCAAGTCTGTTGCGGGATCTGCCGCCGCGGCCCGACAGAGCCTGAAGATTCGGCGACGGCACGGAATGCCGCTCCGTAGCCGGGCGGCGATTTCGCTGTTTAAGGTGGGCTTCGTCGGGCCGGTTGTCTCGCCGGTTACACGCGTCTTCCGAAGGCTGGCCAAGCGAGCGCTGCTGGGGAGGTCGAGCGAGGACAGGAGCTCGAGGGCCTAGGTCCTTCTAAGAGGACTTGCGGGTGACAGCTGTCGGTCGATTCGTTTCGTCGGCCGAGGGACGCTCGAGTCCAGGTCGGCGTGGCGCCGATGCCAACAAGCGCGAGGCGTGACCGATATGCAAGAATCCAGACTCGGTGCGGCGGTGCAATCGATACCGCCGATTTGGACCAGGCAGCCCGTGTCAGGTTGGACGACTAGCTCATGACCGAAGGCCAATCCTCCCACCGCGACTTCGCCGGCAAGCGAGTGCTGATAACCGGGGGACTCGGCTTTATCGGCTCCCATCTTGCGGGGCGGCTCGTGGACTGGGGAGCCGACGTCACTGTCGTGGACAGCCTCATCCCCGAATACGGCGGCAACCTCTTCAACGTATCGAAGTTCGCCGATCGGATCAGGATCAATATCTCGGACGTTCGAGACGAACATGGACTCCGGTACCTCATCGGCGGCCAGGACTTCCTCTTCAATCTCGCGGGCCAGACGGGCCACATGGATTCAATGAAGGACCCGGAGACAGACCTGGAGATAAACGGTCGGGCTCAGCTGGCAATTCTCGAAACCTGCCGTAAGTTCAATCCCGAGATAAAGATCGTATTCGCGAGCACCCGTCAGATCTACGGCCGCCCGCAATACGTCCCGGTCGACGAAAAGCACCTGGTTCGGCCCGTAGACGTCAACGGCATCAACAAGGCCGCCGGCGAGGCCTACCACATTCTCTACAACGACGTTTATGGGATCCGGGCCTGCGCACTCCGGCTCACGAACACATACGGACCACATATGCGCATCTGCGACGCGCGCCAGACGTTCCTCGGGATCTGGATCCGGCAAGTGATTCGCGGCGAGCCGTTCGAGGTCTGGGAGGGATCCCAGCTGCGAGACTTCACTTACGTGGACGACGCGGTTGAAGCGTTCCTGGCCTGCGCAAGCGACGAGAATGCGAACGGGCGTACGTTCAACCTGGGGGGCCTTGAAGTCATCAGCCTCCACGATCTGGCGAGCCTCCTGATCAAGGTGAACGGTGGCGGCGTCGCCGAAACGCGGAGCTTCCCGCCCGAGCGCAAGCGGATCGACATCGGGGACTACTACGCGGACTTCACGGCGATACGGACGGCGATCGGCTGGGAGCCGCGCGTTCCGTTGGAGGTCGGGTTGGCTCGTACGCTCGAGTTCTACCGCCAGAACCTCGACAAGTATGTCTGAGAAGAGGGGGTTCGCGGCAATCCCTCAGTCCTCGCCCGGCCGCGACTACCGTGGCCATCAGGCGGAGATCGACGCCGCCGTCCGGCGAACACTGGACAGCGGCTGGTACATCCTGGGGAATGAGGTCCGCGCTTTCGAGGCGGAGTTCTCCGCCTATCTAGGTCTGGGCGAGGGCGTCGGGGTGGGCAACGGGACAGATGCGGTCGAGCTGTCCTTGCGAGCTCTCGGTGTCGGTCCCGGGGACGCGGTCTACACCGTTTCGCATACAGCGGTGGCGACAGTGGTGGGTGTCGAGCGCACCGGGGCGACGCCGGTCCTCGTGGACGTCGATGAAGCCACCTACACGATGGATCCGGCCAGCCTGGCGGAGGCCATCGCGGCGGATCCTCGTCCGGGGGGCAGCCGGCCCAAGGCCGTGGTCGTCGTGCATCTCTACGGCCAGATCGCCGATATGACCGAGATCATGCGCATCGCCCGCGCCGCGGGACTGCTCGTCGTGGAGGACTGCGCTCAAGCCCATGGGGCGCGGCATGACGGGCGCATCGCGGGGACCTGGGGCGATATTGCCGCGTTCAGCTTCTACCCGACGAAGAACCTGGGCGCGCTCGGCGACGGCGGGCTGGTGGCGACGGATGACGCGAGCCTCGCAGCCAGGGTGCGGGAACTGCGTCAGTACGGGTGGAGGGACCGCTATGTAAGCGCTGTTCCGGGGATGAACAGCCGGCTCGACGAAGTCCAGGCAGCCATCCTGCGAGCGAAACTGCCATATCTCGACGAAGATAACGCACGCAGGCGGACCATCGCCGCGCGCTACGATTCCGGTCTCGGCGAATCGGCGGTGGGCATACCGGCCGTCACCCAGGGTGTCGAGCACGCCTTCCATCAGTACGTGGTCAGAAGCAGCCATCGCGAAGCGTTGATGGCCTCGCTCCGCGACCGTGACATTTCGACCGCCATCCACTATCCCGTGCCTGTGCACCTTCAACCCGCCTACGCCGGACGGCTGCCGCAGCCAGCTGGACTGGCGGTCACGGAACGCGTGGTCAGTGAGATCGTCAGCCTGCCGATGTTCCCGAGTCTCTCGGACGAGGAAGTGGAGCGAGTTATCCAGGCCGTTCTCGAGTGGGCAAATAGCGCTCCGAGGATGGCGGCTGGGTTGGAACGCCCTTCGTGATCCATTTCTGTACCTATTTCGACCGCAACTACCTCACTCGCGCCGTGGCATTGCACCAGTCCCTCGTGCGGCATAGTCCGCCCTTCACGCTCTGGGCTCTGTGCCTCGACGAAGATGCCTACCAGGCGGTTTCCGCGCTCAACGTCGAGTCGCTGCGTCCTCTCCGTCTGACGGATCTGGAGCAGGCGGACCCGGCGCTCTTGGACGCCAAGAAGAACCGTTCGACGGTGGAGTACTACTTCACTCTGTCGCCCGCTCTGCCGTGGTTTCTGCTGGCCCGGATGCCTGACATCGATTCGATCACGTATCTGGATTCGGACCTGCTGTTCTACTCGAGCCCGCAGCCGGTCTTCGATGAGCTGGCCAGGGGATCTGTGGTGATCGTCCCTCACCGTTACCCGCCGCACCTTTTGGAGCTTGCCAAATACGGCACCTACAACGTCGCGCTGCTGACGTTCCGCAACGACGCCGCCGGTCGGGCAGTCCTCAGCCATTGGCGCGAGCAGTGCCTGGCGTGGTGCTACGACCGCGTCGAGGATGGCAAGTTTGCCGACCAGGGCTATCTCGACAGCTGGCCCGCTCTTCCCGGCGTCCGGGTTATCGAGCATCTCGGGGTCGACCTCGCACCCTGGAACTTCATGCAGTACGACATAGACGTGAAAGCCGATCCGCCCACCGTCAACGGTCAACCGCTGGTCTTCTATCACTTCCAGGGGTTCAAGGCTGTCGGGCCAGGCCTGTGGGACCTCGGTATCGACGGCTACGGTCGCATGAGCGCCCGTATCACGTCCCGGCTCTACGGTGGCTACCTGAAAGAACTGCGGTCGGCCACCGGTGCGATTCGGGCTCGGGCGCCAGCGATTCATAGGGCCAGCAGCCTCCGGTTTCCGCGCTACGGCTGGCGCCGAGTCATCCTTCGGGTGCTGAGGCGCCAGATCATGGTCTCGCCGAAGTCGTTCCGCCTGTAGCGGGCGGTCTGGTACTCCACTTCGCAAAGCCCCGTATGCGAGAATCGGACCGTGATTGATTCGGTTGTCCGCTACGCCCGCCCGGGAAACGCATGCCGGCCGCGCCCCGAGGCCTCATGAGCCGGACCCTGGCTCGTACCGCCAGATCTATCGCCCGAAACGTCCTGCCGCCAGGAGTCGTCAAGCTAGTTCGGGCCACGACCCGCAGGATTCGTCGCGCCGAGATGCCAGACTGGGAGTATCTTCCCGGCGGTTGGCCAGACGAAAGTAAGCACCTGCGGGGCTGGGACTCCGAGTCTGTGGCGTCGACGCAGCTATCGCGCTGGGCCGCGTTCGTCGACTCGGCCAACGGCGCAGATCCCTTCGGGCGGTCCCACGAGTCCGCGGTCGCCGACCTCGACTACGCGCTCCACAACACCGTGATGAGCTTCGCATACGTACTGGCCCGAGCGGCCTACAAACGGGATCGACTCTCGGTTCTGGACTGGGGCGGAGGGATCGGCCATTACTACGTCTACGCCCGGGCGCTGATGCCTGACTTGGTCTTGGACTACACATGTTTCGACCTGCCGTCTCTGGCTGAGGGCGGTCGAAGCGTGCTACCCCAGGTCAGTTTCCCGACCAGCGAGGAAGCGGCGTTGTCCCGGCGATATGACCTCGTGGTCGCGAGCAGCTCGCTGCAGTACTCACAAGACTGGCGGGCGAAGCTGGCCGGCCTCGCAAACGTCTGCGATGGGTACGTCTACGTCACCAGGCAGCCGTTCGTGCAGCACGCCCCTTCTTTCGTGGTCGTTCAGCACCCCTATCGCCACGGTTACGCGACGGAGTACCCCGGATGGTTCCTCAACGAGGGAGAGTTTCTAGGTTTCGCCGTGGAGCTTGGCCTCACACTCGTTCGGGAATTCCTGATCCAGGAACGCCCGCCGGTACCAAACGCTCCCGAACAGGCCGACTACCGCGGGTTTCTGTTCGTCGCCCCTCAGCCGGCCGGTGGTGAGTCCGGGCAATCTCGTCCCCGCGCCTAGCAATGCGCTACCTGTTCATCGACACCAACTACTCGGCCTTCCTCGACGGCATCTACCGTGATCGCCCGGAACTTGCTTCCGCGTCCTACGAGGAACAGCAGGCTGCGATCCGCGCCGGAATGTTCGGCGAGGCCGAATTCCAGGCCGAGGCCCTTCGCCAGCTCGGCCACGAAGCCGAGGTTATCGTCCCCAATGCCTATCCGGCGCAGCAGGCGTGGGCTAGAGAGCACGGCGTATCGGATTTGGTGAAGGGGCGCTGGAGCTTCCGGCGGCGCCGCGACATCGTGCCGTGGCTGTCACGGCCCCGTCCGCAGATAAGCTGGGAGTTGCTGCTCGAACAGGTCCGAGTCCACCGTCCCGATGTGGTCTACGTTGGGATCATCGGCATCATGCCCTCAGCCATAGCCGCGCGGATGCAGACCTTGACCCGACTGCTGGTCGCTCAGGTGGCGACGGAACTACCCGGCGGCCTGGACTCCCGGTCCTATAACCTCATCGTCTCGGCTCTGCCTTCGCTCGTGGAGCGGTTTCGCAGCGAAGGCATTGCGTCCGAGTGGCTGCCGCTTGCTTTCTCGCCCGCGGTACTGGCCGAGGTGCCGGTCCTCGACCGCGACATCCCCGCTTCGTTCGTCGGGTCATTGGGACGGCAGCATCCCGGACGCCGCGAACTCGTCGAGGCCGTTGCGGCAGTAACTCCCATCCAGATCTGGACCGGCGACGCTACGGGTTTGCCCGCCGAGTCGCCTCTTCGGCGGCTGGTCAGGGGTCCCGCCTGGGGACGGGGTATGTACGAGGTGCTTTCGCGGTCCCGCATAACGCTGAACCAACACGGCGCCGTCGCCGGTCCCTACGCGGCGAATCTGCGGCTCTACGAAGCGACCGGGATGGGTGCCTTGCTCGTGACAGATGCCAAGTCGACTCTGCCCGACCTGTTCGATGTGGGAGCCGAAGTCATCGTGTACAACAGCCCTGAGGAGTGCGCAAGTCTGGTCTCCTATTACCACGGCCACCCCGAGGAGGCCTCGAGGATCGCATCCGCCGGTCAGGCGCGGACACTGCGGGACCACACCTGGCACAACAGGATGGGGCAACTCGTTAGCATGGTCGAAGCTCGGCTGTAGGGGAGCGCCTCGCGTGGGCTGAACCGAGCGGCCAATCCTTCAGGCATTCGCATCTGCCGACCGGTGAGCGTCACACGCGCGACTTGGTCAACCCCTCGGCGAGCTGCGGGACATACCGGCGTAGTAGCTCCCGGTAGGTACTCCCATTGGCGAATGGATCGCGACCCAGGATTTGCCGAAGGTGAGCTGTATCGAAATGCTGAGACTCCCCTCGATCTTCGGCGATGATCGAGGGGCTCGCGCCGAGGATCGCGCAGATCTCGCTCACTATGGTCGGGGCGTCCACTGAGATGCCCGTCGCGACGTTGACGACATCTCGATCCGCGGCGGACCCGAGGAGTTCGACGACCACCGGGCCCAGATCGGCGGCATCGATGAGGTCGCGCTGCGCGCGGGATTGAACGTGCACCTGCCCCTCAAGGACCTGCGCGACGATGTTGGGAATGAGCTGATGAGGGTTGGCTCCGCCGCTCACCACGTTCGGCAATCGCACGACGAGGTACGAGACCCCGGCGGCGGCCACGACGCCCTCACAGAACAGCTGGTGGCGACCGTATTGCGAGCGCGGCTCAAGCGGGCCGGATTCGATCGCCGGCCGATCCCATCGTCCATACAGGGCTCCTCCGCCGGAGAAGTAGACGATCTTTGCGTGCGCCGACCTCGCATCCTCCAGGACCTCGTAGAGAAGGGCGCACTCTCGAGCAAACTCGGTATCGCTCGTACAAGCTGAATCGGAGACCCCGGTGGCGAAGGCCAAGACGCGATCGTGGGCTCCCGCGAAAGGCTGCAGGCTTCGCGCGATGAGACCGTCTCCGATGATCCTCATGGATGGTTTGTCCACTCCTGCGAGTGCTGTGGTGCTTCGCGTGCGGGCTGGACCAATGCCCGGGTGCAATGATGCAGGGAAGCGCTCACGTCCTCATACGCCGATCATCGGCCATCGCGTCCCGCAGAACCTGCCCGAATTGAGCAAGCAAGGTCGACTGGCTGAAGTGCTCAAGGACATGTACACGAGCCTGGGCCCCGAGCCGTCCGGCTAGTGAAGGATCGAGCGCAAGCTCGCGCATCCGGTCTGCCATCGATTCCACGTCACCTTCCTGCACGAGATATCCGGTCTCCCCGTCGACCACGATCTCGGGTATCCCGCCATGCCGTGTGGACACGACGGGAAGACCTGAGGCGCCGGCTTCAAGGATGGCTACCGGCGTCCCTTCGCTGTCGCCGGACGGAGCCGTCACCGAGTGCTGGACGAACGCTCGGGCATTCTGCATGAGTTCAGCCAGATCCTCGTGCGGCTTGAAACCGAGGAACTCCACAGAGCCCGCAATGCCGAGCGCCTCGGCCAGTTGGCGACAGGCGTCGAGGAGGGGGCCGTCGCCCACCATCTGGAGTCGGGCGGTGGGAACGTCTTTCACGACCCGGCTGAACGCCAACAGGGTCAGATGCGGAGCCTTCTTCTCCACGAACCGCCCGGCCGCCAGGAAGATCGGTGGGTTGAGTTCGGCACGAGTTGCGTTGAAGCGATCTGGATCGGCGCCGCAGGGGATCCAGTGCACGCTGCCGGGGCGGGCGCCAAGTTCGTAGAGGCGGGCCCGCATGTCCTGGGACACGGCGACCGTCGCGGACTCCTCGGCCAGGAGGCACCGGTAATCCGCCCGGAGACTGTCGACGGTTGGCCGGTCGTATGCATCGTACCCATTGAACTGCGTCACCAAAGGCATGGAATGCCGCCGGCATGTCTCAAGTAGGTGCGTGCCGGTGGGGCCGTATTCGGCGAGCAGTACTCGGATATGCCTCTGCCTGAAGAAGCGGCCAATGAAGAAGCCATCGATTTGGGACGCGACGCTCCGCATGCGTACCTTCCGTAGCACCCTCTTGAGGACGCGCGCCCATTTCGGGATGAGCCTTCGATTGTCCACGTCTCGGGCGTCTGGCGGGATGCCGAACAAGACTTCGACGCGGACGGGCAATCCCTCGACTATGGCGTTGATGAACGTCTCGACCACGGAGTTCGGGTTCGGAGAGACCACGAGCACAGCCGGTCCGGTGCGGTTCGGAATCAGCGTGCCGGCCGGTGCGACGCGTAGCCCCAGCCGCGACGACACTCGGGCTCGGCGGCGGCTCTTGCCTTCGATGGCGAAGTCTCTCGCGTGCCCGGCGCTCGCGGGCTGGCTCGCATACCCGCGCTGGATGAGCACGATGCTCTGGGTGTCGTTGCCGCGGTCCGAAGTGGCCTGGAAGGCGATCTTCCCGCCAAGTGCCTCGGCCAGTTCGCGCAGTCCAGACTTCAGGTCCGCGGAGGGTTCGGCGCTCGCGGATGTGGACGCCCGCGGGCTCTTCCTTGGGTCCCGAAGATGGAGCAAGACCGCGGCCCGGTCGGCGGTCGAGGCGGAGGCGGCCCGAACCACCTCGGATCGCGCCTGACTCAAGAGTATCGCCTGGGTGCTCGACAGGACCAGGACCTCCGCCAGCAGCCCCGGCCCCGGTTCGCTGGTCGCCAGATCGCCGATTTCGAAGCGGAGCCGGTCGTTCGCGAACAGTGCGCGGGCAGTTTGGATCGCAGACAGGCTCGGATCGATCCCAGTCACCGACGCCTTGCGCCGACTCCGGCTGATCTCGGCGGTCAACCAGCCGATGCCGCACCCGAAGTGGACGATATGGGTGGCGTCTGTTGGCAGCGCCGAAACGGCTCGGGCGATCGCCCATTCGAAGCCGGCGTGACCATGGACCAATTCGGCAAGCTGCTCGCGCTCTGCGTCACCGTAGCGCGTCGTCATAAGTGAACTACCACGGCTTGGCAGTCAAGCTGACCGCCGCCAGTCCACTCGCTGCGGCTGCAGAGAACCCCACGGTCGCTCCAGCCACTGGACGACTTGTCCCGAGTTCTCAACCTCGACAATCGGGAAATCGAGGATCACGTCGAATGCCGTCGTGTGGGGCGGGCTCTGGTTCAATCCAACGTCGACGAAGTAGGTTCCCGGAGCCAGGGGCAGGTCCTCGATGCGCAAATGGATCGACGCGGTGCCACGGGATGAAGTGAGCGTGAAGCCTTGATCCGGGGAGAACAGGATCGCCACGGTCCGGCCGCGCTGGTCTTTGATCGTTACGTCTATGGGCAGCCTCTCGATCGGCGTCGTCACGTCGATTCCGATGTCGATCTCCAGAGGGCTGCCCAGATCGATGGTCGCGCGCTCTGGCCGTGTCGAGACCGCGGCGATGCTGGTGATCCGGACGGGTGCGCCCGGCACCTCCGAACGTCGGTAGAAAGACAACCCGCGACCCGGGTCGTCGCGTGCGAGTAGCCCATCCATCTGGTAGGCGTGTACGACCTCCCTGGTGGGGCCGAGTTGCTTCAGGCGCCCAGATTCGAGATACAGGCAGGTCTGGGTCAGGTTCGCCACAGCCCCCAGATCGTGGCTGACGAACATGACCGTCCGACCTTCGTTCGTGACATCCTCGATTCGGCCGATGGATTTCCTCTGGAACGCGGCGTCGCCGACCGCCAGAACCTCGTCGATCAAGAGGATCTCGGGCTCTAGGAATGCCGCCACCGCGAAACCGAGTCTGACCTTCATGCCACTCGAATAGCGCTTCACCGGCGTATCGATGAAGGGACCGATATCGGCGAACGCCACGATTTCGTCAAATCGTCGGGTGATGTCCGTCCGTTTCATCCCGAGGATTGCGCCACTCAGCGAGATGTTCTCGCGGCCAGTCAGTTCGTTGTGAAACCCGGTTCCAACCTCCAGCAGCGACCCGACGCGACCCTGGAGCTCTGCGCGACCGAGCGTGGGCTCAGTGATCCGCGACAGGATCTTCAGAAGGGTTGACTTGCCGGCACCGTTCCTCCCAATTACCCCGATTGCGGTGCCGCGCTGAACGTCGAAGGAGAGGTCGCGAAGGGCCCAGAACTCGGCGCCGCGCTGAGCCGCGCTCTTGCGCCTGAACGGCCGTGCCAGCGAGGACCAGAGGACCTCGGTCAGACGGCCGTACGGGTCTCGCTGGACCCCAATCGTGTATCTCTTGGCCAGGCCTCGTGCGCTGATCGCGACGTCGGTCATCAGATCACGTCCGCGAACGTTTGCTCGGTGTGTTTGAAGTAGACCAGGGAGCTAGTGAAGACCAGCACAGAGGCAGCCGCCGAGACCAGAATGAGTGAGTCCGGCCTCGAGCCCCCGATGAGCGCCCAGCGGAAGCCATCAAGGACACCGGTCATGGGGTTCAACGCATACAACCATCGCCAGTTGTCGGGTATCAAAGTGCTCACGTAGATGACCGGCGAGGCGAACATCCACGTCTGCACCAGAAATGGCACAACGTACTTCACGTCGCGGTAGCGCACGTTGATCGCCGCCAGCCACGTGCCAACCCCCAAAGCGGTGACGAGGGCGAAGAGCGTGAAGAGCGGGAGCCAGACGACTGCGATCGTTGGCACGGTGCCGTAGTACAGCATCAAGACCAGGAGTACAACCATCGCGACCAGGAAGTCGATGATGAACGAGCCGACGGCTGCGAAGGGAAGCAACAGGCGTGGGAAGTAGACCTTCGTGATGATGGCCTCTGAGCTGACCAGGCTGTTGGATGCGCTGGTGAGGCTCGACGCGAACAGCGTCCACGGCACCAGGCCCGCGAACGCAAACAGGGGATAAGGAAGGTTCTTGGGCCCCACACCGGATATGCGGCCCACCGAGACGCTGAACACGATCATCAGGAGGACCGGTTGCATGACCGCCCATGCCGCGCCGAAGGCCGTCTGGCGGTATCGAACCTTCAGGTCCCGCCAGACGAAGAAGAACATGAGCTCTCGGTGAGACCACAGTTCGGAAAGCCCGAGCTCTCGCCACCCGTGGCTGGCTTCGATCACCACAGTCGGTTCTTGGTGATCGGCCTGCCCGGTGGCAGTCGGCCCGAGGCCGGTGCTGAGTGCCAATCTGATCTCCGTGCTCTCCGTTAGGTTGCAGCACCGTCCGTCGCCTCGCACCCTATGTGGGTCCAAGGTGGGACAACTCCTGGGTGGCCCGGAGGATTCGTCGGGCCATGACGGCGACTGAACATCCTGCTGATGTCCGCATTATGCAGCGGCCGGCCCATCGTTGGGCGGTCTCGAGACGCGGACCAAAGGCTAGCCGGCGAGATCGGGTGCACCTCGACGGCTTTGTTTGCCATCGGCCTCTTCGTCGCTCGCGACGTCCCCCGCAGGCTCTGAGGACCACGAGATCCCGTGTCGGATCTCTCGGGCAGGAGACCCGGCGACGATAGCGTTGGCCGCGTAGGTCCCGCGGGTGAGGATGGAACCAGCGGCAACAACCGAGTCCCTGGCGACGTGGACGCCCTTCAGCACGAGTACTCGGCTACCGATCCAAACGTGATCGTCAATGACGATCCTGCCGTCCGGGTTGAGAACCGCGCCGTCCGCATCGACGATGGAATGGAGGTCGGTGTCCATCACCTGCACGTCCCATGAAATCAACACGTCCTTGCCGAACGTGATCTCCTTGCGGCAGACGATGGCGGTCTCGGCGGTTATCTCGAACCCGTCTCCGAACGTCAGGACCCCGCCCGGTCCGACCGACACCTTCGTGCCATGGCCCAACTCGGCTCGGCCCTGGAATACAACTTCCCCGTCGACCTGCCAGATGCTCCGTCGACGTTCGCGGTCGAATATCCCCACTTCGCCGAAGCCGATGTGGACTGTCCCCCTCCGGCTGTGAGGTGCGACCCGGACCTTGCCGCCAAGGCGCTCGAAATGGACTCGATGGCAGACCAGCACGGGGAGCCGAAGGGCGTCGGCCAGCGGGAGGTAGGTGAAGTTGAACCTGATTGTCTTCGGCAAGCTCCGAAGCAGCAGCCACTTGTGGCCAAGTCGGCTCACGGGACCATCGCCCTGACCCGATTGCCACGTCGGACGAGCGCCTCGACCAGGTGGGACCCGATGAAGCCCTCGCGTCCGGTGACAGCCACAACCGCTGACAGGGTCCGGCTCCTTCCTGTTGGTCCTAAAGACGCTCCAGCATGGTACCGCAGGAGCGCCTTCGATTCGGACGGGCTGAATTACGCCGGGCTTTTGGCCGCGATCGACGGCGCGCGGGACCGCTCGATCCGCTCCACGACCCTCTTGCCGAGGGCCATCCCAGGCTTCTCCACGAGCCGGTAGGTCACGCTGGCCGCAGCAATCGTGAGAACCGTGGCGACGGCAAAGGTGAGGCCGAACCGCAGAGTTCCCCTGGTGCCGGTCGAGACGATCCACGGGCGGATTTCATCGAGCACCCAGAACTGGACGAGATACGCACTAAAGCTCACCGCTCCGAGATATCGCGTGACGGGGTTGACGAGGATTCGCCAGGGGACGATCGAGAGGCCCCAGACGAGCGCCGCGAAGGCCAGGGCGTAGAGCACATCGGGCGTCAAATACGTGTATGCGCCAAAGGCGAGAGCGACCATCGCCGCCAGGCCGCCAAGGACCGCCAGCGCCGAGCGCGCCCGCGCATCCTCGACCGGGCGACCGACGAGGAAAGCCAGAGCGATGCCGATGCAGAAGACCGGCAGCTGGGCCGGGAACCAGAGAACGGTGAAGTTCTGGACGAGGTATGAGTCCGCGCCCGGGAAGTACGGGGCGAGCAGTCCCGTGGCGACGATCCCGAGCAAGACCGACGCCGCAACCGACAGGCACACCGCCCAAAGCGCTCGTGTCAGGCTCGTAAGTAAAAGCAGCAGCAGGGGCAGGGCCACGTAGAAGGTGGTCTCGACGGCGATAGACCAACCGCCCGGCACAACGCTATCGATGGTTCCGGGCGTGAAGCCATGCAGGAAGGCGAAGGTGCTCGCCACCATCACCGGTGTCGTTCCCTCCGGTGCCCAGAATCTGGGCGCAAAGCCGTAGAGCCAGGCGTAGAAGAGGGTCCCGAGCCAGAACATCGGAGCGATGCGGAAGAACCGGCGGACGAAGAAGTCCAGCGTCGGGTGGCTCTCACGACCGAACCGCGCCCTGGCGGACAGCGTGAGCGTCAAGGCGCTCACGACAAAGAAGAGCTGGACGCCGTGGCGGCCCTGGGCCGCAAGTGTCGCAACCGCACCGGGCAGGTCCGGGAACTGCTGCGTGGAGGCGACCTGCCCGACCGGGCCCGGCGCCTGCTGCGAAGCATGAACGAGGATCACGCCCAGGACGGCGAACCCGCGCAGGGCGTCCAGGTAGCCCAGCCGGGTGAGTTTGACCGCGGCGCCGCCGACGGTGGGCCGAGTCGGCTCAGCCGCAGTCCGAACAGAGGTCTGGCGGGGGATTGCGCCGCTCGTTGCCGAGGCTGCCGGAACTCCGGTCGACTCCAGGTTCACCTCCGAGGCGCTCCTGGACCGGATGGTCGCCGATTGGGCTTCATATACCTCGACTCGCGTGCGGACCGTCTGATTTGTCGGCTATGGTAGCGGAGATGCCGGTCCCTCAGCCCGCGCGTCTGCCGTACACGGACAGCAGCCGATCCGGCGCGGCGGTGAAGCGATCCAGTAGGTCGAAGCCCGTGGCGTTCGATTGGGTAGCGAGCCAGGCATCCTCCGCCGGACCGCCGCAACTGCCGGACGACGACGAGTCGCACAACACGACCAGGACTGACGCCCGGTCGGGCGTCACCATGGCGATGCCGTCGAGCACGAGCGGGTACCCGTAGGCATCGGTGCTCCTGTCGTTCGGCAGGCCAACGAGCGCGATCGACTTCCCGCTGGCATCCCGCTCGAGGCGGTTGGCAGCTGTCTGGGCGGAGGACCAACTCGAGGCATTCGGACCGGGCGGCCACTGCGCGGACCCGTAGTGCACCGCCGCTACCAGGGCCGCAACCCACACGACTCGGCCAAGCACTCCCGCCAGCCTGCCGTGGCTCGACAGTCGCCACACGGAGCCCAGCACAAGGCCAGCCGCCACGATGACAAACGGGTCGGCGACGCTGTGGTACTGCTCGGTGAACTCCGGCACGATCGCCGAGGTGTTGCTCATGCCGAGGCCCAGGGCGAGGATCAAGGCCCCAAGGCAGCCGACAACGAGCCATGTGCCGTCTCGCTCCCTCAACTGTGGACTGGCGGAGGTCGTCGATGCCACGGCTGCGCCGTCCGCAGCTCCGGGGGCTTGCCGACGGCGCGGCATGACTGTAGCGACGAGGCGCCATGCGAGGCCCGCGGCAAGGGCTCCGACAACTCCGATGGCCAGGGGAAGGTCGGAAGCCCAGCGCGGCCAGCCGGTCAGCGGCCAGGCCACTGAACGTAGCCCGGTCACTGCGAGACGGTATGCAAGGCTATGCGACGCCTGCTGGCCGGGAGCCGTCAGGAAGGCCAGGATGGCGCGCGTCTCCGCGAAGTCGTGACCGACTTCGTACAGGATGAATGGCACGTACGTGGCGACGATCACCGCCACGGCCGCAGCTCCCCAGAATGCGATCCGACGCCGCTGGCCTGCCGGACCACGCCACAGCAGTGATACGAGCACCAGGCTCATCGGAAAGACGATCGCGCCGGCCGCCATCTCGGCCTGCATTGCAACTGCAGTCCCCGCGGCGGCAGCCAGCAGCCATGCCGGGTTTCGACTGGACCAGGCTTGCCACGCCCCAAGCAAGGCCAGGGCCGCGCCGGGCTCGATCAGCGTCGGGTTCCAGATGAGCGTGGCGAAGACGACCAGCCCACCCGAAGTGGCCGCAAGCACGGCCGCCGCGAGCCCCGCGGCAGGCCCACCGATCGACCGTGCCACCCACCACACCATCGGCACGACCAACAGGCCGCCGGCCGCGATCTGCGCCAGCGCCCACGTGGGATCGCCCCCGCCGAGCCAGGCGCCGGGAAGCAAGACGTCGTAGTAGAGGGCACCGTGGTGGAAAGTACCGGCAGACGCGATTGGGCCAAGCTGTGGGATCGCGCCGGTGTGGAGCGCGTTCCAGAGCGCCAGCATCTCGGCGCCCTGGTCGGAGTCCCAGCCCGCGCGAGTTTCGAGGTCGTGGAACCGCGCGAAGGCAGCCACCAGCATGATCGCCGCGAGACCTAGGGCCTCCAGCCAATGCGCCGCAATCTGGTCGCTGACCTTGGCGACGATTGGGCTTGCGCCCGGATCTGCGCGTCTCAAATGAACGTTTGAGTCAAGACGCCGCGCGGCGCGCGATCGTGTGTGGCGACCCCTCTCAATCGCCCTAGCGGCCTTCGCCGCTGAACATGGCCGGGACGGTGCGGGCGATGATCTTGAGGTCGAGCCACAGGGACCATGTGTCGATGTACTCGAGGTCCTTCTCGACCCAGCGATCGAACTCGGGGTGGCGGCGGGCGCCGATTTGCCAGAGGCCGGTCATGCCCGGCTTCATGGATAGCCGGCGGCGATGCCAGATGGCGTACTTGGCCACCTCGCGGCCCAGTGGTGGCCGAGGACCAACGAGGCTCATTTCGCCACGCAGCACATTCCAGAGTTGCGGGAATTCATCGAGCGACGTGCGGCGCAAGAACCGTCCAATGCGGGTCACGCGGGGGTCGCTCTCGATCTTGAAGGCGTGACCGCGGATCGCGTTGAGCCCTTGCAACTCCTCAAGGCGTTCTTCTGCGTCCAAGCACATGCTGCGGAACTTGACCACGCTGAACGACCGCCCGTGCAGCCCGATTCTCTCCTGCCGGAAGAACACTCTCCCGGGCGAGTCCAGCTTGATGAGCACAGCCAGCAGCGCAAACAGCGGCGACAGGGCGACGAGCAGGAAGGTGCTGGCGGCGATGTCGAGAGCGCGCTTGGCGGCCAGACCGATCACCCGGTCCGTCCCGCTCACGAGGGACAGGACGGGCATGCCGTCGATCTGCTCAATCCGCCCGCTGTTCAGCGTCCTCTCCAGAACCGCCACCGGGATCCGGACGATCTTGCCTTCTTCTTCGCACAGTCGGGCGGTTTCGTCGATCGCCTCCTGTTCGGAGAACGGAAGGCAGATTGCCACCTCGTCGACGACTTCCGAGTGGAGGATCGACACCAGTTCCTCCATGGTCCCGAGCTGTCGCCGGGTGAGGGCCTGGCTCTTGTCCCTGGCCGAGCCCTTGACGTGACCGATCACCTTGATGCCCAGCTCGTGGTGGGTCTCGACGAGATCCGCGAACTGCTGTGCGTGCTGGTTGACGCCGATCACGATCATGAAGCGGGTGTTGTGGCCGCTGTCTCGAATTCGCTCGAGCAGCAGTCGCAGGCCGATCCGCGTGGCGAGCGCCATCGCCGCCATCGAGGGGAAGAGCAAGAGCAGCAGTGAGCGGCTCACGTCCGGGAGCTTGAAGACGTAGAGGAAGGCCAGCGTTGCCACGGCAAATGTCACGGTGGCGCGCAGGATGTCACCAGCCTCGCTGCGGATCGTCCATCGCGCACGCGAGCGGTAGAGGCCGTGCATCCACAGCGCCGCGACCCACGCGCAGGCAAAGAACAGGACCACTGCTCGCATGTCTGGCAAGGAGGCGTCCAGCGCTGGAAGCGCCCCGTGGCGGCCAAACCGCAGGACCGAAAGCAGGTAAGCCAGACCAATGGCCAGGCTCGCGTCTGCCAGCATCAGCGTGGTGCGAAACGCGAGGGCGTGACGTCGAATCATTTCCCCCGCCTCCAAGTTGCTCGCGGGCAGCTCCGTGGCGTCGAACCCGCCGTCGCTTGATCGTTCTGTAGCACAGCATAACGCTCAACGAGGCATTGCCCGCCGGGCGTCGCGAGCAATTCTAACCACGCCCTCCAGCTCGGAGAAGGGGTCCGAGCCGAAGATGTGCTAGGGTCTTGGGGATTTGGAAACGAAACAAACCGCCGCGAAAAGCCGGATGCGGTCGCCGACACTGGCCGCTCTGCTCTCTTTCGTGTGGCCCGGATTGGGCCAGTTGTACCTCGGAAAGCGCCGCGCCGCGGCGATTCTTGCGCTGCCCGCCGTACTGGTCACGCTGGTCGTGGTCTACCAGCTCTGGCAGGGACCGGTCGCCTTTGCGGTCAGCCTGTTCGCCGAGCGCAGCCTCGGCCTGGCGGCCGTCGTCATCGTGGTGCTCGTGGGCATCCTGCGGCTGGCTGCCGTCGCTCACGCTTACCTGAGCGGCGAACCGAGTAAGGCTGCGAAGCCTCTCAACAGACTGGCCGCGGCCGTGCTGGTTGCGGTCATCGTCGCCAGCCATGCCACCGCGGGCTACTACCTGCTCGTCTACTCCAACGCCGGTGCACAGGTGTTCAATCCAAACAGCTCGCTCATCGACGATTCGGGCGCCGGCTCGACCGCCAGCCTGGCTCCCGGTCAGACGCCGTATCCGTCTGCCGAGGTGATTCCGGCAACGCCCCCGCCGCCTGGCAGCCGCGTCACCATCCTGTTCACCGGAGTGGATTCCGATCCGACCCGAAGCGAGCATCTCTACGATTCGATCATGGTCGTCAGCTACGACCCCAAGACAAATTCGGTGCAGATGGTCAGCGTGCCGCGCGATAGCGCCAGCTTCCCGCTCTATTTCGGCGGCCAGGTCCCCGTCACGACCAGGATCAACGCCGTGCCGACCTACGTTCGGAACGGCTGGATCAAGTCGCCCGACAGCCCGTACATGACGCTCGTCAAAGAGATCGGTTACCTGGTCGGCCTCCCCATCAACTACTACGCGGTCATGGATCTGGGCGGATTCGTGAAGATGATCGACAAGGTCGGGGGCATAGACGTTGTCAACCCCAGCGTGATCAACGACGGCGTGTACGACTGGATGAACGGCAAGCCCTTGGGCTTCTACCTGCCCGCAGGACCCGCGCACCTGGACGGCATTCACGCCCTCGCCTACGTGAGGTCTCGCCACGGCGCCGAAAACAGCGACTGGGCCAGAGCCTCGCGGCAGCAACAGGTCCTGGTCGATCTCCTGCACAAGATGGCTCAGCCGAGCCAGATCCTGGCCTTGCCGGATCTCATTTCGACGGTCGGATCGAGTGTGGCCACGAACTTCCCGGCCGATCAGCTGGCCGACTTCGTGACGAAGGGCCAGGCCGTCCCGAGCGGCAACTTCAAGCAGGTGGTGCTCGGGCCGCCGTACACGCTCACCAATGTGAACAACGTGAACTCGGCCTCGACGACCTGTCTCATCAATGCCAAGGTCGCAGCCCTGTCGGTGCAGTGGTTCGGCAGCGACAGCACTTGGTTCGGCAAGCCCGCGCCCGCCAACACCTGTCCGTAGGTAGCGCTATCGGCCTTCGGCGGCCAGCATCGCCGGCACCGTGCGGGCCATGATCTTGAGGTCGAGCCAGAGCGACCAGTTGTCGATGTACTCGAGATCCTTTTCGACCCAGCGGTCGAATTCCGGGCATCGGCGCGCGCCGATCTGCCACAAGCCGGTCATCCCTGGCTTCATCGAGAGCCGGCGGCGGTGCCAGACGTCGTACCGGGCGACCTCGCTCGGCAGCGGCGGCCGAGGTCCCACAAGGCTCATCTGCCCGCTCAGCACGTTCCACAGCTGAGGCAACTCGTCGAGCGATGTCCGGCGCAGGAACCGGCCCATACGCGTGACCCGAGGGTCGAACTCAAGCTTGAAGGCGTGGCCCTGGATCACGTTGTGCGCCTTCAGGTCCTCCAGCTGGTCCTCGGCGCCGCGACACATGCTGCGGAACTTGACCAGGTAGAACGGCCGACCGTGCAGGCCGACGCGCTCCTGGCGGAACAAGATCGGCCCGCTGGAATCGAACCTGATCAGCAGAGCAAGCAGTGCCATCACGGGCGCCAGAACCAGCATCAGAACCGCCGCTGCGATAAGGTCCACAAGACGCTTGGCGAGCAGGCCGGCGGCGCGATCTGGCCCGTTGGCCAGCGAGTAGACGCCCATCCCGTCGATGCTCTCGAGGTGACCGAGCGACAGGATCCGCTCCACCGGAGCGGCCGGAATCCTCACTACCTTGCCTTCCTGCTGGCACAGGAGAGCGGCTTGCTCGATGAGGTCCTCCATGGCGAAGGGCAGACATATGGCGACCTCGTCCACGATCTGGCCGTGGAGGACGGTCTCGAGGTCGTCGATCGAGCCGAGCAGGGGCCGGCGCAGGTACACGCCGTTGTCCGTCGGGCCGGCCTTGAGGTGCCCGATCACCACCAGGCCGAGTTCGGGATGGCTTTCCACTGTGTTGGCGAAGGCCTTCGCGCGCGCGTTGGCGCCGACGACCAGCATGTAGCGTGCGTTCCGACCGTTGTTGCGCAGGTAGATCAGAACCAGCCGCATGATCACTCTCAGGGCAAACGCGGCCGCGACCAGCGCCGGGAAGATCACGACCAAGAGAAGGCGGCTGACGTCCGGCAGCTTGAAGAGGAAGAGCGCGCTCAGCGTGGCCATCAGCAGCATCAGGCCGGCGCCGATGACGTCGCGCAGTTCGCCCCGCATCGTCCAGTGCGACCGGCCCCTGTACAGGCCTCGCATCCACAGCAGCCCGATCCATGTCGCGATGAAGACGCCCACGGCGAAGCGGGGATCTGGCAGAGACGAATCCAGGGCGGAACTCCACTCCGAAGCCGGCCCGAACCGGAAGCTGGCCGCAGCCACGACGACGGCAAGCGCGACGAGCGCGTCCGCGGCCATCAAGACAGCATGGAACAGGGCGGCATAGCGACGTATCATGCGCGAGCCCCTGCGTCTCCTCCCCTGCCGGCGCCCTCCAGACGCCTGGCACTGACCGCAAATTGTACCCCGTCGCGCAAGTAAGCGAAACGTCCAAATTAAGCCTGCAGGCGGCCCGCCGCGACCTGGATCTAGGTTGTGGTACAGTCCCTCCGCTTTGGAGACCAAGAGGGATTCTTCCGAAACGCCTAGCGGGGGCCGACGACGGGATCTGCCGTGGTTGGCGGCCCTGCTTTCCTTCCTTTGGCCTGGCCTCGGGCAGCTATATGCCGGCCGGCGGCGCCAAGCGGCGGCCTTCGCGGTGCCCGCAATCGTCGTCCTCCTGATCGTTGTGTATCAGGCCAGGCAGGGGCTCGCCGTTCTCGTGGCGCGTTTCGTGGATCCCGCTTTCGCGATGGCCGCTCTGTTGATCATCGTTGCCGTGGGAGCGCTGCGGATCGCCGCTGTGGCCCACGCCTACGTGACTACCGGCCGTGATTCAGACCGATCCGCCAAAGCCCGGCGCAACGGGCGGGCAGTCCTGGCGGTCCTGATCGCCGTGATCGTGGCGACCCATGGCGTGGGCGGGGCCGTGGCCTACATGGACTACTCCACGTTCACCCAGGTGTTCGTCCAGGACAACCCGGCTCCTCCGGAATCGCCCGACCCAGGCGAGACACCGCCCCCGGACGTCTTCGAGGCGGGCTCCCCGCCGCCGGCGAGCTTCGAACCGACCCCGACGCCGAAGGCGCTTCCAGACAGGATGACGATCTTGCTCACAGGAGTGGATTCGTACGTCGGCCGCGGCGAGCGTCTGTACGACTCGATCATGGTCATCAGCCTCGATACACGGACGAACCAAGTGGCCATGGTGAGCGTTCCGCGCGACAGCGCCGCATACCCGCTGTATTTCGGTGGAACCGTCGGGCCGGCTACGCGCATCAACGCCCTCGTTTCGTACGTGCAGCATGGCTGGATCAAGTCCCCGGACGACGCGATGACGACCTTCGTCAGAGAGATCGGCTATCTGGTGGGCATCCCGATCGACTACTACGCGGCGATGGATCTGGCCAGTTTCATGAAGATGATCGACCTCGTTGGCGGCATCGATATCAACAACCCCAGCGACATAAACGACCCCAGTTACGACTGGCTCAACGGCAAGAACCTTGGCTTCTACCTCTCGGCCGGGCCGCACCACCTGGATGGCATCCATGCGCTGGCCTATGTGCGATCCCGGCACGGCTACAACAACAGCGACTATCGGAGAGAGTCCAGGCAGCAGGAGGTGATGGTCGCGCTGGGGCACAAGATGGCCAACCCCAGCATGCTGGCTCAGCTGCCGACGCTGATGCAGACGCTCGGGTCCGCGGTGAGGACCAACTTCCCGGCTGGCAAGGTGGCCGACATGGTCGCTCTTGCAGGCGGCATCCCCTCCTCGAACATCACCCAGGTCGTTCTGCAGCCGCCCGACTACGGAGACACCGGCATAGGGTGGGCCTACGGTGTCGCGACGAGTTGCCTCCGCCTCGACAAGATCGCCGCGCTGTCGGTGCAGCTGTTCGCCGACGACAGCCGCTATTCCGGCCTGAAGCAAGCGGACACGTGTCCGGCTCCGGCGCCGGCCCCCGTGGCGACGCCAAAGCCCACAACGGCCGCGCCGCCGCCCACAGTTGCCCCGGGCACGGCGGTACCCTGAGCCGTTCGACTCGCCGCTCGTCCCCCGCCCGCCGCAGTCGAATGACAGCCGTGCGATAGGCGCCGGACTCGAAACGAGACCGGGGCCAGTGTGGGATACTCGATCTGACTCCGCGAGTCGCCACCGGAAAATGCGGTCATCCGCTCGGGCACGCGGTCTAAGCGGCTCCGCGCCACAGAGGGGGCTTGTCGAGGTTACGTTGTTCGACGCTGAGATCGAGCGGAGGGCCGTCAGCCCCGCTCCATCCAGGCGGGTCTCCTTCCTGGGACCCGGCTTCGCGGGGCTTTGCACGGCGATCGCCGCCGCCTCCTCCAGGCACCCAACCGCCGGTCTCGGGTCGTCCCAGCCTGCTGCGGCCGTCGAGGTGGCAGTCGTGCCCGCCGAAATCGTCAGGTCCCGGCAGAGCAAGGTGTGAATTAGTGATCTCTGGTCCGCTGGCCCTCGGAATGGCCGCCTTCGCCGTGGCGGTGCTGATGGTTCCCCTGACCAACCGACTTGCCTTTCGCTTCGGTGCCGTAGTTCACCCAAGAGCCGATCGCTGGTCTCGCCAGGTCGTGCCCATCCTGGGCGGGCTGGCGGTGGCAATCGCCGTCGGGGCTGTCGCCTGGATGGCCCTGGACGAAGGGACCACTCTCTATGCCTGGTTTGCCGGCCTGGTCGGCCTGACGGCCATCGGTCTCATGGATGACCTCTGGGATGTGCATCCGCGCTACCGCCTGATCGCCGAGGCGCTGCTCGGCGCCGGCTTCCTGGTGGTCGTCTTCGACGATCTCGACACGTTGCCCAGGGTGGCGGTCGGTCTGGCCGGCGCCATCGCCATTCCGGTGATGACCAACGCCACGAATCTGGTCGACAACTCCGATGGGTTGGCCAGTTCGCTGTCCGCGGAGACTGCACTAACGATCGCATTGACAGCGATCGTGGCGGGCATGAAGGGCAACGAGATCGGCCTCGGTCTGGTCGTCGGCGGCGCATGCCTCGGCTTCCTCGTCCACAACCGCCCGCCGGCCCGGGTCTTCATGGGCGACGCGGGCAGCCTCATGCTCGGCTTCGCGCTGGCCGGGGCCGGCGTGCTGCTCATCCATGACGCGGAGATTCACGGGAGTCAGCACGCGACCGCTGCCGCCCTGGCCGTTCCACTGGCCGCGTTTGTCCAGTTCGGGGACGTGGCTATGGTCTCCGTCACGCGCATCCGGCGGGGGGTCTCGCCCTTCACCGGCGGAACCGACCACACCTCTCATCGACTGGTCCGGGCCGGTCTTCAGCCGTCGGAGATGCTCGTGGTCGTCGGACTCGCGAGCGGCGCCTGCGGCGGTCTGGCGATCCTGCTGGCCTGGTTCGCTCCGGCACCCCTCGTCGAACTCGTGGCGGTTGTCGTCGCCGGGGTGGTCGTGCTCGGACTGGAGACGATCGTCGCTCTCCGGATTCCGTTCGAGACCCCGGTCGCGACCACGGCTTTGCCGTTGGCGACGGCCGCGGTTGCCGCCGATTCGCGCAGCCGTCGATGAGGGTTCTGGTCACCGGCGGGGCGGGCTTCGTCGGCTCGCATCTGGTCGATGCCCACGTGGCTCGGGGCGACGACGTGGTGGTCGTCGACGACCTCTCGACCGGGCGACTGGACAACATCGAGGCTCATGTCCAGGCGGGTCGGGTCCGGTTCTGCCAGGGCCTCGCAGAGGACCCTGCCGTCCTCTACCCGGCTTTCGAAGGCGTTGAGCTCGTCTATCACCTGGCTGCGGCGGTGGGCGTCTTCCGCATCCTGGCGCATCCTCTCGCGTCTATCCGGACGAACCTCGACGCCTCCTCGGCCGTCTTCGAGCTGGCCGCCGCACGGGGCATCCGGACCCTCTTCACGTCCACCAGCGAGGTCTACGGCAAGAACGCCTCCGATGCCCTGAAAGAGTCCGACGACACGATCTACGGAGCCACGAAGGTCCACCGCTGGCTGTACGCGGTCTCAAAGGCCACCGACGAGTTCCTGGCGCTCGCTCAGTGTCAGGAGTCGGGGCTGCCGGTGACGATCGTGCGACTCTTCAACACGACCGGTCCGCGACAGACAGGCGCCTACGGCATGGTGGTTCCGCGGTTCGTCCGCCAGGCCCTCGAAGGCCAGCCACTCACCGTATTCGGCGACGGCAGCCAGCTGCGCTGCTTCGCCAACGTCCACGATGTCGTCGCAGCGATGATGGCTCTGGCCGCCACGCCGGCCGCGGTTGGCGAGGTGGTCAACGTCGGTAATCCGCGCGAGACCTCAATCTCGGATCTGGCCGCACTGGTATGCAGGATCGTCGGCTCGAAGTCGCCTGTGCAGCTCGTGGACTACCAGGCGGCGTACGGCGCCGGCTTCGAGGATATGCGCCGTCGCGTGCCGGACGTGAGTCTGCTGCGGAGCCTGATCGGCTTCGTGCCCACGACGCCGCTGGAGGAGACGATCGCCGAAATCGCCCGCGACCTCGCCCGCGACCTCGCCCCGAGCTAGGCTTCCGCGGCTTCGGAGGCGATCACGGCGCGGAGCCCCGCGTTCAACGTCACGGCCGGTTCCCAGCCGAGCAATCGGCCGGCCAGCGACGGATCGCCCAGCGAGCGCCTGATTTCGCCGCGCCGGGCCTCGGTATGGACGATGGCAGGCGCGGGAGCGAACCGATCCGCGATTGCGGAAGCAAGCTGGTTGACGGACGTGGGCAGCCCCGTGCAGACGTTGGCCACGGGTGCCGCAACGCCCGCCGAGCGCTCCGCGAGAAGCAGCGCCCTGACGACGTCGTCGACGTGGACAAAGTCGCGGGTCTGCTCTCCGTCGCCGAAGATCGTGATCGGACCGCCCGAGCGGGCCAGGGCTACGAAGCGGCTGATCACCCCGGAGTATTGCGAGTCGGGATCCTGCCCGGGACCGAATACGTTGAAGAAACGCAGCCCGAACGACCGCAGCCCAAACAGCGGCCCCGCGACGCCCGCGTGGAGCTCCACGTTCAGCTTGTCCACGCCGTATGGCCCGAGCGGCCGGATGGGCGCGGACTCCGCGATCCTCTGGCCCGGCTCCAGTGGCAGATCGCCGTAGACGGCGGCCGAGGAGGCGTAGACGAAGCCGGCCTCTGGTGCCTTGTCCCGGACCGCTTCCATGACCGCCACCGCTCCGCAGCTGTTGGTGACGTGGCTGGTCAGCCAGCGATCGTTCGACTGCGCGACCGAGGCGATTGCGGCCAGGTGATACACGACCGCGGCGCCGGCAACTCCGGGCCGGATGAAACCGGGATCGGCGACGTCGCCTTGACGGAACTCCACTCCCGCCGGCAAGCGCGACACGTCGCCACTGGACAGGTCGTCGAGAACTCTCACCGGACGCCCATCGGCGACAAGATGTCGAACCAGGTGGCTGCCGATGAAGCCGCAGCCGCCGGTGACGACGACTATCGAATCGTTCGCGATGGTCAAGGAGCCTCTCCTGCGCCGCCCGCCGCCCGCCGTGGGCTCGATCCGGGTCCTGGTGGAGTCTACGGTGTCGCGCTGGGCTTGTGCGGGCCCGCGGAGGTCATCGGCGTCGGCTACAATCGCCCGCGATGTCGCCCCTACCGACGAGGCCCCGGGCTGAGGCTCAGCCGGAGATGCCGGCGCCGCCCGAACCGCTGCGCATCGCCTATCTCGGCGATCCCAACAGCATCCACTTCCGGCGCTGGGTGACGTTCATGGCCGAGCGCGGGGACTGCGTGACGCTGCTGGTCGCGGACGGGAAGCAGATCGAGCCGGGCCTGCCCGAGGCAATCGCGATCGAGCGTTTCGCGCCCTTCACCAGCCGCCGCTTCCGACCGCTCGGGGTGTTGATGGCGCGGCGTTCTCTGCGCCAGGTCCTCGCCAGGGTCCGGCCGGACGTGCTGAACGCTCACTACCTGACGGTCCACGGCTACCATGCCTGGATGTCGGGCTTTCATCCCTACGTGACCACGCTGTGGGGCTCCGACGTGTTCATCACGCCACGCACGTCGCGGCTCGCCGCGCTGGTGGCGCGGGTCACCCTGAGGGCCGCCGACATGGTGATGGTGAACTCCGACGCTCTCTTGCGGGCCGCGCTGGCGGTCGGGGCCCGGCCGGAGCGGACTGAGATGATCCAGTTCGGGGTGGATCTCACGCGCTTCACGCCAGGACCCGGGCCGGCGGAGCTGCGTGCCAGCCTCGGTCTGCAGGGACGCCGAGTCGTCTTCTCGCCCCGCAACATCACGCCGCTATACCGTCATCAGATAGTCGTGGAGGCGGTCGCAAAGCTGCCGCCGGATGTGGCCGTGGTCCTCTCCCGCCACCGCGCGCAGGCGGACGAACTGGCTGCGGTTCAGGGGCGGGTCGAGGCGCTGGGGATCGCGGACCGGGTGGTGATCGTGCCCGAGATCGCGCATTCGGAGATGGTCGATTTCTACCGGCTGGCCGACGTCGTTGTCTCGATCCCGGCGTCGGACTCGACCGCCGTGACGATTCTCGAGTCGATGGCCTGCGAGAGGCAGATCGTCGCCGGCGACCTGCCGAGCGTGCGCGAGTGGCTGTGGGACCTCGACCCTGCCGCACTGGTGCCGATCGACGACGTGGACGCCACCGCCGCAGCGCTTGCTCGCGCTCTCAACCGATCGCCGGAGGAGCGCGCCGAGGTCGGCCGCCGGGCGCGCGCCATCGTCGAGGCGCGGGCGGATCAGGCCAGGAGCCTTGCCAACGTCGAATCGCTGTACCGGCGGCTCTCCGCCCGGCGCGGTTGATAGACTCGCGGCGATGACAGCCTCATCGGGTCAGAGCGGCACCTTCGGCCGAAGAGTCGCGGCCGTCTTCTCGACCAAGGTCGTCGCCTTCGCGCTCGCCTTTGCCACCACGATCGTCATCTCGCGAATCCTCGGCAAAGAGGGCAAGGGCGCCTACGTGAACGTCATGCTGGTGCCGGGGCTCCTCGGTGCCATCGGCGTCTTCGGCCTGCCAAACGCGATCAACTACTTCAGCGCCCGCGGCACGTCTCTGCGTGGCCTTCTCGGCGCAGGGATCGCGTTCACGGCGATCCTGAGCGCGATCCTGATTCCGCTCCTCTGGCTCTCGCTGCCTTGGACGCAGACGACCATCTTCTCGGACGCGGCCAAAGCCTATCCGGACGAGCTCAGGATCGTCCTGCTGGTCATTCCGGCCGCCCTGCTGTCGAGCTTCGGGATGGCCGTCCTCTTCGGCCGCCAGCAGGTTCGCACCTACAGCGCCATCTTGATCGGACAGGGTCTGATCACATTCATGCTCTCGACGATTCTGGTCGCGGTCTTCCGCTTGGGCGTTCCGGGTGCGGTCGTCTCGAGCGTCGCCGTCACCTGGCTGCTCGCCATCGCAGATGTCGTGGCCGTCGGACGGCTCGCCATGCGCGAGCCGGGAGGCAAGCGTGTTTCGTTCCGCGGCCTGGCCGGATACGGATTCCGAATCTACCCGGCGAGCGTCACCGGGTATTTCAACTACCGAATCGACGTCATCCTGATGCCCGTGCTCCTGGTTGGAAACGCCGGGGCGCTTGGCCTCTACAGCATGGCCGTGACGATGGCGGAGCTGGTCTTCTACATTCCCGATTCTGTGACGATGATCTTCCTTCCACGCATCGCCGGTCTGTCGAAGGAGGACGCGGACGAGCTCGTTCCTCGCGTCTCTCGACTCACCGTCTTGCTCACGGGCTTGGCCGCTCTCGCCTTGATCCCCGCCGCCTGGGTTGGAATACATCTCGTTCTGCCCGGCTTCAGCGAGTGCCTGCCAGCCTTCTACATCCTGCTCCCGGCAGTCATGTCCTTGAGCCTGTCCAAGGTGATGACGAGCTACATTGCCGGGCGCGGCCGGCCCGGTCTTGTTTCCGTGGGCTCGGCAAGTGCGGTTGCCGCGAACATCGCCGCGAACGTGATTCTGATTCCCCGCCTGGGAATCGAGGGCGCCTCGATCGCGTCACTGATCTCCTACACCGTCTCTGCGGCAATCCTCGTGTCCGCCTCGAGCCGCCTGTCGAGGAACTCGATCCTCTCGATGATCGTTCCGGGCCGCGAGGAGGCACGCACCCTGGCCGCAGGCGTGCGACGCGCGGCACGACAGGCCCGCCGCCGCAAGTCGGGTGTCGAAGCTGGCACTCCGACGTGAACCGCCGCGTCCTCGTGGTGACGTATTTCTTCCCGCCTGTCGGCGGCGTGGGCGTTCAGCGGACGCTCAAGTACGTCACCTACCTGCCGCGCTGGGGGTGGGAGCCGGTCGTGGTCGCGCCGCGAGACCCAGCCTTCCCCGTCCGCGACCCTTCGCTCCTGGCGACGCTCGCTCCCGGGCTGGAGGTCCATCGCACGGCAAGCCTCGAGCCGGGACGCCTGCCCAGCGTGGCCGCGAGGCTGCTCAGTCGGCGCACAGGGACCTCGGCGGGCTCGCTCCGCTCAGCCGGTTCGACGGCCGTGACCGGCGACCTCACGGCCAGTTCGGCCCGGGGCAGCGTGCCGCTGCGTGTCCTGCGCAAGCTTTCGGTCGTGTGGAACCGCGTTTGGGCGGTGTTGCTCTTCCCAGACGGCTCGGTCGCCTGGATGCCTTTTGCGCTGCGCGCCGGCGTTCGGGCCGGCAGGGGCAATGGGTGCGACGTCATCTACTCGAGCGCGGCGCCAATCTCCACTCATCTGGCGGCCGGCCTGATCCGGCGCCGCATTCACAAACCCTGGGTGGCGGACTTCCGCGATCCGTGGATCGGCAATGCCTTCGCCGCGCCGATGTCACGTCCCAAGCGCTGGCTGCAGCGCCGAATGGAGCGCTGGATCGTGACCCGGGCTGATCGGGTGATCGTGGCCGTGGACGCGATGCGGGTCCAGTTCGAGGAGCGCTACCCGGAGCTGGCCGGCAAATTCGTGCACATCCCCAACGGTTACGACCGGTCGGACCTCATCGGTGTTGAACCGGCGCCGCCGCCCCAGCCGGGCGGCTTCCACCTTCTTTACGCGGGCAGCCTGTACCGCCCCAAGGAGCTGGAGACGTTCCTTCTGGGGGTCGAACGCCTGCTCGCGCGCCGGCCGGACCTTCGAGCGCGCCTCCGGGTGGACTTCGTCGGCCGCGTCAACGACGCCAACGCAAGGGCGGCGGCCGAGTTCGACACACCGGAGCGTCTGGGCGGGGTAATCGGCTTCGAAGGCTTCATGCCACGGTCGAAGGCTCTCGCCAGGATGGCCGGTGCGGACGCGCTGCTGCAGCTCATGCCGGACATAGCCGGAGCGGAGATCTTCGTCGGTGGAAAGCTGAGCGAGTACCTCGCGTTCGACCGCCCGATCCTGGCCGTAATGCCGCGCGGCGAGGGACGGGCGCTGGTGGAGAGCCTTCCGACCGGCATTGCTGCGGACGTCGAGCCGGGCAGCGTCGCCGATGCCCTGGAGCGGCTGCTGGACCACACCCCTGCGCCCGCGCCGGCGGACCCGGCCGGTCGGTTCGACCGGATCAACCTGGCCGGCGAGCTCGCCCGCGAGCTGGATGGAGTCGCCGGCGGCTAAGCCGGAGGCCGATCGATCGTGGCCGCGTCGGCCGCGTCCGAAACCGCCCAGCCGGCACCGAGCCGCAATACCTGGTCCGCTCTTCGCACCATGCCCCTCGAGCTGTTGACGGTGTCCACGACAAGGTCCGCCCGCGCATAGACGTCCGCCCAGTCGTGAGCTTTGTGCGCCGTGACGACGACGATCAGAGCGGAGTCTCCGAGCAACCGATCGAGCGGGACGGAGGCGTATTCCACCCCCTCGGTGTCGCAGAACTTGGGCACGTGCGGGTCGTGATATGAAACGACTGCGCCACCCTGGCGCAGGATGGTCATCACGCTCGCTGCAGGCGCGTTGCGGGCGTCCTGAACGTCGGGTTTGAAGGCCACGCCCATGACCCCGACGCGAGTTCCCATGAGTGGCTTGCCTCGCCGGTTGAGGGCCTCGATGGCGAGCTCCACGACGTGACGAGGCATGGCCAGGTTGATGTCGCCGGCCAGCTCGATGAAGCGCTCCACGAAGTCGAACTCGCGGGTACGCCAGGCCAGGTAGTAGGGATCCACCGGAATGCAATGGCCGCCTACGCCAGGCCCGGGGCGGAATGCCATGAATCCGAACGGTTTGGTCGCGGCGGCGTCGACGACTTCCCAGACATCGAGACCCATCCGCTCGCACAGGAGCGCGAGTTGATTGACGAAGGCGATGTTGACGCTTCGGAAGACGTTCTCCAGGAGTTTCGCCAGCTCAGCGGCATCCGGCGAGGAGAGTGGGACCACACGCCTGTTGATGTTCTCGAAGAGTCGCTTGGCGCGTTGCGTGGCTTGAGGCGTCGAGCCACCGACCAGGCGTGGGACGTCTCGTCCGGCGCTCAATGGATCGCCCGGGTTGATCCGCTCCGGGGCGAAAGCGAGGTCGAAGTCGCGGCCGGCGGCCAGGCCCGACAGCTCTAGCTCAGCTCGAAATGGACCTGTCGTGGTTCCGGGGAAGGTGGTCGATTGGAGTACGACCAGCTGACCGGCTCGCAGCGACCCGCTGAGCATCCGGGCAGAGGCGAGAACCGGGGCCAGGTCCGGATCCTTGGACTGGGTGATCGGGGTAGGGACGCAGACCACGATGGCGTCGATCTCGGTCAGCGGGCCCTGGGCCTCGCTGTTGCCGATGAACTTGATGCCGCCCTGGAGCGCGCCGGCCAGGCGCGTGTCGTCGACGTCGTCGATGGGTGAGTGTCCGGCGTTCAGTTCGGCCACGCGGCTCGGACTTGCATCCACGCCGACAACGGTCAGCCCTGCTTCCTGGAATCCGAGCGCCAGCGGCAGCCCGACATAGCCCAAGCCAATTACACCGACGCTTCGGTCGTCCTTCACCCTTTCTCCTTCCGGTTCGATGGTTCGGTCGGTTCGGGAACGGCGCGCAAGGGACGCGGTGCGCCCTCGAACGGGAGCGGAATGGGCGCATGGATCGGGAGACCACCCCGCCTGGATGGGCCGAGCCACCGCCGAAACGCGTCCGGCGACGGCGCCATCTTCATGGAAGTGGGTCGTGCGCCGACGACACACGGGATCAGACGCGGCATCGCCTCATGTTAGCCGTGGGGCATCGAGCGTGCGGGCGGATGCCTGCGAAGCGGGCCGTCCGCCCGCACGAGCGGCGCCTACACCGCCACGAACGAACTCGCCACGAGGGTCAGCGACAGCACCACCAGCAGGACGGTCCCAGCCCAGCCGATCGCCGATACGAGGCGCCCGCTTACGAGCGGCCCCATCAGCTTCTTGTCCGACGCGAGGAGCATCACGAATACCAGGACGAACGGCAGAAGCAGCGCGTTGAGGACCTGGGCCATGAGCATCACCTGAACCAGCGGCAGCCCGGGGATCAGGACGAAGACCGCCGCGATGACGATGAAGAAGACGATCAGCCCGTAGAAGGCGGGAGCCTCGCGGAAACGCCAGTCCACCCCCGTTTCCCATCCGAACGCTTCGCAGGCGGCGTACGCACTCGTCAGCGGCACAACTCCCAGTCCCAGGAAAGAGGCGGCGAGCAGGCCAATGGCAAACAGGTACTTCGCTCCCTCGCCGGCGAGCGGCGCGAGAGCCTTGGCGATGTCAGCCACGGCCTGTGGACTGTTCGTGTCGATCACCTTGTGATTCGACCAGAGGGCGGCGGCGCACGCGATCACGATGAAAGCGGCGATCAGATTCGTGAGGAGAGCGCCGAGCCCAACGTCCAGACGTTCGCCGACGAGATCCTCGGGCCCGAGGCGCTTGTCCGCGCAATAGGACTGGATGAAGGCCTGGCCCCAGGGAGTAATCGTGGTGCCGACCGTCGCCACCACCGCCAGCCAGTACGCGCCCGTGCTGGAGCCGCTGTGAGCCACGCTGGGCACCACGAGCGAGTGGAAGGCGGCGCCCCAATCCGGATGTGACATCAGCGCCGACGCGAGGTAGGAGAGTGAAACGCCGATGCCCACGGCAACGAACAGGTACTGGACCTTGCTGAAGCTGCCGCGGGTGATGAGCAGGATGACGACCGTAGCCGCAATGACACCGCTGATTGCCGGCGCCACACCGAACAGGCTCAGGGCAGCCGCGGTGCCCGCGAACTCGGCCACGATCGAGCCGATGTTGGCGATGAGCATGGTGATCGTGAGAAACGTGACCCAGCGCACGCCGAACCGTTCGCGCACAAGCCCGGTGAGGCCCTGCCCGGTGGCCAGCCCCAGCCGCGCCCCAACTTCCTGAGTGAAGAAGAGGACGATCTGGCTGGCCAGCAGGACCCATAGCAACTCGTAGCCGTACTTCACGCCGGCAACGGAGTAGGTGGTAATACCGCCGGCGTCGTTGTCGGCGAAGCCACTCACGAGGCCCGGACCGAGGACGCCCAGAATGGCGGCGAAGCGGACCCGATTGGCAGCCCTCGGGCTTATGGACAGGCTCGGCCCCTTCATCGATCCGAAGATCCGGAGCCGCGGCCGAAGAGACGGGGCAGGTGGCGCTTGGTCGGCTGGGGCAGGAGCGTGTCGATGGCGTCGTCGACCGTGACGATTCCTTCAAGGTGGCCTTCGCCGTCCACGACAGGCAGGGCCAGCAGGTTGTACCGGGCCACCGCATCGGTCACCTGCTCCTGGCTGGCATCGGTGTGGACCGCCACGGGCTCGTCGAACATGAACGTGGAGATACACGTGTCCGGCTTGGCGACGATCAGGTCCCGCAGCGACAGGACGCCGACGAGCTTGCCCGCGTCGTCGGTGACGTACACGTAGTAGATCGTCTCGGCCTCGGGTTCGAGTTCCCGCAATCGGTCGATCGTTTGTCCCGCGGTGAGGCTGGCCGGGACGGCCACGAACTCCGTGGTCATGATGCCGCCGGCTGTGTCCTCGCCGTACGTCATCAACTCCTTGACCTCTTCCGCTTCGTCCTTCTCCATGAGGCCCAGGATCTCGACCCGGCTCTCGTCGGACAGGTCTGCGACCAGGTCTGCTGCCTCATCCGGGTCCATCTCCTCGAGGATGTCCGCCGCGCGACCCGGCTCCAGGTCCTCGAGGATGTCGACCTGGGTCTCGGGCTCCATCTCGCCGATGGCGTCGGCGGCAGCCTCGTCGTCTAGCGACGTTATGAGGCCGACGCGGTCGTCGCGCCCAAGCTGGTCGATGATGGTGGCCAGGTCCGCGGGATGGAGTTCCGCCAGACCCTTGTGGGGTACGCGGAGCTTGACACTGGCGATCGTGCGCTCCAGTGGATCGACGTCCTCCCAGTCGATGTAGCGTTCCGCCACGCCGCGCCGAAAGCCCCGCGCGATGGTCCGCCACGGACCTTCGATGCCGAGCCGGCGAAGCAGCCCCGAAGCGCCGACGTCCACTGCCACCAGGTGGAGGGCGCCTTCGACCTCGTCGAGGCGCAGGTCGTTCACGCGCACGACCTTGCGGCCGTCGATGTCCACGATCTGGCGGTCCATCAGGTCGCGCTTGAGGCGTATCTCGTTGGGCCGCTGGTGGAACTTGCTGATATCGATGGCGGTCGTGCGCAGGGTCGCGCCGCCGGCGTCCAGGGAGCCCACCGACTGCCAGTGGAGGAAGATTTCGCGGCCGTTGGTCTTGACCACGATGCCGGTCACCGGGGGATAGCGATCGCCGATGGCGACGATCAGGTCGGCGACGGCCCCGATCGGCTCGCCCAGCTTGTCACGCACGGGTCGGCCAATCGCCTGGCTCAGATAGAGCATCTGCCACCTCGACGGCGGGGTCGCGCCGCCTCGTGGTGGCACGCGCCTGCGGCGGCGCGAGCCCCTTAGAGGGCGGAGCGAACCATTGAGCGGATGTCGGCGTCTAACGCGCCGGGGGTACTTGGTCCGGTCTCCACAGAGGGAGAGATCCTCCGAAAGCGGGGTGATGCTGGTCGGGAGGCACGGTTTATTGCCCCTCCAGACCATCCGGAGTGTAGCCCGACGGGTCGGGCGCGGTCAACGACGCGAGAGAGGCGAAAACGGAAGTACGGTTCGCGCTAGTCTGCACGTACTCACGTGAGGACGGGTTCGTGACCTCACCTTTGAGGCATGCTTGCATCGTGAGCCAGACGATTCATTACGAAGGCGATGGCCGATCGCCCAGACTCGGTCCCCAGTCGATTGCCCTGACCTGGACCCTGCTCGGCATTGCGATCACGCTGCTCGTTGGGCAGGCGGTCGTGGGTTTCGTGGCGGGTCGAAATGGCTTCGGTGACCTGGCGCTCGCGGTTGCGACGGCGTTTCTCGTCGCCTCGGCGGTAATGAATGCCCGCGCTTCGGGCATCCTGGTGGAAAGGCGCCATTCGGAGGCTCAAAGCTTCGGACGCTTGCTCCAGGCGCTGTCGCGGTCTGTTTCGCCGGGTGCCGTGATCCAGGCAATCGTCCACGAGCTGGGCGCTGCGACCGGCGCGGACCACGTGGCCGTAGTGCAAATGCGACCCGGCGGTGGCGTCCTGGACGTGAGTTTCGTCTCGATGACGGCCGGCGCGCAGCCCTCGAACACGGTCATGCCGATCCGGCAGCTGGAGCCCATCGAGACGCGCAGGTTGCGGGCTGCCCCTACCGAAGCGGGCGACCGCTGGCGCGAAGCCGACGGCGCAGCAGCCACCGGACGCCCGGACGCCGCCGTGATGGACGCCAACTCCGCCTTCGACGACCCGCAGCTGCTTCGTTCGTCCGTCGCTGGGATCGACCGTCAGGTCAGCACAAAAGTCAACGCCCGAGACGTGGCCGACCAGATCGCTTACCGCCTCCGCGACGCGTACGGCTTGCGCAACACGCTGGCCGCCCCGCTTGTGGACGGCGATTCGATCGTGGGCGCGATTGTGCTGTCGCGACGGACCAGTGACCCGTGGACCGATTCGACCGTCCGGCTGCTCAACAGCGCGGCGGTCGAGACCACCGCGGCCTTGGCCAGGGTCTACGCGCACCAGGCGGCGGAGACCGAGGCGCGAACCGACCAGCTCACCCAGCTGCCGAACCGGCGCTACTTCGACGAGTACTGCGCCCTGGTGGCCAGCCGCCGGCGCGCCTCAGATAGGGCCGCAATCCTCGCAGTGGACGTCGATCACTTCAAGCGCTTGAACGACATGTACGGCCATCACGTCGGCGACCAGGTTCTACGGGCGATTGCCAACGCCATCCAGGTGTCGGTCCGGGAAGAGGACCTTCCCGCTCGATATGGCGGCGAGGAGTTCATGGTCCTGCTCCGCAACCCTTCTGCGGGCGTGGCGCTCGAGGTCGGAGAGCGGATTCGCCAGAGCGTCCGGGATACGAATCTGATCGAGGCCGGGGTGACGGATCGGGTCACGGTATCGGTGGGCGTGGCCAGCGGCCAGACGGCTGACGAGCCCATATCGGAGATCGTGGAGCGGGCCGATCGCGCTCTCTACGCGGCCAAGCGCACGGGCCGAGACCGGGTGGTGGAGTCCTGGCTCTGGGAGGTCTAACCAGCTCGGCGCGGACTAAGATTCGGTGATGGAGCCTTCCCCGCCCGCGGGGCCCGCGGCCGCCCTTTCGAACGGAGAGCTGGCCCGCGTCTTCCACGAGATCGGCGACATGCTCGAGGTCAAGGGCGAGCTCGTCTTCAAGACAGTTGCCTACCATCGGGCCGCCGACGCGATCGCCCACTCGCCGGTCGAGGTTGCCCGCGCCTACATCGAGGGTCGGCCGCCTCGCATCGCCGGAGTGGGTGAGGCGATTGCGAAGAAGATCGAGGAGCTTGCCCGCACGGGGCGCCTGGCCTTCTACGACCGGCTCCGCGATGAGATCCCGCCGAGCCTGGTTGCGCTGCTGGCCATCCCCGGTGTCGGGCCGCGGACGGTCAGGCAACTCCACGACGAGCTGGGTGTCGAAAGCCTCGAGGATCTGCGGCGAGCTGCGGAGGGCGGGACGCTTCGTGGGCTGCGGGGCATGTCTGAGAAGACCGAGCGACAGATCCTGGCTGGGATCGAAGCCCTCGAGAGTCGCCAGGAGCGGATGCGACTCGGCCAGGCCGAGGCGATCGTCGAGGCGTTGCTGGCCGAGCTGTCCGGCGTGCCGGGATTGTCGTCCATCGAGCCAGCCGGGTCGTACCGCCGGAGGCGCGAGACGATCGGGGACATCGACCTGCTGGCGGAGACTCATCGCCCGGAGGCGCTGGTGGAGCGCTTCACGTCGCTCGGATCGGTCGAGTCCGTGCTGGCGAAGGGACCACACAAGGCCGCGGTTCGCCTGCTGCGCGGGCCGCAAGTGGATCTGATGATCATGCCGCCCGGCGAAGCGGGTACCTATCGCATCCATTTCACGGGGTCCAAGGAGCACAACGTCCGGCTGCGCGGTATGGCTCGAGACCGTGGCTGGAGCCTCTCGGAGAAGGGCTACCTGCGACTTGGCGAGGACGGCGAACCGGCTGTCGGGGAGGCGGGCGAGGCGACTGAGCTTCGAACCTTCCCGACGGAGGAGGCGGCCTACGAATTCCTCGGCTTGCCGTTCATCGAGCCCGAGCTGCGCGAGGACCGCGGCGAGATCGAGGCGGCGGTCGCCGGGAAGTTGCCGGCGCTCGTCCGCCGCAGCGATTTGCGCGGCGATTGCCACAGCCACTCCGACTGGTCTGATGGGGTGCATTCGATCGAGCAGATGGCCCTGGAGGCGCGGCGGCGCGGCTACTCTTACCTGGCGTTGACCGACCACACCGCCAGCCTCGCCATAGCTCGCGGGCTCGATCTCGAGCGTGTGGGGCGGCAGCGGCGGATCGTGGCGGCTCTCAATCAGCGGTTCGCTGACGAGGAGGCCAGCGGGACCGCTCCTCCGGAAACGTCGGGCGAGGGCTTCCGGCTGCTGCACGGCTGCGAGCTGGAGGTCCGCGCCGACGCAACTCTGGACTATCCGGACGAGGTACTGGCTGGTTACGACCTGGTCGTTGCCTCCGTCCATGTCGCTCGGCGCCAGACTCGCGATCAGCTGACGGGCCGGACTCTAGCCGCCATAGGAAACCCGCACGTTGACGTCATCGCTCACCCTGCGGGTCGCTACATCGGCGGCCGCGACGACCTCGACCTCGACTGGGACGTCGTCTTCGCGGAGGCCGCCCGGACCGGCACCGCCCTCGAGCTCAACGGCTCGGACGAGCGGCTCGACCTCTCGGACGTCCGGGCTCGCCGCGCTTCCGAATTCGGGTGCGTCTTCACGATCGACTCGGACGCCCACCGGATCGAGGAGTTGGACAACGTTCGCTGGGGTACAGCCATGGCACGCCGAGCCTGGCTGAGCGCCAGCCAGATCATGAACACCCGCTCACGCGCCCAACTTCTGGAGTGGGCGGGCTGCAAGCCCGCCAGGGCGCGCACCTAGACGGGGCGTTCGCCGGTTGGCCAAACCGGACGAAGTCGGGTGAGGTTGCGTACCATGCCCGAATGCAGCAACGCAAGGGCGCCCTCGAGCTGGGGCTGACCGTGGCCACCCTGGCCGCCCTCGGCCGTTTCGTGTCCGATGTGCCGTTGTGGGTCGTGACTGTGCTGGCCGTCGTCGTCGCGGTCGCCGGAACCGCAGGCATCCTGGGCGAGACAAGGCCGTGGCGCTGGCCACTGGACCGCGTCGTCCTCCCCGGCGTCGCCGCGTTCGCATCTGTGGGGACTGCCCGGCTTCTCGACCCGGTGCCGTGGGTCGCCTTTGTCTTCGCCGGCGCATGGCTGGTCGTCACTTGGGCGGTCCGGGTCGAGATGCCTACGGTCGCCGGTGACGAGACGCCGGACGCGGCCTCGGCCGATGCGGCGTCCGAGGCGCCCGCAGGCGCTTCAGACGCGTCGTCCGACGCCCCACATGCCCGGCCCACCTCTGCCCGCCTGGGCGGGTTCGGCCTGGCATTCCTGGGCTTCGCCGCGATCGGGGGCATCGTGCCCGGCGGAGTGGCCGGCGATGGCCACCCGCTCACTGTCGCAGCATTCCTAGCCACGGTCGCCCTGGACGTCGCAATCGGTGGCCTGTCGGGTTACCGCATCGCCGCTCTGAGGCCCCACAAGCGGGGCTACGCGGCCGTCGCGCTGTACCAGTACTCGATGATCCTGGCTCCGGCCGGCGTCCTGGTGCGGGTCCTGGCGCTGCCGCGCCTTTTCGGTCCGGCCGTATTGACCCTTGTCTCTTACCTGGTCACGTCGCTGCGCGAGTCCGGCGAGCCGGTTCGCTCCAACAGGCGCCTCATCGAGGAGACGGCGGTGCTGACTGCGGCCGGGTTGGCGATGGTGGCCCTGGGGGTCGTGGTGAAGTAGTGGCCGGCTGGTCAGGCCTTCGCGGCCTAAGCCAACGGCCCTCGCGTTGACAGCATCGGCGGCGGATGCCGGATGCATGGTCAGATGGGTGGACCCGGGAACTCGTGAGCCCTTCGTGGGCAAGGCGGGTCAGGGCAGGGAGAAAGCCGCTTCCTTCAGGCTCGACTGGAGCCAGAAGGCATCGCGGTCGAATCGGTGGAAGTAGCTGTTGTGGTCCGCCTGGCCGTAGCAGACGACGCCATAGTGGAGGACGTGCTGCCCGGTGGATGGATTCGGCCAGGTCATTGAGACGCGCTGGTCCGCCCCGGCCGAGAGGTCGAGAACCAGGTCGAACTGTGGATCGTTGTCGAGAGAGACGGCCATGAGGAACATGGGCGGCAAGGCCGCGGAGAGGTGGACGTTGAGCACCAGGTCCGGCTCGGCGCCGGTTGGTTGGATGACTTCCGCGGATCGCACCTCGAGCTGAGACGTGACGCCATCGACCTCGAGCGCGGCCGGCACGATGCCCACTGTCGCCCAGGCGATGGCCAATCCTCCGAGCATGACCAGCACGACCGCCTTCTTGAGCGTCGGCCAGCGCCGCGTGCCCGAGGCCGAGACGATGTCTCGAAAGCCACGGCCCCGGAGACGGGCAAACATCATCACTGCCACAACCAGGGCGCCGACGATCAGCCAGATCAGAAGGATGGGTAACGCCGGGTAGGTTCTCATCTCTGGCGGGCTGCTCCTGCAGATCGGACGACGGCTTAGGAGGGGCCACAACGGTTTGCGGGACGCTGGACGCCACCGCCAAGCCTAGCGGCTCCTCGGGCCCGATTTAGGGCTCGCGTTGACAGGCTCGGCGGCGGATGCTAGAAAGCATGGTCCGACGGGTGGACCCCGTAGAATTGGTGTGCCCTCCGCGGGTCGGCGACGCTCTCCGTCCCGCCGCTCACTGAAAAGCCGTTCATCGCCGTGCACCGGCCCGGCGAAGTTGACGAAAGGAACCTCATCCTTGGCCTTCCCCGAGATCGAAAAGGGCACCGGCGGCAACAGCGTCCGGATCAAGCGCCAGCTTTCCGAGCAGGCGATCGCTCAGGCTTCTGATGGACGATGGGCCGAAACTGCGGAGACGAACCGCAAGATCCTGGAGATGGGCCCGGACGCCGAGGCCGAGAACCGTCTGGCCAAGGCCTACTGGGAGCTCGGGGAGTTGGGGGAGGCGCGCGAGCACTACCAGATCGCGCTGGCCCTCGATCCCACCAACCGCATCGCCGAACGGAACATCGAGCGCCTCAGGGTCTTGATGAGCGAAGCCGGCGAGAAGACCGTGGCCGCGGAGAAAGCCGACAAGGCCCCGGTTGCCATCTTCGTCGAGGAGACCGGCAAGACCGGCTTCGCCATGCTCACGGACCTGGCCGCGCCGCGCACCCTTGCCCACGTGAACCCGGGCGACGCCGTGGAACTCCTTCCCGAGGGCAATCGGCTCCACGCCGTGGCAAACGGCACTCGCATCGGGATCGTCGAGCCGCGCGTTGCCGCACGCCTGCTCAAGCTTCTCGCCGACGGCAACAAGTACTCGGCCGGGATTACGTCGCTGGGCGACCGCGACGTTCGGATCGTGATTCGCGAGATCTTCCAGGACCCTCGCAACTACGGCAAGGTCAGCTTCCCAACCGCCGCTCGCTCGACGGACCTGCGCCCCTACACCAAGGGCACGCTGCTTCGCGAGGAGGAGTTGATGGAAGAGGATCTCGAGGAAGACGAGGAAGACGAAGAGATCGAGGACCTCGACCGCGTTCTGCCGGCCCAGGTAACCGGCGATGAGGCGTTCGAAGAAGAGACCGACGAGCTCGAGGAGCCCTAGTCCGACGCTCTCACTCGCCGAACCGTGGCAATGACGAACACTCCCAGCGAGACGCTCGGCGCGATTGCAACGCCTGCGGTTCCCGCCGATCCCGTGCCGCCCGCTGCGTCCGACCGGGGTTCGCGCTCGGCCTATCGGCCGTTCCTCGATGGTCTCCGCGCAGTTGCGGTTCTGGGCGTTCTGGTCTACCACCTGAACCGAGACTGGCTGCCCGGCGGATTCCTGGGCGTCGACATCTTCTTCGTGCTGAGCGGCTACCTCATCACGATGCTCCTTCTGAACGAGCAGCGGGAGACCGGGCGGATCCACCTGCCGACCTTCTGGGCGCGCCGAATCAGGCGGCTCCTGCCGGCCCTGCTGGTGTTGCTCGTGGTGATGGTCGTGCTCGTCGATCTGAGTGGCGATCCACTCGCGCAGGGCCAGGCCCGCGGCGATTTCCTGTCAACGCTCTTCTATGTAGCCAACTGGCACTTCATCACGGCAGGCCAGTCGTACTTCACGCAGTTCGTGGCCGTGTCGCCCGACCGCCACACCTGGTCGCTCGCAATCGAAGAGCAGTTCTACCTGTTCTGGCCGATCGTGGCGGCGCTCGTCCTGGCCCGATTTCATAGAAGGGCGCTGGCGACCGTGGCGGCCACGGTCGGCCTCGCCTCGGCGTTGTGGATGGTCGTTCTCTTCGATCCCCACGATCCGTCACGGGCTTACTACGGCACCGACTCGCGGATCTTCGAGATCCTGATCGGGGCTTTGCTCGCAATCGCATTGGCGGGCTCGCTGCGACCGCGGATCGAGTCGATCGGGCGGCGACTCGCGCCCGTCGGTCTGCTCGTGATCGTCGCCGCATTCCTGTTCCTAGCCGATGACAACTCCATCTACTACCACGGCGGAGCGGTGGTGCTCGCGGTCGCGGCGGCGGTCTTGATCGCAGGTCTGGAGGCCGGCAGCCGGATTGACCGGGTTCTGTCACTGCGGCCGCTAGTCCTGATCGGCCTGGTCTCCTACGGGATGTACCTCTGGCACTTCCCGATCGTTACCTTCACCAACGAGTGGGTCGGGCCCACCAGCACCCCGACCATCGCGCTTCTGGCCGTCGCGCTGACGTTCGCGGTCACTGCTGTCTCCTATGTCGTCGTCGAATCGCCGATCCGCCGTCGGGGGTTGCTCCTCGGCTACAAGCTGACCCCGGGACGCCTGGCTCGAGTGGTGCCGCTCGCCTCGGGCGCCGTGGCGGTCATCATCGTGGCGGCTACGGCCAACGGCGTCGTCAACCCGAACTGGGACGATGCCGCCAACTACCCGACTGGAATCGCGTTCTACACTCCGGCTCCGGTTGGCACCAATGCGGCGGAGGCGTTGCCATCCGGCGCGCCGACGCTGCCTGTGTCGCCCGACCCGAGCCCCAGTCTTGTCGGCACACCCGCCCCGCCCACGCCCAAGCCCATCGCCGGCGCGGGCTGGATCGTCGGCGTGGTCGGCGACTCGGTCATGGCCTCGGCGGTGCCCGGTCTCCAGGCCGAGACCTCGCGCCGGGGCTGGTTCCTCGTCGATGCGGCAAGGCCGTCCTGCCCGGTCGGATACGACCCGCTATTCGATAATGGCGGCGCGCCGTCGCCTGGACAGGGCAAGTGCGACGTCGTCCAGTCTCTCCACGACCAGCTCCTGGCGGCGAAGCCGGACGTGGTGATCTGGCACGATCTTCAGTCGGTCCTGGCTCGCAAGACGGCCAACGGCCAGATCTTGCTGCCGGGCACGAGCGCGTGGAAGGCGGATCTCTTCCGCGGGTGGTCGCTCGTCCTCGACCGGTTCCTCGGGGCCGGGATCCCGGTAGTCATCGTCCTGCCGCCTCAGCGCAGCCAGGAGACCCTGGGCTGCCAGGGCGTTGCGGATCAGGCTCGCTGCGTGACCATCCAGCAGCAGGACGCGCTCATTCGCCAGGCGACACGCGACTGGTTCGCCAGCCTGGGCAGCCGTTCCGGCGTGTACCTGATCCAGGTCGATTCGCTGCTCTGCCCGCACGGGGTGCCCTGTCCCGAGCAGAACGACGGCATCGACGTGCGGCTGCCCGGCTACGACCAGACCCACTTCAGTGCAGCGGGCTCGGTGTGGTTCGCGCCGCGCCTCCTGGACGAGGTCGTGGCTGCGCTGCAGCCAGGAGCTGCCACACCGGCGCCCGGCGCGACCTCCTAGCCCGTTCCACCACGGGGCGGCCCGATGGCCGAGAGTCCTCCTCCGACCGACGGTCCGTCTGTCACAATTGGGGCATGGTCGGGCGCGCCGTTACCACCCGCGCCGAACGGCGCAGCTTGGGCAGTCCATCGCTGCCGGTCTTCAGCCGGCTCGCCCCGTCCGCCCCGACTGCCGAACTGGTCGCCCAGATCGAAGCCTGGACCAAACCAGGCGAGGTCGTCCTCGATCTAAACGGCAGGGGCGGCTGGGTCGCTCGCGCAGCCGTGGCCGGCCAGCGTCGCGCTGCCGATCTGGAGTCCCTGTCGTTGACCAGGCTTCTGGCTGACGTGGTTCTCCGACCGCCGGACCTGCGCCATCTCGATGCGGCAGTGCAGGCGATCTCGCTACGCCAACTCGGCAAGGCCTCCGTGAAGACGACGATCGATGGCCTTTTTGCCAGCAAGTGCCCGACGTGCGGTCGGCCCGTCGTACTCGACGCACTGGTCTGGGAACCGGTTCGGGGGCGCGGCCGCGCCGCCGAACACAGCGCCGCCGACAACGGCGCCGCGGACGAACGGGCGGTGCGGCGGGAGTTCAGGTGCCCTCACTGCGCGAAGAAGGTCGGTGGCTCCGAACTGCGCCATGCCGAGCCTGACGAGGAAGACCGGATCGCTGCCGCGTTCTCGGAGGTGCCGCCGGAGGTGCTCAAGAAGCTGCGAAAGCGCTTTCCGACGCCCACGCCGGACCACCCCCTGGCGGACCAGCTGATCGATCTCCACACCGCCCGCCAGCTCGTGGGTCTGAACGCGATCCTCGACGGGATCGAACTCGAAACCCGCGCGGCGTCGCTGACCGCCGCTTTGCGTTTTGCGTTCGCTCACGCCGTCACGCTGGCCGGCAGGCTGAACGAGTACCGCGATCGGCGGCCGACTCTCCACATCTCCAACGGCACGGCCCGTCTCACCGGCGCTCGTACGTGGCGCGAGCGAAACCCGTGGCCCGCCTTTGAAGACGGGATTCAGGCGGTGCGGAGTTTCGTGGAATGCCTCGATGCGGACGACAGGCGACCCGTCTCGGCCCGGTTCGCCACAGACCTCATGGATCTTCAGGAGGGCACGCCCAACGTCGTGATCGGCGAAGCGACGGTCGGGTCGCTGAGGCGTCTGGGATTGGCTGGCAGCCGCATAGCCCATTCCGGCACTCCGTCCCGGGTCCGATTGTTGCTGGGCCAGACGCCGCTCCAGTGGACCCACGAACGGCTCGTCGAGGCCTATCACGAGACGGCCTGGACCCTGGGCGCTGGCGCAGCTTCAATGCTCCCGTACGGCGCGCTGTTCCGACCCGCGCCGCGGAGAACCCCTCAGAGCGAGGCGGAGGATTCTGCCCGGTCGCTGGGACGGTCGCTCGCGATTGCCACTTCGGCGCTGGCCAACAACGGCCGCGCAGTCGTCCTCCTCGACGACGCCGAGCCCAGATCTCTGGTCGCGGCCGCGATCGGCGGAGCGGCGGCGGGATACCGCCTGGTCGAGGCCCGGCTCCATCGCGGCGACGAAGAGAGTGGTGCCATCGCCGTCTTCGTGCCGCCTACCGGCACTCTGGCTCCGGGCCCGCGGACGCGCGCCAATCGGCCCCTTCCGCCAGTGGAAGGCGGCGCAGGAGACCCGGGCACCATCGCCGGCCGGGGCGTCTTCGCCGCGCCAGAGAAGCTCGACGAAGGCCCGTTCCGGGCGTCGGCGGCGACGCTTGCCGTCAGCGACGCGGCAATCGAGCTGCTCAAGGCACGGGGCGAACCGGCGCGCTTCGATGAGATGCTGGGCGCTCTGCTGGTGGGGCTCGATCGGTCCGGACAACTGGCTCGGCTCGCCCGGCAATTCAGGCCGCCGCGCGCCGACCACGGTTGGGATGCCTGGGTCGACGAGACGGACAAGGATTCCGAAGAGCCGGCCGAGGAGGACCTACCCGCAGCTGGGGCCGCGGCCGCCAGGCCTTCCACGGTCGACAGGTCCCACTCGAAGACCGTCGGCGAGGAGTCAGAAGGCGATGAGTCGCGCCCGCCCGAAGGCCCGATCGACGAACTTCTCGAACTGATCCGGCACGAGCTCGCCCGGTCGACGAATCGTCACATCCGCCAGGTGGAGCCCGGCTACTACTGGCTTGGTTCTGAAGAGGACCGGACTGGCGCCGCTCAGCCGCTGGCCGATCGAGTGGAATGGGCCGTCTTCAGCCTGCTGTCATCGTCGCGCCAGATGTCCGAGTCGGCCGTGATGGAACGCATTGCGGGCCTGTTCTCGGAGAGCGAGGTGCCCGACGCGAGGCTGCTGCGGGATTGTCTGGCTAGCTACAGCGCCCCCGGAAGCACTCCGGACGCAATCGCCACGGCCGACCAGCTGGAGCGCCGCTCGGCCCAGCACGATGCCATGATCGCGATGATCGCCGATCTAGGGCATCGCCTCGGAATGCGCGTCTGGATCGGACGCCGCCAGCAGGTTCGCCGCGTCGATGGCCGTCCCCTCGAGGACCGCATCGATAGGGAAGAGCGCGAGGTCCAACCGACGGCCATCGCCTGGGGTCCGGAGGCCGAGCTAGAGCGGGTCGACTGCGCCTGGTACGTCCGCCACAAGGCGAGCTTCCTGTTCGAAGTCGAATGGACGGCCATGCTTGGCGATCCAGTCCTGGTGCGCCACAGCCGGTTCCCGAACGACGACAAGGTGGTTCGTTTCCTGGTCATCCCGGCCGAGCGCGCCGCCCTGGCCCGCGAGAAGCTCGCTCGTTCGCCACTGCTGCGGCGCGCCTTCGCGGAGCGAAACTGGCATGTCCTGAAGTGGGATCAGCTGGCCGCCTTCGCCTCACGCGACAAGATCGCTCTCGCCGATCTGGAGCCGTACATGGGCTTCGACGCCGACGCGGCCGGTGGGGAGCAGCTCCCGTTGTTCGAGGTCTGACCCCGTCAGTCGCGGCCAGCTCCGACGATGCGTGTCCCGGCGATCTCGCCGAGCGCCTCGACCAGGCGGTCGATTTCCTCTTCGGTGTTGTAGTGGACTGCGCCGACGCGGATCAGCCCGCCCGATTCGGCCAATCCCAGAGTCCGGATCAACTCGTAGGCGTAGAAATCGCCGTCCCACGCCGCGATGCCGCGCCGGCCCAGCTGCGTGGCAACTTCGCGGGGTGAGTGGCCGGCGAGGGTGAACGCGAACGTGGGAACGCGTTCGGCCATGCGGTTCGGGTCGACAATGCCACGCAGCTCCAGGCCCGGCACGCTGCCCAACGCCGTCAGCGTGCGCCGTGCCAGTCTGCGCTCAGTGGCCCCGATGACCGCCATCGCCGCCCGAAGTCGGTCGCGCCGCGTGGCCCCGCCCCGGACTCCTCCGGCTGGCCCAGACAGGCCGCCAGCGACCCGGGCCGTCGACCCGAGCTCCTCCAGATACTCGAACGTGGCGAGCAGCCCAGCCAGCGCCTCACCGGGAAGTGTGCCTGTCTCCCACTTTTCGGGCGGCGCGTCGGAGGAGGGGCGGACCTTGTACGCCGTGAGGCGTTCGAGCAGTTCGCGCCTGCCGTAGAGGAGGCCCAGGTGCGGCCCGAAGAACTTGTAGGGCGAACAGACCAGGAAGTCCGTGTCCAGAGTCGCCACGTCGATCGCGACGTGGGGTGCGGCGTGTACCGCATCCACGTAGGTCAGAGCTCCCGCCGAGTGCGCCATCTCCACGATCCGAGCGATGGGGTTCAAAGTCCCGACGGCATTCGAGGCGAGGCTCGCCGCTACCAAGCGCGACCTCGGCCCCAGCGCCCGTTCGAGGCTCGTCAGGTCGAGCGCGCAATCGTCCGTGCGGATCTCCACCCAGCGAACGCGTACGCCCCGCTCTTCTTCCAGCGCAAGCCACGGCGCGACGTTGGCATCATGGTCGAGCCGCGTCACCACGATCTCGTCGCCGGCTCGCAGCGTCCGACCGATTGCCCGGCTCGCCGCGAAGGTGAGCGTCGTCATGTTCTGGCCGAACACGATCTCATGCGGCATGGCCGCGCTGATGAAATCGGCCGCGGCCGCATGCGCCTCGGCAATCGTCGCGTCGCTGTCCTCGCTCGTCCCGAAGGCCCCTCCGTGGTTGGCGTTGCAATGCTCGAGGTAAGACGCCATGGCTTCAATCGTCCGGCGAGGTACCTGCGTGCCCCCGGGACCGTCGAGGTAGACGTACGGCCTGCCGTTCTGCATGCGGGCCAGCGCCGGGAACTGCGCCCGGACCGCGGCGAGACCCGCCCCCGTCAACGCCAGAGGCTCGGTGTCGGCCCCAGCCGTCGGTGAGTGAGTTGCGGACACTGACGAGGGACGATCGGCGGGCACGGCTCCTCCGTTTGACAGGGTTCGAACGCTACGGATGGTACGACTTGCCAGGTGGTTTCGACGATGCGACACCAGGGGAGCGGATCCGGCCACATGGGCCAGCCGCCGCCGTTCGGGCTCGCGGAGCGCATCGAGCGGGCTACGAGGCGGATCGGCAGACCTTTCAAGTACGCCTTCAAGCAAACCTGCAAGCAAAACGAATCGTGCGGGCCGGTGCTGTCACGCGACCGTGATGGTCGTGCCGCCATCCTGCATCTAAGGGTAGTAGGCGGGAGGTCCATTCGGCAGGTGAAACCCCTGCCACTTGACTAATCCTTAGTAACTATGTAAACATTCCACCGTCTTACTACGCGAGACATCTGGTGCGCCAGTTGATATGCGGACGGGCCAGGTGGAGCGCAAGACCGGACTTATAGGACCTACCCAGTCGGTGCGGCTCCGAATCGGGCGCGGAGCGCAGGAACAGACCGGCGGCGCGCGGATGCGACGTCCGGGGTCGCCCGAAACCAGCGCTTGAGGAGTAGAAGTGGTGCTCGACGGGAACGCGGTTCGATCAGTCGATCGGGCTGCCTCACTGCTGATCGCTTTGGGAGAGTCACAGGGCGAGGCCGGGGTAACGGAGCTTGCGAGGCGCCTGGGACTCCACAAGTCAACGGCCTCGCGGCTGCTCGCCACGCTGCAGAAGCGTGGCCTCGTGGAACAGGACGACGACTCTGGCAAGTACCGGCTCGGTCTTGCGGTTGTGCGTCTGGGCGGCCACGCCGAACGAACGCTGGACCTGCGTTCGATTGCCATGCCTGAGCTCGAGTCACTGGCTCGTGCGCTGAAGGAAACGACGACCATCGAGACGCTCGAAGGCGACAGCGTTCTGACGATCGCCTATTCGGACGCCTCCGGCATGGGTCGCGACCGGTCCGGGCGTAGTTCGCCGCTGCACGCGACGGCGCCGGGCAAGATTCTCTTGGCCCACCAGCCCGAGCGCGAGGTCATCCGGCTGTCCAAGGTCGGGTTCACTCCATACACGTCTCACACCATCGTGCGCGTCGACCTCCTGCTCGAAGAGCTGGCTCGCGTTCGCAAGCGCGGCTTCGCCACCGCCTTCGGGGAGTTCGAGCCGTCCATCAACGCCGTGGCAGTGCCCGTGTTCGATCAGCGGTCTGCGGTGGTAGCGGCGCTCGAGGTTCGTGCCTCTGGCAACCGGATCCTGCCGAGCCGCGTCCCGGAACTCGTCGAACGGGCGCGAGATGCCGCGGCCGTGATCACAGAGCGCATCGGCGGAGTGAGCACGCCGGTCTAGGCTCCGACCCGTCGTCGCGGGCTTCGGCCGTAGCGGCAGACACCACATCAGTTCACTTTGCGCGGCCCTCCGGTCCCCCTCCCGGGGGGCCGCGCCATATCCGCGAGCCGGACGCCGCACGCAACGCTAGGCTATCCGTATGGCACCCCTCGAGATCAAAGTGACTCCACCATGGGGCGGCGAGTCGTTGGACATCGGTCCGTACCTGGGTTCCGCCGCTGCCATCCTTGGCATTCTCGTCGCGGCCTTCATCCTCATAAGGCTGGCTCACGTTTTCGTCCGCGGAATCGTGCGGGCCCTGCTAAGCCGGGAGACGGTCGAAGGAACCGCCCACGAGCTGACCGCCGCGGAAGTCAAGAAGCGCCAGGACACGATCGAAACGCTGGTAGTCAACGTCGTGCGCTTCTTCGTGGTGGTCGTAGCCGGCCTGATGATCCTCGAGACCGCTTTCCGGCTCGACATCGGCCCGGCTATCGCCGGTCTCGGAATCATCGGTATCGCGGTCGGCCTTGGCACACAGAGTCTCGTGCGCGACTACCTCAACGGCGCTCTGATCCTGGTCGAGAACCACTATGCGATCGGAGACGTAGTCAGGATCGCCGGCGTGTCGGGAAAGGTGGAGGACTTCACACTCCGACGCACCACGTTGCGCGACCAGGACGGCACCGTCCATACCGTACCAAACGGCCTGGTCAACGTCGCATCGAACCTCACTCGCGAGTGGGCCAGGGTCAACGAGGACGTCCGCGTCGTCTACGGCACGGATATCCAGAAGGCGAGCGACGTGGTCGATCGGCTTGGCCGCGCCATGGCCTCTGACCCGGAGTGGGCCGCGCGCATCCTGGAAGCTCCTCGTGTCGAGCGAGTTTCACAGCTGGGTGAATACGGCGTCACGCTCAAGGTCCTCGGCACAGTCCGCGCCTCGGAACAATGGGCGGTCAGCGGCGAGCTGCGCAAGCGGCTCCTCGCCGCGTTCGCTGCAGAAGGCGTAGAGATGCCGCAGCCGCAACGCTTCGTCGTATCTGGTCCCAAGGCCCGCCCGGGAGAGACGCCGCCGGACGCGAAGTAGGGCGCCAACGAACGTCAATTCTCCGAATTGCCAGCAACTTAGGTAGGGAAGTGCGGGCCCACGAGCCCGTCAGCGCAACGACTACGATGCCCTTACTGACGGGTTGGTGTTGCGGCCGCCGCCGAAGATGCCCATGAAGCCGCTGCCGGTCTTCGCCGCGCCGGGATCGCGCGTGGCTATCATGCGGTCGGCCAGCAGCTCGATGTCGTCGATGACCTTCTCCTTGGGGAACCGCTCGACGGCCGAGCGGCCCTCATTGGCGGCCCGAACGAACAACATCCCGGCCGACCGTACCTCGGCCAGGGCGGGCATGCCCACGGTCCGTTCCATGTCCGCGACCGAGACACCGCTGTTGGCCCGGTTCACGACCATGGCGAGCCGATCCCGGATCTCCAGTTCGACGGCCACCTCTCGGAGTTGCACCGCGGCCCGGATGGCGGGCACGTCGGGCGTAACCGGCACGATTATCTTGTCGGCCCGCTCGAAGATGACCTGATTGAGCGGCCCGTAGTCCGGGTGCATGTCGACGACGACCCAGTCGAAGGCCTGGCGTGCAACCGTGATCGCCTCGGCTACGCGTTTGGGTTCGAGGATCTCGGTATGCAAAGGCGACTCGGCCATGACGAGCACGGCGATCCCGCTCTCATGGTGAGCGGCGATTTCGGCGAACGTTTCGCCCGCGCCCGTGGTCAGGTCTTCAGTCCAGGCATCGGCGACGGTGCGCACGTTCTCCATCCCTAGCGAGGAGGCGACGTGCCCGGTGACCGTGTCGCAATCGACGAGCAGAACGCGCTGACTCTTGCGGATCTGCAGCATCGCGGCCACGTTGACAGCGATCGTGGTCTTGCCAACGCCGCCCTTGGGGTTGAAGACGATGACGATCTGCCCGTGCCGATCTTCCTCGCTGATCTCAGGCGCGCCCGGTTCCTCGATCATGCCGCCGTGGACGGCGTCGTCGGTGGGTACTTCGGCGCGGATGAGCATCGCCTCGACGCGCCAGCGCAGGGACTCGGCGGAGTAGGGGCGCGTGAAATACTCATCGCTCACGCGGGCCCGGCCGGCCATTCCCATCCTGTCCAGAGCCCGAGCCGCAACGACCATGAGCGCCGGAATGTTGCGGCCCTCATCGTGGAGCAGGCCGTACATCTCGATCGTGCGATCGAAATCGTTCTCGCCGTCGAGGATCGCCACGCCGATGTCGCGGCGCGTGCTCAGGAGGACCTCCAGCTCGTCGGCGGTCTTTACCTCTATCGCCTCGTAGCCAGCCTCAGTCAACTGCGAGCTGACGGCGACCAACTCCGCATGCGGTAGAGCGATTGCAACCGCTGACCGGGGCACTTTGACGGGGTCTCCCTTGTGGTGCGCAGACGCGACAACGCGTCAGTCTAGCCCTCCGCCTCGGGGTCGTGCGCGGAGACATTGAGTACGCCTTCGCGCTCGGAGACGACCCTGGCCTGGAAGGCCGGCAGCGTCGGCACGAGCGATCCCAGCGAAACCTCCGGGCCGTGGCCGACGGTGAAGATGAACTCGCCATCGGGGCCGGACGAGACACCGACGTTCTTGACGCCGGGCAGGCGGCCAAGCTGACGCTTGAAAGTGGCGATGCTGGCGACGCTCACCAGGCCCACGACGACGACCTGGGTGGACTCGTTGGCCGCCGGCTTGGCCGGCGCCGCGCGTCCTCCGCTGGCGGCCGCAGCCGCGGCCTGGGCTTCGGCCTGGGCGTTTGCACCGATGAGTTCCGACGGCTCGCCGTCCGCGCTTCCGACCCCGTCGGAGCGCATGATCTTCTCGCGTCGGGCTTTGAGCTCCGTCGTGAGAGTCCCACGATCCTGATCCGAAAATGCCGGAGGGTCGGGCATCTGGGCGGCCATGCTGGCAAAGATGGTCGGATCCGCTTCCTGCATGAGCTGCTCGAAGAACTGGGCTACTTCTTCTTCGAAGCCGGTGACCCGCTTCTGGACGCGTTCGATCTCGAGTTCGATCGCGGAGTTGTACTCCAGAAGCTCCTGCTCCAGAAGCTCGCGGCGGCGGGCGATACGCTGCTCGGTTTCGACGCGGATACGCTCGACCTCGGCTTTCGACCAATCCCGGATCGCGCTCACGTCGGCCTCAGCGGCCTTGCGCAGCGAAGCGGCCTCATCGTCCGTGCGGGCGTGGAGCTTCTCCACGTACGTCTTGGCGTCCGCCTGGCACTGATCGATCGTCGCCTGCCGCGCCGTCTCGGCGGTCGAACGCATTGCCTGCGTGAGGTCCGCCAGGAATCGGTTCGGATGACGCGCGGCCGTCTCGTTCACGCTCATCTCCCCGTTGTTGCTCCGGGCCCCGGCCGGGCGCCGGAGAATACCCGCTTCAAGTTACTACCCCCGTTTGGGCTCGGCCCTGGAGCGTCTCCGCTCAGCGACCACGACTGCAGGGACCATTATCACGGGCCAATCCAGTCCCGAGGCTGTCGCCCGCACGCATCATGTGCTGCGTGTTGCCGACAGGCACTCCGCTGGAGGTACCAGGACTAGCCTACCTTCCGTACCGCACTACGAATGCTGATTCGAGGCCGATCGCCTCCGCTCCGACCCTGTTCTCGCGTCTGGGCTTTCGAACGCACCGGTTGGCCGAGCGCATCCTGAGCCACAAACGCCGTTGAGAGGTCAATTTAGCAGGTCCGGTGAGGCTCTTGATCCCACGTCGGGCCTGGGTTGGGGGCGGTCTAAGAGTGAGCGCGCGCCGCGGCGGCCGCCTCTTCGGCCTCGGCTTTGGCAAGCTGTTCGCGCCTGGCGCGAAGCTCTTTTGCAAGGACTTCGCGATCGCGATCCATGAAATCCGGCGGATCCGGCATCTGCGTAGCCATTCTTGCGAAAACCGTCGGATCGGCGCCCTGTAGGAGCTGGTCGAAGAAATGTGACACTTCTTCTTGGAACGCGAGCACGCGCTCCTGAACCCGCTCGACCTCGAGCTCGATGGCTGCGTCGTATTCCTGTAGCTCCTGCTGCAGGAGTTCGCGCCGCCGGGCCACTCGCTGTTCCGTCTCGGAGCGAACCCGAGCGACGTCCGCCTTGGATCGCTCCCGGATCGTGTTGGAGTCGGCTTCGGCGGCCGCGTGCATCGCCGCGACCTCGTCGTCGGTGCGAGCCTGGATCTGCTCGACATACGTCTTCGCGTCCGCGCGGCATTGTTCGACCGACGCCTGCAGTGCCGAATCGGAAGTCACACGCATCGCCTGCGTCAAAGCCGCCAGGAATCGGTTCGGGTGATTCGGCGCCGACTCTCTCACGCTGATCTCCATGGTCCCGGTCCCCGTCCTCCGCGGACGACGAAACCCAGAAGTCCACGCTACTAACACGGCGCGGCTGGGCCATTCCGTGACGCCGCGGCCGATTTGACGGGACACATTATCGCTGGTCTCGGGGCGTGCGCGCGGGCTGTTTGGGATCATGCGGCGGGCATCGCCGGCAAGCACTACGCTGGAGGTACGGGGCTGCCCGCCCATACGTACCGCCTCCCTGGCGGCCGGCTGGATCCAGCTGCTGCTTCGGTTCCGTAGCGGAGTGCCGCGAACGCTCTACCGGACTCCGGGCGGCTCCGGGAGCCGTCGTGCTTTTCCGGAACGCTCTGCCCAGACTGCCAGCACGGCGTCCTTGTGGGGGCGGATCGGGCAGTGCCCGTCGCGATTGCCAGCTTCGTCGCAGTAGCCGAGCGGAACGCACTTGGGCGCGAGAAAGCTCCCCAGGAACGGGCTGACGGCGAAGACCTCGTGGCGGATCAGCTGGAATAGCCGCCTGATCTCCCACTGCGCCATGGTGCACAGGCGCAATCCGGACATGTGGATCAGGGCCCGAAGATTCGTCGTCATGACGAGGTTCGTCCGGGTGGCATTTGGGAACACGAAGCGAGCGTCTTCGCCGGGGATTCCGGCCGCCATCATCTCGGAGTACAGCTCGAGGGCGCCTTCGATCTGGTCCTCGTATCGCTCGCGCAGTTCCGGGTCCGCGTCTGCGATGGTGGAGGGCAGCATCGTCGAGGCACCCTTCTTGAACGAGACATAGCGCTGACTCTGCTGGTCGAAGGCCACGCCGGCACGGTGCCGGACGAGCTGGTGACTCAAGGTTCGGCTGACGCCGGTGATAGCGAAGGTGAAGACAACGTGCTCGATCGTCGAGCCGTGGCCCGACTCGATGACCCGGCTGATGAGCTCGCGCTGCTTTTCGGGCGCGATGCGGCCGTCCACCGCTCGTTCGAAGATGTCGTCCGGGGCCAGCTCGGAGTAGCAGGTCCGGCACGCCGTGTAGATGAGCGGCACGTAGTAGCGCTCCACGATCTCGCGATTCGGGAAGACGAGAGTAGCCCGCATGCCCAGGTCGTGGCGACCAGGGTTGCGTGGGATCGAGGACGACCTGGTGCTGGCGGAAGCGCCGGGGGTGCCCGCGGCGCCGTGTTCGACGGTCACGCCTTCAGGATAGCGAGTCCGGTCGCTACCGGGCCGCCCCTGCCTCTTTCACTCGCCCGACGCGACGCTATTCACCAACCATCGATCTCCCCTTGAGACGGCTACCCTGACCGAGGATAGTCGTTGACGGCTATCGACCCCAAGCGCTAGTGTCGCGGCGTGGATTCGGCCGAGGGACTCGTTCTGTTCGGCGACCTGGTTGGTTCGCAGAAGGACCGCATTGGGTCGACGGCGTGGCTCCGCGGGTTGGTCGCGGAGCTGGACGACGCCTACGGCGAGCGGCGGCAGGCGCCATTTGGATTCAGCCACGGAGACGAACTCCACGGCCTGCTGAGCCTAGAGGCGGACCCGCTGCAGGCCGTCCTTCGAGCCGCTCTGGGTCCGTCCGCGCGACCGATTCGGTGGGTTTGCATGGCAGGTCCGGTGGATCCGGGCGAGGGGCCGGCGACGCAGCGCACCGGCCCGGCTTTCATTGGCGCGCGCAGCGCCATGGCGGCAGCTCGCGCGGGACACCAGCGTTTGACGATCCGGACTGGCCGGGCCGACGCGGACGCGCTGCTGGCCGGTATGACGCCTGCCCTGGCCGATCTCCTGGTCGAGCTTACGCCGCGGCAGCGTGTCGTTGTCAGGCTGGCGCTGATCGACGGTTTGCGTCAGTCGGAGGTGGCCGATCGCTTGGGAGTTCGGCGGGCGACGATCTCGGTGTCGTTCGCGCGAGCCCGGGTTCACTCCATCCAAGGCCTCGTGGCCGCCGTCCGCATCGTCTATGCAAACGCGGTGACTGGATCCGCTTCGCCCGCGTGAGTCCCGCACACGCGTAGCCGCGAGTGGCGGCCTCCGGCCTGACGCTAGCCGATGATGTGGGCCAAACGCAGGCACAGGGCGCCGACGCCTGCGATCGACCACGACACCCACAGGACGGCGATGAGCGTTGGCACGCGGTTCTCGATCAGGCGTCGCGTCGCGCTGAATGGCTCGATCAGGCGGTCCAAGCCCGCTTCGTCCAGCCCGGTCTCGGACAGAGCCAGGCCTGTGAGCTCGCTCGTGTCCGCATGATTCCGCGAGCGCTGCAGCAGCTTGAAGCGAGTGAAGACGCGCCGCTCCGGGGGGAGCTCACGCTCGGCGCGAACGATCTCGCGGTGCCAGAAGCGGACGTCGTCGCCCAGGCCAAGCGCCGCGCGGCGCATGCGCATCAGGAGAAGCAGGCTGCCTGTGGAGTCGACTATCAGCAATACGGCTGGAACCCAGGCCCGGCTGACCTCGAGCGTGAGAATCGAAACCAGCAGGCCTCCGGCCAGACCGAGGAGGATCACCTCCATGACCAGATACAGGCTTCTGAAGCCGTGCAGCCACGAATCGCGCCATTGGGCGCCGGCGAGCATGAATCCGAGCTGGGGCGCGGCAGCGTGGTGGCCGTCGAGGCCCTCCAGACGATGCTCCAGAGGGGTTCGCTCGGACGATGGGGAGTCGGTGGGACGGTGAGGAACGATGCCGGTCATGTCACGCTGCCGTGCTACGGATTGTTCTGGACGCTCAGGCCACGATCTCAACGTCCGCTTGGCGAGATGCGGGCTGTCGAGGGAGTATCGGGCATGGGAGCGGAGCGTTCGAGAGCCATGGGGCCCCGGCGGCGGTGCCGAACGGCGAGACGGATGCCGCCAGACGGCATCGAGCTGGCGTGGCCATGGGCGCGGTTCGGCGGTCCGAGGTCGATCCGTGTAGGCTGGCCGGACAGCCACCCAACGTTGACGCGAGGAGGAATCGAAATGGCCGTCGGCTCGACGCAACCGGTGACGGTCCAGTACTTCTACAAGATTCGCTGGGGCTTCCAGGATGAGTTCGTGGGGCTGTTCGAGCGGAACCACTGGCCGCTGTTGAGGGCCCAGCTCGAGTCCGGTCGTCTGCTCGAAGTCCGAGCCTACGAGCCCCGGTTCCACGGCGACGGCCGACAGGCTTGGACCTTCGAGGTCACGATCACGTATCGCGACTGGGCGGCGATGGAAGAGCATACGGACCCGGCCATCGTTGCCGCGCTCTACCCGGACGCCGAGAAGCTCAAGACCGAGGAACAGCGCCGCTTCGAGCTGATCGAGGCTCACTGGGACACGCCGCTCGAGGAGCACGCGCTGCCGAAGTAGGGGAGTGGCGGCGGCGGCCGAGGGCCCCGGCTCAGCCCGGCTGGGTCGCCTCCTCGAGCGAATCGATCGTCTGACGCAGCACCTGCGCTGACTTTCGGACCCCGCGGGCCTCGCGCGGGCTGAGGTCGAGTCGAAGGACCCGTTCGATGCCGCGCCGACTTACGACCGTCGGCAGGCTCAGACAGACGTCGTCTATGCCGTAGTAGTCGCTGACCAGGCTCGAGATCGAGAGCACCGTGTTCTGGTCGCGCAGGATCGCCTCGGTGATGCGCATCAGGCCCGCGGCCACGGCGTAGTACGTGGCGCCTTTGCGGCTGATGATCTCGTACGCGGCGTCGCGAGTTTGGCCGAAGATCCGCTCCATCGTCTCGGGGCCGAGCGGGATGCCGTTCTCCGCGCAGAAGGATGGCAGCCGCATACCCGCCACGTTGGCGAGCGACCAGACCGGCACCTCGCTGTCTCCGTGCTCGCCGATGATGTAGGCATGGACGCTGCGAGGGTCGACGCCCAGATGCTCGCTCAGCATGTAGCGGAATCGGGCCGTGTCCAGGATCGTGCCCGAGCCGAAGACCCGCCGCGGAGGCAGACCCGCGAGCTTGAGGGTTACGTACGTCAGCACGTCGACCGGGTTGGTGGCGACGACGATTATCCCCTCCGGGTTGGCCTCCGCCACTTGCGGCACGATCTGGCCGAAGATCGCGGCGTTGCGCTTGAAGAGCTCCAGGCGCGTCTCGCCCGGCCGCTGGCCGACTCCCGCGGCGATGACCGTGATCGCCGCCCCCTCGCAGTCGGAGTATTCGCCGGCGCAGATCTTCGTCGGATGAGCGAACGGAACCGCGTGGTTGAGATCCATCGCCTCGCCCTCGGCACGCTCATGGTTAGCGTCGATCAAGACGATTTCGGACGCAATGCCCGAGAGCAGCAGGGTGTAAGCGTAGGTCGAGCCGACCATGCCAACCCCGACGACGGCGACCTTGGTCGGTCGGGCCGGCTGGTAGTTGGGCTCCCGGGCCATCGATGGCTCGCCCGCGGGCCGGCGGCGGCTCAGGGGTCGGGCCGTGGGGGTAGCAGCGGCGGAGGCGGGGGAACTCGTGGCGGCCTCGGCCGGGAAAGGTGCTTCTGGATGGGCGGTCTCGGTCATGACGAGATCGTGACACGGCTGGGTCGATCCGGCGCAGCAGAATTCGCCTCGATCGCTGGGCGCGACCGTCCGGCCTCAAGTCCTCTCGCCCCGACCAAAGCGGAGACCCCAGGGCCCGAGCGGGACCGCATCACGTCCAGGCGTGGTCGCTACATGCAAAGACCTATTGCCCCACGAAGTCCGACGACTACGATACCCGCGTCTACTCCTTGTTGGGCTAGGCAGGCGGGGTAGAGGGGTCTGTACGTGGGGAATAGGGCTCGATTCGGACTCGGCGTTTCGATAGCAGGGTTGCTGTTTGTCCTGGCGATCGGTGGCTACCTCTTCTGGTCGCCCACCTCCCCTTTGTCCTCACCTGGCCAGTTCTCGCTAACAGTCGTCAGCATCGACGGGCCCCCAGTCGATGTCAGAATCAACGGCGTCGTCGTTGCCCATGTCGTTTGTCATGGTGGTTCGAATCCTGCCATGACTCCGAGTGCGAGCTTTCCGCTCCCGTGGGCGGTAACGGTCACGAAGGCCGACGGGACCGTACTGGGCACGTGGACGGAGGCTGGCAACAACGGTGATCGCATGATCGAGATTCGCGCCGGTTACGTTGACGAGGTGGCGGCCGAGCTAGGCGGAGGTGGCCCACCGCCCGGGCCAACATGTACCTCCTAGCCGAAGGGCAGGGGCACGTCGGGACGCGCGACACTCCAGCAGTCGTTTGTTGATCACAGCATGCGCTGGCACTCGAGGACTGCGCGCCCGCGAGGTCATTGGGATCAGCTTCTGACCACTTTCAGCCGCCGATTGTCTTGAGCGCGACATCGGTTACACATGAGTCGCGTCATACGTGACACTTGTGATCGGCCGGTCTCCCCGGACCCCGGCTCTCTGCCGGGGGTCAACAGCTTCTTCGGAGGCTCGCCCTGCGTCACCCCGTCCTGCTGATCTAGTCAGATTCCGTGCCGACGGAGCGATTCGGGCTTTAGGCTTGTGGGGAAACGGCCGCACAGTCGGCGGAACCGACGGAGCCGCACTCACAGCTTCGGGTTGTGCCAGCACATCGGAGTGGGGCGGGATAGGAAACATTCGGGCCTGCTCCGGCACACTAGATGAGTGTGGAGTTGGCCTTGGCATCGATCACCGACGAGGACTTCGATGAACGCTATCCGCCTCTGTTTGCCGAGTTGACGCGCCTGGGTCATGCCCTGGGCGCGGGCAATGACGCCGAAGATATTGCCCGGGAGGTCCTCCTCGAAGGGCGCCGACACCTCGGTCAGCTCCGAGAGGGCGAGAAGCTGCAGGCCTGGCTGCGCCGCATGATGGTTAGAGCCTGCTATCGGCAGCAACGCCGCCGTCGCCCGAGTTCGCTCGACTCGGAGGCCGCGTATCTTCCGCTCGATCGAAGCGGAGTGCTCGATCTCGGGATCGCCGTGGCTCACCTGCCACCACGGGAGCGGCTCGCCATCGCGCTCGTCTATGGCCTTGGCTATTCGCAAGCCGAGGCGGCGGGCGCAATGGGCATCACCCGAGGAGGCCTGGCCTCGGCGCTTTTCAAGGCACGGGTCAAGCTCGTTCGAGAGCTCGGCGACGGAGTTGAGGTGCATCGATGAAGACTCTGCCGTGGATGTCTCGTGCGGGAGAGCACCTGGACGAACGAATGATCATGGGTGCCGCCGACCGGCACGGCTTGACCGAAGGCTGGCCCGCAGACAAGCGGGCGCATCTGCTCAGGTGTGATCGATGCCGGTCGCTCCTAGACCAGCACAATCGACTTGTATCGGCCCTCGCCGGGGATTGGGGTCAGCGGGCGATTGCAGCGCAGGCCCCGTATCGCCCGCCCATGCCCCGTCGTCAATTGCTGCTGGCTGGTGCAGCTGCGGTCGCGCTCGCGGTCGTGGCGACCGGGACGTGGGCCTGGCTCCCCGGCCAGGTAGGTTCGCAGCCTACTTCTCAGCCTAACCCGTCCTTCGCGGTGTACCCGGTTAATCCGGATGGCACGTCTGTGGACTCCGACCGTTGCGTATCTCCGACTGACACCTACGGCCGGGACCAGGCCGATTGGGGCGAGGACTTCCTGAGCGGCGGGCGGTTCTACATCAACTTCACGGGGCAGGCCAACGCTCACGTCACCGCCATTCGAGCGCTGGTGCGGTCCGACTGCGCCGTGTATGTCCGGATCGTCCCGGTTTCGTCGGTGGTCGGTCGAGCTCTCCAATCGCAGATCTCAGACGACATGGGGTCCCTCAATGCCGCAAGCGTGCCGGTCTGGGGCGTCGTCTTCGACCCAATAGTCGACAAAGTGTTGGTTTCGGTATACCCGTTGACCTCCGAGGCCCGCGCTGTTCTTGAGGGGCGGTATCCCGCCGAGATGCTGGAGATAGTCGAGGCTGTGCCCCCCGTGCCCGTCCGATCGTGAAGTGGTCCGGCGACATGCCGGGCGGGGAGAAAGTGCGCATGTCTTACAGGGGAAATGCATTCCCGTGTTTGCGGTCAAGCGTCCTTAGCGACCGATGCCCCTCGGCAGACACGCTTCCGATCCGAAACGTCAAATCGAAAAGCCCAGCCTCAAGGCCTGATCGACAGCCGACGATGCCGGCCTGTCGAACCTCGAGATCCTCGCCATTGAGGGTCCTTGGTCATTGATGCCAGATCTGCTTGAACGACACGGCAATCCGATCCGATGGGCGGTGGTTCTGCGGGCTATCGAGTTGATCGAACGCGAACTCTCACTCATGGGAGCCAGCAGGCACTTCCTCCCCATTGGGCAACGCTAGCCGCCTTCGACAGACTGAGACGCCCTCAACCGTCCATGCACAATCGGATGTAGTACCGAGACTCGGCTCCCCCGACTCGTCGATGGCATCGCGAGCGCGACTACGGAGCAACGCGTCAGGCGGTCGCTCGCCGCACTCCTCTCGGCCAGACCATTCGAGGTGGCCCGGACGCGGCGACGCTGCCTGGTGCTATGGCTTCGTCTTGCCCAGCTCCGTCAGGACGGCCCGGGACGGCTCCGCATAGGCAGTGAAGCCCGCGAAGAGGCGCCAGACTTCCTCCGGCGGGCGGCCCGAGCGGAGCAAGTCCGCGCTCCAGCTCCGCGCGTTCGCTGCGGAACGCGGCCCGAAGCAGCCGTAGCAGCCTCGGCCGTAGCTTGGACACAGCGCGTTGCAGCCGGAAGTGGTAACCGGGCCCATGCACGCCTGGCCTGTGGCCACGACCATACAGACGATGCCCCTGCGCTTGCACTCGCGACAGACCGCTTCGTCGCGGATCTGGGGCCGGCGGCCGACGATCACGGCGGTCATCAGTTCCAGGAGCTGTCCGGGATCGATGGGGCAGCCGCGCAGCTCCGCATCCACCTTGACGTGGTCCGAGACCGGCGTCGCCGTGCTCAGCGACTCGATCCAATCCGGGTGTTCGTAGACGGTGGCTCGGAAGGCATCGTGGTCGGCCCAGTTGCGCAGCGCCTGGATGCCGCCGGCCGTGGCGCAGGCCCCGATCGTGACCAGGAGGCGAGCCTGCTTGCGCAGGGCCTTGATCTGGTCCAGGTGATCGGGCGCGCTGATCGAGCCCTCCACGAACACGACGTCGTACGGGCCGGGGGAGTGGCGAGACGTCGCTTCGGGGAATTCGACGATGTCGAACCGGCTCACGATTTCGAGGAGGTGCTCTTCCAGGTCCAGGATCGTGAGCTGACAGCCGTCGCAGGAGGCGAACTTGGCGACGGCGACTCGCGGTCGGACGGCCTTTCCGGTCGATGCCATCAGATGCCCTCCCGGACGTAGAGATCGCCGAGTTCGCTGAGGCTGAAGACCGGGCCGTCCTTGCAGACGAAGTAGGGCCCCGTCTGGCAGTGGCCGCACAGGCCGATGCCGCACTCCATGTGGCGCTCCATCGAGACATAGATCCGCTCCGGCGGAACGCCCTTGGAGATCAACGACTGAACCGATGCCTGCATCATCCGCTCGGGGCCGACGACGAAGGCCGTGATCCGCGAGCAGTCGCAGGCCATCATGTCGAACAGAGTGGTGACAACCCCGACCCGGCCTTTCCATTCGGGACCGGCCCGGTCCACCGTCACGGCCACGTCGATGGCTTTGCCGGCCGACCAGGCCACCAGGTCGTCTCGGAAGAGCTGGTCCTCCGGAGTGCGCGAGCCGTAGTACAGCGAAACGGACTCGAACCGATCGCGGTTGGCCACGAGAGCCTCGACCAGGCCGTGCAGCGGCGAGAGGCCGACGCCACCGGCCACGACGACCGCGTGCCGACCGTAGGCGTCTTCGATCGGCCAGAAGGTCCCGAGCGGTCCGCGGACGCCGACCTTGGCGCCCGGGTGCAGGTTCACGAGAGCGGTGGAAGTGGCCCCGACGGCGCGGATCGTCAGATCGATGCCCGTTGCGTGGAAGCGCGAGATGGAAATCGGGACGGCCGGGAAGGCCGGCAGGGCGACCATGACGAACTGGCCCGGCCGGCCAGCCAGGAAGGCCGGGTCCAGGTCTGTGAGTGAGAGGGTCGTGGTGTCATCGGTCTCTTCGCGGACCGAGGCCAGGCGGGCGATCGAGAAGTCGCCTGGGCTGGCGGCGACCGGCTCCACGGCCACCGGTCGCTCGATCGGCTGGATGATCGGGGCGATTGCAAGGAGCTCCTCGCGAACGTCGATTCGAACGGGGCACCAGGTGATGCAGCGGCCGCAGCCAACGCACCCGAAGCTGCCGAACTGGTCCATCCACGTGGAGAACTTGTGGGTCAGCCATTGCCGGTAGCGGTCTCGCGGTCGGGCCCGAAAGTCGCCGCCGGCAACTTTGGCGAAATTGACGTCGAAGCAGGAATCCCACATCCGCTCCGTGACGCTGCTCTTGCCTTCCATATCCGAGCGCTCCGTGACCGCCGTACAGAAGCAGGTGGGGCAGGACATGGTGCAGTTGCCGCATTCGACGCAGCGTTCTCCGACCAGGGCCCAGCGCGGGTTGTCCAACTGGTGCTGCAGGCGCTGGTCTATGCCGGCGATCGGGAGCGGCTCGCCGATCTGCGTTCGGACGGCCTCGACGACATCCACCGCGGCGCCCGTCTCCGCATGCGTGGGCCGGCGCGTCGGCACCTGGGCGACGATCGCCGCTCCGACCGGCGACCCGGCCTGGACGACAAAACCATCGTCGATCTCCGTGAGGAGGATGTCGTAGCCGCTGCGAACCTCCGGCCCGGTGCCCATCGATGAGCAGAAGCACGTGCTGGACGACGTGGTGCATTGCACGGCTACGATCAGGGCGGCCTTGCGGCGGGCCCGGAAGTCCTCGTCCGTGAACGGGCTGCCCAGGAAGACGCGATCCTGCATTGCGAGGGCCGCGATCTCGCAGGCCCGGACGCCCAGGAACGCCAGTTCCGGTACAACGATGTGGGGCTCCTCGAAGCCGAAGCCGCCGGACATGTGAGCGGTCGAGATCTCGAGGTTCGGAGGGAATGTGAAGCGTTTCCACGGCGTCGGTCCGACGGTGTAGCCGAAGACGCGCTCGTCCGATCGATCGGCCAGCCGGTAGCGACCGGCGGCCTGCTCGTCGCGGATCCCGCTCGGCAGATCCGAGGCCGAGGCGATCTCATCGTTGACGATCGCACCATCGCGGACGGTAGGGCCGATGACGGTCCGGCCCGACTTGCGCAGGGCCTGGATCAGGGCGTCGAGGTCTGAACGCGCCAGGAACCACTGCCTGGCGGCGGTCGGGCTGGGAGCGGGGTTGGCGATCACCGATCCGGAACCTCCCGGGCGCGAATCACGCACGGCCGCGAATGCGACCCTCAGCGGGCGAACAGATCCAGGAGCTGCAGTCGGGTCGCTCGGAGGCGCCTGGCCACGGCCTTGAGGACCCGTGGGTAGAGACTTGCGGCGAGGGCATGGTCTTCTTTGAGAGCGGCTCGGAGCTTCGCCCCGTCGATCAAGAGGGCCTGGCTGGCCTGGGTCGCCACCACTGTGGATTGAGCTTGGGCATCGGTCAGGACGGCGGACCAACCGAAGATGTCACCCGGTTCGACGCTCAGGATCGTGACTGGCCCACGCTCTGGGACGAGCGTCCGCAGCGCCAGTCGCCCTGACAGGAGGACGCCCATCGCCCTCGTTTCGTCGCCCTCCTGGAGGATGACCTCGTCCACCGCGAAGTCCGCGATCTCGCCAAGTCTGGCCAGACGTTCCTGAGTCTCGGGCGCGAGCTCGGCCCCGAACCACGTGTTGTTGAGCATGGCGATGACGGCGGCGTAATCGTCCATGGCGCGAGCATGCATTTAGGCCCCGGCCAGGGGCAGTGCCATCAGGGCGCGGCGCGCGGGCCATTCGGCCCCGTCGCCGGCCAGCGTCGGGCAGCCGTGTCGGCGCCGCTAATTCAGGGAGGGTCGGAGGCCCTCCGCCACTACCTCGGCAACGTCCATGACGCGGATGTTGTCAACGCCTTTGTCCTTGAGCCCGTCTTCGAACATGGTCAGGCAATAGGGGCACGCGACGCAGACCGTCGATGGGCCGGCCTGTAGCGCACTGATCGCCTCCCCAACTCGCTCGACGTTGATCCGTTCCCCGACACCCTCTTCCATCCACATCCGGCCGCCGCCCGCGCCGCAACAAAAGGCGTTCGCGCGGTTGCGGGGCGCTTCGACGGGCGCCTCGCCCGTCATGGCGGCGATGGCGCGGCGCGGCTCGTCGTAGATACCGTTGTGTCGGCCGAGATAACAAGAGTCGTGGTAGAGGACCTGGCCCAGAGCCGTTACCTGGCGATTGGGCTTGACCTTGCCTTCTGCCAGCAGCCGCCCGAGCACCTCGGAGTGGTGGAGCACTTGCAGTTCGAGTCCGTACTGGCGGTAGTCGTTCTTGAGAGTGTTGAAGCAGTGCGGACACTGCGTGATGACCTTCGTCACCTTCCTGCTGGTGAAGATCTCCACGTTCTGCCGCGCCATCTGGTCGAAGAGGTACTCGTTTCCGAGCCGGCGGGCGCTGTCGCCGCAGCATCTCTCCTCTTTGCCGAGCACTCCCCAGCTGACACCGGCCAGGTTCAGCACGGTCGCGATCGCGACCGTGACGGCCTTCTGCCTCGAATCGAAAGTTCCCGCGCAGCCGATGTAGAAGAGGTACTCGGTCTCGCCGGCGACGAAGTCCTTGACCTCCATCGTGGTATGCCACTTCGTACGCTCGGTAGGTGCAATGCCCCAAGGATTGGACCGCTGCTCCATGTTCTCGAACAGGTTCAGCAACTCGTCCGGGAACTCGCTCTTCATCTCCACGAGATTGCGGCGCATCTTGACGATCTTGGGCATGTGCTCGATCAGCACCGGGCACGCTTCCATGCAGGCGCCGCACGTGGTGCAGGCCCAGATCGCCTCCGTCGCGTTCGTCGCTTCGCCTTCGGCGCCAATGAGCGGCACCGCCGGCTGCCGGCCCGCTTTGACGGCAGACGCGTTGGCCAGCAAGTTCATCTTGATGGAGTGGATGACCTGGCGCGGGTTCAGCGCCTTGTCGGTGGCAGTCGCCGGGCAGGCTTCCTGGCATCGGCCGCACTCTGTGCATGAGAACGAGTCGAGCAGATCCTTCCAGGTGAAGTCGCTGACTATGCCCGCTCCGTAGGTGTTGCCGGGCGCGAACTCCTCACGCGGCTGGGTGTTTGGCTTGTCCAGCCGAGCGAAGAAGGAGTTGGGGATGGCGGTCATGATGTGCATGTGTTTCGAGATTGGCAGGAAGACCAGGAAGGCGCACAGCACCACGGCATGTAGCCACCAGAAGTAGGAGCCGTAGGCGCCATCGCCTGGAAGGCTGGCGGCCAGCGACGATACGGGCATCCAGGCTTTGAGAGGCTCCTGGCCGCGCGCGATCTCGGATCCGTGGATGCCGAAGTAGGCGACCATCAGCAGGCCGATGAACGCCAGGATCAGGAATCCCTCGACGCTTCGCCGCTTGACGTACTTCGTGTCGAGCTTGAACAGCAGCCGCCGCACGACCGCCAGCACGATGGCGACCAGCGCCAGCAACGAGACGACGTCGAACAGGAGGAGCAGCGGGCCCCGAACGAAGTCTGGCAGGAGGCGAAGGCTCACGTCCGGCAGCAGCCCACTCACGATGAACTCGGAGTTGGCGATCAGCAGGATCAGGAACGACCAGAAGATGACGAAGTGATTGACCCCAAATGGGCGCGCCAGCACGCGCTTCTGTCCGAACGAGTACAGGAGCATGTCCCAGGCTCGTCGAGCGAGATGGTCGAACCGGTTCTCGGCCTTGCCGAACCGGATCAGAGACAGACGGCGCCAGGTCAGGACGCCGAAGGTCGCCGCCGCCAGGAGCACCAGGATCGTGAACGCGATTTGCTGGCTCATTTGGGGCTCCCAGCCGCTTTCAGTTGCCGCAGGCGGTTGGTGATGGCGGGCACGATCGTGAGGACGTCGCCGACCACGCCGTACTTGGCTACCTGGAAGATCGGGGCGTCCTTGTCGCGGTTGATGGCGATGATGACGTCCGAGTCCTGCATGCCGACCAGATGCTGGATCGCGCCTGAAATGCCGCAGGCGATGTAGATCTTGGGACGGACCGTCTTACCCGTCTGCCCTACCTGGCGATCCATAGGCATCCAGCCCGCATCGACGGCCGAACGGGAAGCTCCGACCACGCCGCCGAGCTCGTCGGCCAGCTCCTGGAGGACGGCGAAGTTGTCCTTGCCCATCATCCCTCGGCCGCCCGAAACGATGAGGTCGGCACCCGCGATGTCGACGTTGTGGCTCTGCCTGTCGCCGATTGTCTCGAGCACCTTGACGAGGATGTCCTCCTCCTCGATCTCGCAGGTCTCGCTGATCGTCGTGCCGATCCGGTTCGGGTCCTTGTCCGGCATCTGCATGACATGCGGCCGCACGGTGGCCATCTGGGGCCGGAAGCGGTCGCACATGATGGTGGCCATGATGTTGCCGCCGAAGGCGGGTCGGGTCTGCATCAGGTTCCGCTTGTCGTCGATGGCGAGGCCGGTGCAGTCTGCGGTGAGGCCCGTGCCGACGGCGGTAGCCACGGCTCCGGCCAGGTCGCGACCCAGGCCGGTGGCCCCCATCAGGATGATCTCCGGCTTGTACTTGGCGACCAGCTGGCAGACCGCCCGCAAGTAGCTCTGGGTGCGGTAGTAGCGGAAGGCCGGCGCGTCCACGAGGTATGCCGTGTCGGCGCCGTACGCGAAGGCCTCGCTACAGAGGTGTTCGACTTCGGCGCCGATGACCAGCGCCGAAAGCGGCACACTCAGGGTGTCCGCGAGCGCGCGTCCCTTGCCGAGCAGTTCCCACGAGACCTTGGCCGCCTCTCCTTCTGTCTGCTCGACGAGCACCCAGACGCCCCGGTATTCGGCCAGCTTCCTGGCCAGCGCCCGAGCCTCGGGATCCTCGGCGCCTTCGGCACCGCGTTCGGCGAGTATCTGGTCCAGGATGGCCCGTTCCTCGGGCGTGAAGAACATGTCGATGGCCTGGGCGGGACAGACCTTGACGCACTTCACGCAGCCGATGCACTTGGACTGGTCGATGACCGGCGAGCCGGCGTCGTCCATTTCGATGCAATCGTCGACCGGGCAGGCACTCTGGCATCTGGCGCCGCATGCCAGGCAGCGCCCTTCGGTCAGCTGGGCCTTGCCGCGCGGCCGCTTGATGGGCTTCTTGTCTTCGGCCATTAGAGCGACACCAGGTCTTTGCTCAGCAGCTTCTCGACCAGGAGACTGGCTGCGCCGACCGGATCATTCACGCCGTCACCGATGATCTCGCCCTTGTCGCGCTGCGGCGAGAAGATCCGGCTGACCCAGGTGGGCGATCCTTTGAGGCCGATCTCTCGAACGTCCATCTTCAGCACTCGGTTGCTCCAGACCTCGATCTCGCCTGCCTGCGAAAGGAGGCGCATCGGCACAGTCGGGTAGCGCGGTCGGTTGATTTCACGGACCACAGTGATCGTCACCGGCAGGGGGGCCTCGACGATCTCATGGCGCCCCTCGAGCTTGCGGCGAACCCGCAGCCGGCGCTGGTCCAGGTCGATGCTGACGATCCTGTCGACGAGGGTCAGCTGGGACCAGCCGAGCCTCGTCGCAATGCCCGGACCCACTTGAGCGGTGTCGCCGTCGATGGTCTGCTTGCCGCAGAAGACGATGCACACCTCCTCCTCATCGTCGAGGCGGCGGATTGCGGCCGCGAGGACGTTGCTGGTAGCGAGCGTGTCCGCGCCGCCGAACGCTCGGTCCGACAAGAGCACGGCTCGGTCGACGCCCAGTGCGAGCGCCTTTCGGAGGGTTGCCTCCGTGTTCATCGGCCCCATCGAGATGGCCGTGACCCGGCAGCCAGATTCGTCTTTCAGGCGCAACGCGGTCTCGAGGGCATGCGTGTCGTACGGATTGACGATGAACGGGATGCCTTCGCGGACAAGCGTATTGGTGACCGGATCGATCTGGACTTGAGTGGTGTCCGGAACCTGCTTGATGCAAGCGACTATTTGCATAGATGTACCCAACCCTTTGGGGCCAACGCCAGAGTTCGCGGTGTGACGGAGCGCGGAGTACGCGCCTGAATCGGTCAGCTCGCCATCGGCGGCAGGCTTGCGATTAGAGCTCGGAGCCGAACCATGTGAGTCCGGTGATGTCCGAGGCGTGATCGTCCATCCCTGGAGGATGCCCGCCACGCCCCGGACGCGGGAGTGCCATCAGGTCGGGGCAGGAGTGCCATCAGGTCAGGGAGTGCGGGCCATTCGGCCCCGCCGCCGGACGGCTCAGGCTTCGCCTTGACGCTAGACTGGCGCGAGTCATCCCCACCGCAGCGGAGTGGCGATGGAATCCAGACGGAGATGGGTCGCCGGGCTGACTGTGGCTGCCGTGGCCCTCATCGTGGGGGGCGTGGCAGCAGTCGCGATCGATCCGGGCGGTCCCGGTGCAAGCTCTCCGACAGGGCGCCTGATCCCAACGCTCTCCGGCTCCGTTCCGACTGTCGGGCTCTCGCCTACGGCTGCGCTGCCGACGCCATCCGGGCCCCCGGAGCCTACGCCCTCCCTCGCCTCGTCTTCGACGCCGGTCTCGCCGCCGGCTGAACCGCACCCGCAAGGCTTCACCGCCGGCGGCAGCTCGATTGTCTACTACGCAGGCGACGGGACCGTCGTGCCGGTCCAGGCAGTCCCGGGGCTGCGAGCGACCCTCGTCAACGGATCGGTCACGTACAAGGCCGTGGCAGGGAATCGATACGGACTCCGAGTGGGGGCATATGCCGGTGAATTCATGCCGAATGTAGCCATCCAGCAGCTCGACGGCTCGAGCGCACAGACTGGCGGCATCGTTCTGGTGGGTCCGGTCGCGGCGCGCTTGATCGCGGACGCGCTCGCAGCCATCGCCTCGCCTGCGGACCGCTGGATCGTGGCTCTGCCCGTGGACATCAGGGGCACCGCGAAGCCGGTCGATGTCTCATTCGACTCGCTCGGCCTCCACGGAGTAATCGACACTCCGCGGGTCCTGGTTCGCTACTCTGGGGCGTTGCCGGTGGTCAACGTCATCCCGGACAACGCGGGCTATCACGTGCTCGTCGAGCAGGTTGGCGTCTCCGCCTGGCAGGTTATCGACCCGACCCGGCTGGCGTTGCCGGCGACGCAGCTGGACCTGGAGCACCCGATGAACGAGTTGATCGTCTACGGCAACGGAGCTCCCGGCACCAACAAGGATGTTGCGGTGAATCGGCGTGTGACGATCGGCACTCAGATGCTGACAGCGGCTGGCGAGGTCAGCGTCTCGCTGGCCGTCCGCACCAGTCACGCCGACCTGTCGTCGGATCAGGTTCTCAAGGTCGCGGACGTCCCGGTATTCGCAGCCTCATCCTGAGGTAGGGCCGGACGGCTGCCGGCGCGGCTCGCTAGACTGCTCGGCGTCGAAGGACGGCGCCGCCGCCTGACAACCAGGTCTCGCCCGCCCCGCGGCAAAGACGGCCCGCTGGCGATCGTTTCGGCGAGCTAGCGCACTCCGATGATGCGGAAGTCCATCGAGCCCTGAGGGATTTCGACGCGAATCTTTTCGCCGGCCTTGCGACCGATCAAAGCCCGCCCGATCGGTGAAGTGAAGCTGATCTTGCCGGCGCTTGCGTCGGCCTCGGCCGAGCCGACGATGGTAAAGGTCTCTTCCCCGTGGCGGTCGGTCTCGACCACCACCGTCGACCCGAGGGCGACCACGCTGCCTCCTTCGCTGGTCGTCTCGATGATCACCGCGCTCTTGATCATCTGCTCGAGCTGCTGCACGCGGCCTTCCAGGAACGACTGTTCCTTTCGGGCGGCCTCGTAGTCGGCGTTCTCGCTCAGATCGCCCAGTTCCCGGGCGGCCTTGATGCGGGAAATCACCTCGGGGCGTCGGCGCGTGGTCAGCTCTTCCAGCTCGACGCGGAGATTGGCCAGCCCGTCGGCCGTGAGATGGGTCGGAGCGTTGGCGATGCCGAGGGGGGGTGACAGCCGCCGCGCTCGGGTCGTGGGCTCGGCTCTGGGCACGACTCGTCTGCGGGGGGTGTTGTCGCGCGAGGAAACCGGCTTGTCGGCGGCTGCCTTGCGCGCGGCCGTGGTTCGCGCCGCGGCGACCGCGGTCCTCGCCGCAGCGGCCCGCGCGCCGCGCGAAGCGCCGCGTGCCGGCGGGACCTCCTCCGTACCATCGGGGAGGATCGTCAAGTGGGTCTCTTTTGGGGTAGATCTGCCCGCGTGCTCATCGTGCAGTGGCGCCGTAATGCCATGGCTACGATGTTCCCCGGCCGGCGTGACCAACACGGCGTAGGGCAGGGCGCCGGCGGACATGACGAAACGGTCGATCAGAGCGTCTTCCCAGAGCTCGCCTTCCGCGGTAGGCGACCACCAGATTCGGGCCCGGCTCAGGTGGTGGAGCGTATTGAGCCAGTAGCCGGCCGATTGCGGCCGCCTCTCGCCGAGGGGCGTCTTGTACATGCCGGACAGGCGCGCGCCGACCGACTTCTGGCTGGAGCCGATGTACAGGATCACCTGAGACGGCAACCAGAACGAGGCCAGGCGCGTCTGCAGTTCCGCGATTGTGGGGCGCTTGCCGTCGAGGCGCAGGTCGGGGGCGCGCTCCAGCCACTGTCGGATGGCGGCGGCGTCGATGGAAACCTTGGGCTGCGAGGCCGGCAACTCGACGATAAAGACACCTGGCCCGCTCGGGACGACGGGTCGCCCCCACAGGACCGGTCCTTCGATCGGCAGTTCCAGGGAGCGCAGGAGGTCATAGCCGTTGAGGGTCGGAGTGGCGGGAGGGGTGGTGGTCACCTGTGAACCGTGCATTGCACGCGTCCGGTTGTCAAACGTAGCTCCTAGAAGGTACACCGCGAGGGTGAGAGGGCCGGGCTGCGATGCCGAGGGCCCCCTCGATCCGGTGGCGAATTGCTACCCGGCGAGCGTCGGATCCTCTGGGACAGGGATGCCAAGCAGAAGAGGCAGCCCGTTCCGGTTGGTGTAGATGGGGCGATAGCGATCGGTGTTGTACATGGTCGGGATGTCGATCGAGCGCGGGCCCTGATCCGGGTTCGGCAGCGGGGAGTGGCTGTACTTGCCGCCGCGGACGGCGACCATGCGGCCGCTGATGCCTTCCGCGATCAAGTTCATGGCCACATTGGCGAAGGTGATGCCGACGATCGAGTCGACAGCGTCCGGGTCGCCGGAACGGAGGTCGTAGGTCAGCTCGGACGAGAGGGTCTCCAGGCCGGAACGGTTCTGGATCTCAGCGGCGAGGACCTCGGCAATGTTGGCCTTGTGGCGGTGGCCGAAGGAGTCGGCCGGGCCGTATTCCTCGAGCTTGCCGCCCTCCCACATGGCACCTTCGGCGGCAATGGCGAACGAGTACTTGCTCGGATTGTTCTTCTTGTCCTCGACGAGAAGCTCGACCAGATGATCGAGGTCGAACTTGTACTCCGGAATCAGGCAGCGAGCGCTGGTGACGTAGGCCGTATAAAGAGCCGTGAAGCCCGCGTCTCGGCCGAAGATGCGGAAGACGCCGATCCGCTCATGCGAGCCGAGGGTGGTCCGCTGGCGGTTGATCGCGTCTTTGGCCCGAGTGATGGCGGTCGAGAAGCCGATGCAGTACTCGGTGCCCTGGACGTCGTTGTCCATGGTCTTTGGCACGGCCACGAGTTTGACGCCCTTGTCGGCCAGCACCTGGCTNNGCCGCCGATCGGGACCAGGTAGTCAAGCCCGAGCTTCTCGATATTCTCAAGGACGACGGGCGTGAAGTTGTAGACGCCCTCCTTGACCTCGAGCTGCTTGAGGCGCTCCGGTCCGATGTGTGCGGGCGTCTTGCCGGCCTTCATCTTGCGGGCGTTGGTGCGAGAGGTGTGCAGCCAGGTGCCCCCCGTCCGATCGATCGAGCGGGTGTTGGTTCGATCCAGCGGGACGATGTAGTCCTCGTCCAGCCCTGGGCCCGGCTTCATGTGGGTCAGGCCTTCCCAGCCGCGCCTGATGCCGTAGACCTCGTGGCCAAGCTCCGTTGCGCGATAGACGACGCTCTTGATGACGGCGTTGAGACCGGGGACGTCGCCGCCTCCGGTGAGGACGCCGATGCGCAAAGTCCGACTCATGCGTACCTTTCGTCGATGAGGGCGCAGCCGGGGCAGCGGCCGCGACGTTCAGGCGCGACCGAAAACGGCCGCGATGGACCCGTCCGATTTATGCCCGACCCATTCTAGGCGACCGGCCGACCCGGGCGCTCCATGCGCCCCTTCCGCTACCGCTCGAAGCGGTAGCGGAGGAAGAGATCGTCGCCCGCGCGGCGGACCGACAGCAGGTTCGACCAGCGCCCGTGACTCTCGCTGAAGCTCGTGCCTTCGACCAACCCCAGGCGGTGTGCCTTGGCGCGACCGACGATCTGTGGCGCAACCGTGAGGAACAGCTCATCGATGAGGCGCGCGCGCAGCATCTCGCCAAAGAGATGCGGGCCGCCCTCGCAGAGTGCCAGACGCGCGCCGGTCCCTCGTATCAACTCCAGGATCGCCCCGGCCGGGACCAAATCGTTCGAGCCTACGGGCGCCACCTTCATGTTGGCGGGGAGAGGCTGCGCATTCAGGCGCTCCGCTCCGGCCGGTGTGGTGGCCACTATCACCGGAACGTCCGGAGCAGATAGACCGGGGTGAGCGGGATCCAGATTGCCGCTGGCGGTAACGACGATGGTGGTCGGCTGAGCCGAAAGCCACAGATCCGCGCGCCAGGCGGCCAGGGCGGTGGCTAGGGTTGGAGCGAGGAAGTCCGCCGTCCAGCGATGGCGCGTGCCGACGCGGACCGTGCCAGCGCCCACGACCACGACGTCGGCGAGCGCCCGCAGCAGAGCCATCATGTACCGGTCCGCGGCCGAGAAGCCACTGATCTCGCCCCCGCCGGCCGCGGGTTCGCTCGGTCCGAGAGCAACCACTCCGTCCACGCTGGACACGAAGTTGCCGATCACCGTGGGGCGTTCGTTGACAAGGGCCACGGCCAGCTCGCCCGGATAGAGCGCGGCCAGGTCCGCTGGCAGCAACCCGCCTCGAACGTCGATGCCGTCTCCTGGCGCCGTCGACGGGGCGTGCCAGAGCGACTCGAGCGCGAGTCCCTCGCTTCGGCCTGCCATCGTTGCGGCCCTCCCGGGTCGAATGCGCCAGTGCGCTGCTCGCGTCAGTCGCGAACCCCGCGCCCAAGCCCCGCCAAATCGTAGAACTCCGAGCGCAGCGGCGCGCTCGTTTCGTACGCGCCACGAAATGCCGTGGTACGGGTCATGGGATGCACCTCGCGGACGCCACGCATCTGCGTGCACAGATGGTGCGCTTCCATATACACCGCCACGCCGTGCGGTTGGGTCAGCTCGGCGAGGGCAGTAGCGATCTCGTGGGTCATCCGCTCCTGGACGCCGAAACGGCGAGTGGCGATGCGCACCAGCCGGGTCAGCTTGCTGATGCCGATGATGTTCTCATGGGCGATGTAGCCGACGAAGGCGCGCCCAAAGAACGGCAGGACATGGTGCTCGCACAGGGCGGTGAAAGGGATTGGTCCCTCGACCACTTGGGACAGTTCGCAGCTGGCTCCGCCGTAGCACTCGGTCGGGAAGACGGTCACGAGCTTGGGGTCGCCCTCGTAACCTTCGGTCGAGTCGAACAGCGCCCGCACGAAACGTCGCGGAGTATCCCGAGTCCCCGGTTGGTTGAGCTTCATGCCCATCGCCGTGAGGATCTCGGCCATGTACGCCTCGAAGCGGGCCCAGTCCTCAGGCGAGATGGCTGCCCTTCGATCGCGGGTCAGCTCGTCGTCAAGCTCAAGCGATGTCTCGCCGGCGCGGTGCAGGGCCACTCCGTCGAGGTCGTCGTCCGAATGGTGGTGGCGTTCCAACCGCAGCTGGGCGAGCTCGCGTGAGTCGCCGCCCGTGTTGTCGTGTGTGGTCATGTCGGCCTCCCTGTCAGCGGCAACTATGACTCGTGACCGGGAGGTCGTCGACGGCGCGCCACTATTGGTCGCGACGACGGGAACGGGGGGCGGCGTCGCCTGGCGCCGGATCGCCGCTACAGCAGCCGGAGCTCGGCTGCCTCGTTGGTCTCGATGCTTCGGGCGCAGGTCGGGCAGTACCAGCGCGCTTCCAGCGGAGTGCCGCAGGTCCGGTGCCGAAGGGCGTCGGACGAGTCGGCTCGCGATCCCCAGTCGGACAGAAGGCGGAGCGCTCCTGCCAGCTCGCGGCCATCGGCGGTCAGCTCGTAACTCAGGCGGACGGGCCGCTGGGAGTAGGGCCGGGCCAGCAGGACGCGCTCGCGCTCCAGCCGCTTGAGCCGGTCCGAGAGGATGTTTGGCGCGATGCCGCCCAGCGCGGTCTGCAGGTCATTGAAGCGCCGCGGCCCGTCCAGCAGTGCCTCGACGACGAGCAGGCTCCAGCGGTCGCCAACGCGACCTAGGGCCGCCTGGAGTGGAGATGGCGTTGCTTCTTCGGGCACCACCCCATCGTAGCGAGTATGCCGCTTGCGCGATCCCGATGAGCGGTGTAACTTGCAACTCGCTAGCTACTACGGCGACAGGAAACGATACGGATGGGCGCGGGCCGGAAGGCTCGGCTCCCGAGGAGCGACTCAAATGGGCGCACTGGACGAGCTTTCGGTGGCGGTGGCCAAGGTGGCCGCGCTGGCCACTCCTGGAGTGGTTGGGATCGGCGGCCGATGGCGCCGCGGATCCGGGGTGATCGTGGCGGAGAATCGGGTGCTCACCAACGCCCACAACATGCACGGCGATGAAGCCACGTGCGTCTTCGCGGACGGACGGCGGGCTCCAGGCAAGCTGCTCGGCGAGGACGTCGACGGCGATCTGGCGGTTCTCGAGGTCGATACCGCCGGCGCGGCTGCCATCCCCTGGGCGAATTCGAAGTCCGCACCGCAGGTCGGTGCCGTCGTGTTCGCAGTCGCGAGCGCTCCTTCGGGCGGCGTGCGGGCGACCGTCGGGCTGATCTCGGGCATGGAGCGGTCGTTCCGCGGGCCGGGCGGCCGGCTGATCGGCGGCAGCATCGAACACACGGCGCCGCTGGCGCCCGGCTCTTCGGGCAGCCCCATCCTGGATGCCGAAGGCCGGTTGCTCGGCGTCAACACGCAGCGGATCGGCGAAGGGTTCTATCTCGCACTTCCCGCGGACGAAAGCCTGCGGGCCCGGATCGACGCGTTGGGCCGCGGCGAGTCGGCGGCGCGGCCATTGCTCGGCGTTGCCGTGGCGCCCGGCCATGTCGCGCGGCATCTACGCCGGGCGGTCGGCCTGCCCGATCGCGCCGGCGTTCTCGTGCGCGGCGTCGAGGAAGGCAGCCCGGCCGAGGCGGCGGGCATCCGCGAGGGCGACCTGATCGTGTCTGCCGGCGGCGCCGCGGTCGAAGATCCGGACGGCCTGCACGAAGCCCTGTCCAAGGCCGGTTCCGGCATGCTGGAGATTGGCCTCGTCCGCGGCGTCGAGGAGCTGACGGTCAAGGTCGACTTCGGCGGGGCGTCCGGCGGCACTCCGGGAGGCGACGCGACGAAGCGGAACAACTGAGGTTGGCGGGCTTCGCGGCCCTATCCTCACTGCAGTAGCAGGAGGAAACCATGGGTCGCGACGTTGCAGTCTCGCCGGTCCGCCCGGCGGCCCGCCCGGTCGGGGGGCGGACCCGACTTTGGAGGCGGCGTAGACTCGGGTCATGAACTGGTTCGTCGACCCGCACAAGATGCGAATGCCCAACCCCAACGAGATCCTGCCCGGCCGCTCGGAGGCAATGCCCGTTCCCGCCCGCCATGCCGTCCTTGGTACACCGCTCCGACCGCCCTATCCCGAAGGTTCGGAGATAGCCGAGTTCGGGATGGGCTGCTTCTGGGGCGCCGAACGCCTCTTCTGGCAGACTCCCGGCGTCATCTCGACCTCCGTCGGCTACGCCGGCGGCTCGACCCCGAACCCGACGTATGAAGAGGTTTGCAGCGCCCGGACCGGCCACATCGAGAGCGTCCGCGTCGTCTTCGACCCCAAGCAAGTCGCGTACCGCGATCTGCTGAAGCTGTTCTGGGATTCGCATGACCCGACGCAGGGTATGCGCCAGGGTGCGGACCGCGGGACGCAATACCGATCGGCGATCCTGACTCACGGCGATGCCCAAGAGCGCGACGCCATCGCCTCCCGTGCCGTGTTCCAGGAGCGTCTCGCCGCCGCCGGCAAGGGCACCATCAGGACTGAAATCCGCCCCGCCCCGGAGTTCTACTTCGCCGAGGAATACCACCAGCAGTACTTGCACAAGGTCCCGAACGGCTATTGCCCGAACCACGCCACCGGCGTGACGCTGCCGGCCGACTTCTTCAAGTCGGCCGGGTCGGCGCAACGGGTCGCCGACGCGGCGAAGGCCATCGATCAGGCTCGCTGACCCGAGCGGCTGCCGGGCGGGCGCCCGACGACCGTGGCGACGCTCCAACAGGTCCAAACCGCCCGTTCTTCGGGATGATGCGGTCCGGGTCAGCTCGCCCGCTCAGACGACAGCGAGGGGTCTCTCGATGGCTGCGTCCGTTCGGAAGCGGCGGTCCACAAGGACGCGGATGACGTAGTCGATCTCCAGCCCGGCGCCGTCGAACGAAGGCGCCGACCCGGCCGGCACCAGCAGGCTTGCCTGTGCCGCGCCGCTCCCAAGCGAGGCCGGGTCGATCGCGGCCGTCGCGATGATGCCCTCGGTTCCATTCGGGCAATTTGTGCGGCGGTGGATCTCGATGCGGGCTCCCTGTCCGGAAGGAGCGGAGGGCCAGGAGACGCTGACGGCCACTTCCTGACCCGCTGGCGCCGGCAGTGGCGACGTTACGTTGATCGACGCGTCACTCACCTGTACGCTCGCCAACAGGCTCACGCCGCCCTGCTTGCCGACGCCCGCGCGAATGAGGTCCGGGTGCTGGGCCAGTGGCAGGTAGATCGCCGCCCACTGATCCGCGCCCATGGGCACGTCCCACCGGATCTCGAGCGCCCAGGCGATGATCGACTCGCCCAGATGAGCCGTTGGCGGACCCAGCTCCGGCGCCGGGACCATGAACGTTGTCTCCCACGTTTGGCCGGGTTGGAAGCTAGTCGGGACCACCGGCTCGAGGAAAGAATCCGTGACGAAGAGCTTCCCGGATGTCTCCACCCATCGCTCCGTTGAGGTGACGTGGCCTTCCGCGTCGGTGTGTTCGTTCGAACGTCGCACCTCGTCGAGCCGCAGGCCAACGAGCCGGAGATACGCCTTCCGAGCTTCGATCGTCGCGTTGGCGGTCAGTTTGACGCGGCCGGTGATGCCGTCGCCTACTCGAGCTGGATGGTCCAGCACGAACTCGCCGAGGACCGCGCCCGATGTCGGCGCAAGGAGCTCCTCGGGGCTTACGGAGTGGAGTGGGTGGCTACCCTCGGGGCCGGCGAGCCTGGGCCCGTTGATAGCACCAAACGGAGACGGAGCCGATCCGGTGTGGCCAAAGACGAAACCGAACGGCGGCATCGGGAACCCTCCGCGGCGTGACGACAGCCAGACGGGCGGTGGATGGGCGGCACGACTCACCCGCGACATGAATGGTAAGCGCCCAGCGATCCGCCGGTATGGGCGGTCGGCAGTCCCGGCAATGGATCTCCTGGCGGCCCGCCTCGCGGACCGACGGGCGAAGGCTGGAGCCACGGCGCCGCACGTGGCGGATGATCGACCCACCGTCCCGACCGTTGGGGCGCAAAAGTGGGGCGGACGATGGATCGTTTCGACTTCGTGGTAATCGGCGCCGGAGCCGCTGGTGAGGCTGCGGCGCACGCGGCCCGCGAGCGCGGTGCGAGCGTGGCAGTCGTGGAGCGCGAGTTGTTCGGCGGGTCCTGCTCGTTCTGGGCCTGCATTCCATCCAAGTCGCTGCTCCACGCCGCCTCGGAACGGCGCCGCGGGGGCTATCCGTGGCAGCGGGCGTCGGATCGGCGTGACTACATGATCAACCGAGAGGGGCGCGACTGGCCGGATGACTCCGGCCACGTTAGCCAGCTTGAAGCGGCGGGCGCGACCCTCGTCCGCGGCGAGGCTCGAGTCGCGGGCCCGGGGGCGGTTGACGTGCGTCGAGCGGACGGCTCGGCCCAGCATCTCAAGACGGCCGCGGTCGTCGTCGCCACGGGCTCTCAATCGAAGATGCCGGCGATCCCGGGCCTCGCCGAAACTGGCCCCTGGACGAACCGCGAAGCCACCTCTACACGTGAGTTGCCACGCAGCCTGGTCGTCCTGGGCGGCGGGGCCACTGGCGTGGAGATGGCTTCGGTCTTCGCCCGCTTCGGCGTGGAGACGGCTTTGGTGCACTCCCACGAGCGGCTCGTGGAGCGGGACCATGCTCGTAACTCCGAGGCAATCGCTCGGATCCTGCGCGACGATGGAGTGGAGCTTCGGTTGAGCGCACGGGCGACCCGCGTGAGACCGCGAGCCGGAGACCGCGACGCTCACGTCGTCGAGTTGAGCGACGGCGGTGTCGTGGAGGGCCAGCAGATCATGGTCGCCCTGGGACGGTCTTTCGGTCTCGACGGTCTGGGCCTCGAATCGGTCGGCGTCGACGCCAACGCCCTGCCCAGGGACGGCCGCCTTCGAATTGCGGATGGCATCTTTCTGATCGGCGATCCGGCTGGCCCCGAGCTCTTCACCCACGTCGGCCACTACCAGGGCGGACTGGCGGTGCGAATGGCAATGGGCGAGGCGGTGACGCCCGACTACCGGGCTATCCCACGCGCGGTCTACCTGGAGCCGGAGGTCGCATCGGTCGGCCTGGACCTCGAACAGGCCCGTTCGGCCGGCGCGGACGCCTTCGAGCTCGTAGCCGACCTGGCGACCACGGCCAGAGGTTACTCGCTGGAGGCTACCTTCGGGCACCTGGCGATCGTCGTCGATCGGCCTTCGGAGACGATCCTGGGCGGCTCGGTGGTGGCCCCGGATGCCTCGGCGGCGATCCACGAGCTGGTCCTGGCGATCCAGGCGCGCATTCCGGTCTCCACTCTCGCGGCCACGATCCACGCCTTTCCCTCGACCTCGCGCGCTTTCGACGGGCTCTTTGCCGACGCCCTGAAGCAGCTCAGACCGCGGACCTAGCGCAACGTCCGCTCGGCGAACCTCTCCAGGCGTTCCAGCCCCGCGGGCAGATTGGACCGTCCGAATCCAACCCGAAAGTGATTGCCCGAGTCTTCGAAAAGAGAGCCGGGCAGGATCAGCACGCCGGTCTGTCTGACCAGATCGTCCGCGAATTCGTCAATCGGTCGATCGGCCAGCAAACGCGGGAAGCCGATGGTTCCGCCGCGCGGTCGGACCCACTCGAAGATGCCCTGCCACCGCGCGAAGAAGCCATCCAACAGCGGCAGGTTCGTCTCAACGATGGCACGGTTGCGGGCGAGGACCCGCTCGCGGGCCCGCAGCGCGATCAGGGCCAGCACCTCCGACGGCGCCGAACTGCAGATGGTCGTGTAGTCCTTGAACGCGGCCAGCCGTTCCAGCAGGGCTCGATCACGCGTTGCGACCCAGCCGATGCGCAGCCCCGCCAGCCCGAACGACTTGGACATGACGCCGATGCTCACGCCCGTTGGCGACGCATCCGCGCCGGCAGGCAACCTGTCCGCCGGGTCGAACTCGAGGAAGCGGTAGACCTCGTCGACGATCAAACGAGCGCCCGATTCGGACGCAAGCTCGACCAGCTGGTCGAAGGTCGCCCGATCGCTCAGCGATCCGGTCGGGTTGTGCGGCTCGTTCACGAGGATGAGCCTGGTGTTCGGCTTCAACGCGGCGCGGACTTGTGATACGTCCAGGCACCAGCGGTCGGCCTCGGACAATTCCACGCGCGTGACCGCCGCGCCGACGGCGTGCGCCACTTCGGCCAGGGACTGGTAAGCCGGCCGCACGACCACGGCATGATCGCGGGGCCCGAGCAGGATGTTGTGCAGACAGAAGATCGCCTCCTCCGCGCCGGAGAAGACGAGGACGTCGTCCGAGGTCACGCGCTCGTACAACGACGCGATCTCCATTCGGAGCGCCGCATCGCCCATCGATTCGGTGTAGCCGAGACGTAGCCCATCCCAGCGTTCCAGGCCGTCCCGATCTGCCATCGCCAGCAGGTCGCGGAGGCGCCAGCCTTCGACGTCTGATGCGCACATCAGCGTCTGGGCGCTGAACTCCCAGCGCGCGAAGTACCGCTCGAGGGCGAAGTCGTCGATGCGCACCGATCCTCCGAACGCTGGCCACGCCCTGCTCAAGGTACGTGGCCCCGTTACGCGGCTACGGTACCGAATCCCGGCGATTCTTACGGGCAATGGATGAATGAAGTTGGCGGTGACGCAGCCGATACTTACAACACGGACGGCCGCAGCCCGCCTGCGTGCCGAAATGCGCTCGCCCAGTTGGCCGAAATGCGCACGCCGACCTGGAACCGACGGACTTGCTATCGATGGAACTTATGAACGCCAGGCGCAAAGCCGGGCCCCCGCCGCATTTGGCGCTGGCCACCGCGTGAACCTTCCGGCCGCAGGCTGGTTGGGACCACTCCGGCACGCCCCGGACGTGTCCGGGGGCATGCGCGCTCACTCGGCCGGTCGGCCGGGAGCCAAGCGCCGGTCGGCGATACTGCGCTATCGCGCTCGAGTGCCTGGACTGACCGTCCTGATGGTGGGGGCCACCGTTGCGGCGGCGGCGGCGGTCCTGGAGTTCATCAACCCGAACCACTCCTGGCTCCTGTTCGAGGACGTTTCCTGTTCGGTCGCGCCCGCAGTGGCGGCGATCGCGGTTGCGGAGGCGGCCGCTAGGGGAGCGCCCGAGTACCTGAGGTTCCGCGCCTCTCTGGCGATCGCGTTGGCGCTCACCGCCGTGGGCCAGGTCGTCGCCGACATACCGGACATCCTCGGTACCGCTGCGTCGTTTGGCCCCGTCTCGGAGGCCTGTTACGTCGTCGGCACGGTGATCGGTGTGGCGACGGTCGTAATCGCTCTGATCCGCCGGCTCGACCAGGAGACGCGCAGAGCCGCTCTGCTGGACGGCATGATCGTCATGGCCGGGGCAATGACGATCATGTTCGCCACCTGGCTTAGCAAGGGCAATGGGTCGGGCCTCAAGATCGCCGACCTGGTGGCCAATCCGACCGAGAACCTGCTGCTCCCGTTGGTCTCGGCCGGTCTCCTGGCCAGTGCGGCGGCGACGGCCCTCGCTGCCCTCTACCTGCGTGTCGAACTCAGTCGGCGAGGCGTTTGGGCCGTCTCCTTGGGGATCGTGCTGATGGCCACGGCCTGGGGAGGTTGGATCATGCGATCCCTCGCCGGCGCACCGGACTCGATCGAGCCGATGGATTTCCTCTTGCCGGCCGGGGTTCTGATAGCCGGCTACGGCGGCGTGACATGGACTCTGAAGCAAAGCAACGGACTGCGATATGAGCGCTTCTCTCGCGCCACCGCGGACTGGCTGCCGATAGTGGCGGTCGTCGGATGCGTCGTCCTGGATGTCATGCCCCGCACCCGTTCGTTCGAAATAGATCCGATAGCGCTGGGAACCTGCTCGGTCGTGCTGCTCGCAATGGTTCGCCAGCGCGCTTTGCAGGGGCGGGAGCGGCATGTGTCGGAGCGGCTCACCTCGGAGATGAGTGAGCGCGCCGCGACGACCATCTCCCTGGCCCGCCTCGAGGCCGGTGCGACCGTCGAGGAGACGGCGGAGAGGATCTGCGCCGAGGCCCTCAACAGCGGCGGGATCGACAGCGCGGTCGTTCTGGCCTTCACTCCGAAGGGCGTCGTGCCGCTGGCCGAAGGCGGCATATCGAGCCGGCCGCTGACGATTGGCTGCCCCTTGCCGGAGGGACCGGCCCGGGAGCTGACGGAGCACGCCGAGCTGGGGCTGTGGCTGGAGTCCTGGGCGGGTCGGACGCCAAGGGACGAATTCGATCGGGCCATCGTGGAGTCCGGTCTCCGCGTCGAGGCCCTGGTTCCGCTCATCTGGAACGATCAGATGATCGGCCTGTTGGCAATGGGCGCCGCAACACCGGAACATGCCCGGCGCCTCTCCGAACGCCTGGCTACGTTGACCGAGTTCAGCGTCATCTCCGCGGCCGTTCTCGGGCCCATGCTCAACGAAATGGGCCAGCGCGAGAAGCTGCAGGCGGAGGTCGAGGCGATCATCGCCACCCAGGCGTTCCATCCGGTCTTCCAACCGATCGTCGACCTGACCACGAGGACGCCCGTCGGCTTCGAGGCGCTGGTCCGCTTCGACGCCGGCATACGCCCGGATCTTTGCTTCGTGGCGGCCGACAAGGTCGGAATGATGGTCAAGCTCGAAACCGCAGTATTGCGCGTGCAGGTTGAGCAGGCGCGCGACCTGCCAGCAGGATGTTTCCTGAGCTTGAACGTGTCGCCGGCACTCGCAACCGCATCGACGCCGCTGCTGGACGTGCTGTCTGAGGCCGCCCAACCCATCGTTCTCGAGGTCACCGAGCACGCCGCGATCGACGACTACGAGAAGCTGAAAGTGGCACTGGAGCTGGTGCGGCCTGGTGCGATGGTCGCCATCGACGACGCCGGAGCCGGCTACGCGGGCCTGCACCACATCCTGGAACTGCACCCGGAATACGTGAAGCTCGACATCTCGCTGGTCAGGAACATCGACACCGACCCGGCGCGGCAGGCGATGGTCAAAGGCATGGCCTTCTTTGCGGAGAGCGTGGGCTGCGCCCTGATCGCCGAGGGCATCGAGACCGAGAACGAGCGGACCGCCCTCAACCTGCTCGGCATTCAGTTCGGCCAGGGCTACCTGCTGGGCCGGCCGGAGCCGTTGAGGCGGCCGCCTCGCATTCGTCGCCGGAGGGCGCAGCAGGCCGAGTCCCTCGTTCTTACCGGCATATCTCTGGCAAGGGGACGCTAGGCCGAGCCGGCCGGCTGGACGACCCTGCAGGCCGGACGCGTGTCGGGCGACCGATCGGGCGCCCACCCTATCGGCCGGTGCGTCCAGGACCAGCCTCCTATGCCGGGAGGCTCAATCGGCAGTCCCGCCAACCGATTCCTTGAGTGACACGCCGCCAGTCCACCTGCGTCACGCCAAACGGGGGGAGAGCAGGACCGCCCTTCGCTCAAGCTTGCGGCGAGTCGACCAGGCGCTCGGTCAATCGTCCGGCAACCGTGCGCCCGCCTGATATCGGACCGGCAGTACGGGCAATGACCATCGATCCGAAAGACCTGTCCATCCACGACGACGTCGCCGTCGAGACCGAGATCGACGGCGAGATTGTCAGTCTGCCCGCGTTCGTCACAAACGTCCTGTCGGACGAGCTGTGGCTCGCGATGCGGCCGCCCGATGCTCCGCCGCCAGAGCCTCCGCCGCTGGAACTCGACTATGGTCGGCGGTTGCATCTGACCTTCAACCGGGGCGGTAAGCTCGTTGTCGAGAGCGAGTTCTTGCGGTGGCTCGGCGGTCCCACTCGGCAGAGCTCCGGCAAGGCCCTCGTATTCGCCGTCCGCCGGCCCCAGGGCGTCGAGAGCGTGCAGCGACGGGCTCACGTGCGAGTGGATCTGGATCGAGTTGTTCGGATCAAATCGTTGGGGGGAGACGGGATGGGTACCGGCCGAACCGTCAACATCGGCGCCGGCGGCGTCCAGTTCACGACGACCATGCCCCTCGCGTTCGGCGAGCAGCTGCGCCTGGCATTGGTGCTGTCGGCGCGCGACATCGTCATCGCCAGCGGGCCGGTTGTCCGGATCGAGCCGGTCCCGGTCGCGGCGTCGCCAGGAGCCGCATCGCCCGGCGACTCGGTGGCCGCGGCACGAGTCGCGGTCCGGTTCGACAGGATCACAGAAACGGACCAGGAGCGGATCACGTGCCACATCCTGGCGGCACAGAGGGCTCGCGCCGCGCCGCACGGGTCCTCCGCGGGTGCAAGCTACGTCCGGGCTTCAGCCCCGGCCCCCGGCCCCGCTCCCGACCCTGCGCCGCCGCCAGATGCGGTCCCCGAGGCCGCGGCCGCGAACCAGCCCGTCAGGGGCCCGCTCCCGCCCAACTTGCCGGCGTAGCCCGGTCCCGTCGCGCTCCCGCGGTCGCGTTCCGGTGGCGGCAGGGCAGCAAGCGCCCGACTATTTGACGGTCAGCGTTCCGTCGGCTTCGACCGTCCCGTTGTGAGTGAACGTCAGCTTGTAGACACCCGCAGCCAGCGGACCCATGGGTTGCGACTCGATGTAGCAGTTGAACGAGGTGTCGGTCGTGTCGGTCGCGTTCTCGAACGGCGCCCCATCCTTGGTGACATCCAGTGTCAACGAGTCGGACGGCTGCAGCGTGTCACGGAAGAACGCGATCATGTAGATCGAGTCCGTGGTGGTCGCCTCGGTCACGGGAGCGTCGAACTTGCAGTTGTTGCCGGTCTGATAGGCACTCTTGGAGAACATGACCTGGCCGACGCCGCTGTTGAGGCCAATGTAGAACAGCGCCCCACCTGCCAGAACCAAGAGGATGAGCACGACGCCGGCTATTCGGAGGATCGGCGCGCGCCGTTTCGGAGCGACCGGGGTCGCCCACATGCCGCCGGGCTGCCAGCCAGGCTGGCCGGGCTGCCAGCCGGGCTGGCCGGGCTGACCAGGCTCAACGGGCTGACCCCAGCCCGGCTGAGCGGGCGGAATGGGCGGAACGGGCTGACCCCAGCCGGGCTGGCCGGGCGGAGCCCAGGAGGGCGGCGCGTCCGGCGCGGGGGGTGGTGTCGGCGGGGGCGTCTGGCCGTATCCGGAGGGGTCCATCAGATCCTCTCTTCGTGCGTCGTGCTTGGCTGGGGCGAGAGTCGACGTCTAATGACATCGGCAGCATACGCGCGCTTCGAAACCCGTTCCAGGCAGGTGCGTCGATCCCGGTACGCGATAACGGCGCGTATGCCGTCTCGTACCGTCGGTGCTACCGTCGGTGGCAGATTGTCGGAAGCCGGCCACGGTCGCAGCCGTCATTTCAGGAGTTCGAGGTAGCCATGCGCGCCTTCTTCGGATATCACATGCCAAGCTACACATTCGCGGGCGTGCCGGATACCAAGCTATTCGACCGCGTCGTCGAACTCGCCCAGGCCGCCGAGGCGGCCGGGTTCGATCTCGTGACGGTCATGGACCACTTCTACCAGATTGGCCCGGTGGGAGCGGTTGAGGAGCCGATGCTCGAGGGCTACACGGCTCTCGCCGGGATCGCGGCGCGCACGAAGCGGGTCATGCTCGGAACGATGGTCACGGGCGTGACCTATCGGAATCCGGCCATGCTGGCCAAGACGGTTACCACTCTGGACATCGTTTCGGGGGGTCGGGCCATGCTCGGAATCGGCGCCGCGTGGAATGACGTGGAGCACGCCGGCTACGGCATCGAGTTTCCACCGATCGGCGAGCGCGAGGATCGCCTCGAGGAGGCGCTCACCATCTGCAAGGCGATGTTCACTCAAGAACGCCCGAGCTTCGAGGGCCGCTACTACCGGATCGATCGCGCCCTCAACAACCCGCGGCCGGTCCGGCCCGGCGGGCCGCGAATCATGGTCGGTGGCGGCGGGGAGAAACGCACGCTCAAGATCGCCGCCCAGTTTGCGGACATAACCAACTGGTTCGGCGCGCTCGAGGAGGCCGCGCTCAAGCTGGCCGTGCTCGATCGCCATTGCGAAGCTCTTGGCCGCGATCCCTCCGAGATTGTCCGGACTGTCGCCGTGCCCATCGTGCCCGTGGCCCGGGAGGCCGACAAGGCACGCGTCCTCGAGAGCATTCCCGCAGAGCGGCGGTCGATGTTCATGCCAGTGCTGGTAGATCAGGGAGCGGAGATCCTGCGCGGCTACATCGACGCGGGCTTCGATGGCTTCACATTCCGAAACGTCGCCATACGGACCCCTGAGGCGGTGGGGCTCGTCGGAGAGCTGATCGGATTGGTTCGTTCGGAAGGAGCGCCGGCATGACGGCCCAGGCCGACAAGGCGGAACTGAAGCGGCGCTTGACGCCACTCCAGTACGCGGTCACTCAAGAGGCCGACACGGAGCGGCCGTTCACCGGCACCTACTGGGACAACCACGACACCGGCAGCTACCGGTGCGTGGTATGCGGTCAGACGCTTTTCGAATCGAGCCAGAAGTTCGACAGCCATTCCGGCTGGCCGAGCTTCTTCGACGCAGTCGACAAGTCGAAAGTCACGACGCACGCCGACAACACCCTCGGCATGAAGCGGACCGAAGTCCGGTGCGCCAACTGCGGCGCCCACCTCGGCCACCTCTTCGAGGACGGACCCAAGCCGACCGGCTTGCGATACTGCGTCAACTCGGCCTCGCTTGACTTCGAGAAGCGGGCAGGGGAGTAGCGATCTCGGCTGGCGGCGGCCTCAGTAGGTCGAGATGGACAGTTTGGCCACGCCGCCATTGACCTCGATCTCGTATCGGTTGAGTGAGTCCGGTGCGCCCGGAGTCTGAAGCGAGATCTGGCCACGGCCTTTGAAGGTTTCGCCGTCGACCGTGACTTCGGCGATCCCGCCGTGCACCTGGAGTCCGGCCGCGACCCCCGACGGCCGGGTGATCTGCAGGCGACTCATGCCGCCGGTAATCCGGATCGGTACGACGCCGACAGGCTGCGGCAACTCCAGGTTGACGCGGTTGGCTCCGCCGCGCATCTCGAACGACTCGAGGCGGACGCTTCGCAATGACGCGCTCAGCCGGCTCGCCCCGCCTCGAAGCTCTACCGACCAGGGCACCGCCGTGTTGAGGGCGATCTCGCCGCGATCCTTTCGCCAGTGCGCCGACAGCTCGACGTTCTGATCGGCAATCTGGGCTCGCCAGTCGAACCAGTTGAAGCGGGTATAGGCGACCGTCACCACCCCGTCGCGGACGCGCATGCGCGGCACCGGTCCGTCGAAATGGGCTTTATATAGCTCCTCGAGGCCGGCCTCGCCGCGCAAGACGATGTTCGGCGCGCCAGAGACGAAGACGAGGTGACCGGCGGTCACTCCGCCGAGTCGCGCGGCGAAGTTCCCCCCGGCGCCGGGCTCCTCACTGGGGGCGCGCATCTTCACCGCTTCGGCCAGAAGGATCGCGGCGGCGCTGTCCAGGTATTCGAGGAAGAGCCGGAGTTGGTCGTCGTTGTAGTGGCCGATGGCGTCGATCTGGGTCCGTCGTATGGACGCGTGGAGGGCCCCGAGCTTGGCCTCGAGGCCGGCCACCGGCTCGACCATGACCCGGCGCCGGTCGGCCGGATCGGGGACGCGCCTCACGAAGCCGGCCTGCTCGAGCCGGTCGACCATTCGCGTCGCCGAACCCGTGGTCAGTCCGGTCAGCTCTGCCAGCCGGCCGACCGTTAGGCCCCCTTCCACAAGGAGCACGTCCAGGCATTCGACGTCGGTTCCCGCCAGCCCGAGGCGTTCGGCGACGGCCTGACTGAACAGAGCGGCCTGGCTGCCGACCTTCCGCGTTGCCAACAGGACCGCGGCCACCAGCTCATCTCTCGATCCATCGCTTGACATGCTTCGTCTTCCCTGGCTATTCTCTGCGCTGCGCAGAGAGATCATAGCGCAGTGAGGCGCGAAGGCAAGGGACAAAGATGGACTTCACAGCAACTCAGTGTGACATCGAGGTATCGGGATTGCGACCCGGACCCTATACGCAAGGAGGCCGGGCATGAGCCCCGAACCGATCATCGAGACGACCGGACTCCGCCGGACCTTCAAGGGCCGGGGCAAGGGCGCCGAAGTCGAGGCCGTCGCAGGCGTCGATCTCCGCGTCGAGGCCGGTGACATCTTCGGCTTCCTCGGGCCGAATGGGGCGGGCAAGACGACGACTCTTCGGATCCTGGCGACGCTACTGCCGCCGACCGCGGGAACGGCCTGCGTCGCCGGCTTCGACGTCGCCAAGCATCCCAACGAAGTCCGCAAGCGCATCGGCTACGTGGCCCAGGCCGGCGGTTCGTACCGCGAGGCCACCGGCCGCGAGGAGCTGGTCATCCAGGGTCGCCTGTTCGGCATGTCGAAGGCGGATGCGGGAAAGCGAGCAGTCGAGATACTCGACGCGCTCGAACTTGCGGACGCGGCGGACCGCACGTGTGGCACCTACTCGGGCGGCATGCGGCGGCGCCTCAACATCGGCATCGGGATGGTCCATCGCCCGGCGATGCTCTTCCTCGACGAGCCGACAACGGGTCTCGATCCCCAGGCTCGGGCGCGCATGTGGGACGAGATCCGCAAGCTCCGAGACGGCGGCACGACCGTCTTCCTCACCACGCATTACCTCGAAGAGGCCGACGCCCTGTGCGATCGTCTGGCCATCATCGACCACGGCCGGATAGTCGCCGAAGGTTCGCCGACCGAACTCAAGCGCGAAATCGCGGGCGACGTGATCACGATCGGTGTCAACGGCCACGCCGACCAGGTCGTGAAGCTGATGGCCGGCCAGCCGTTCGTTCGCGAGGCGGGTCTCGAGGACGGGCTCGTGAGGCTGTACGTGGACAAGGGCGAGGAAGCCGTGCCAAGCGTTTTGCGACTGCTCGACGGCCACGGCCTGGCGCCCTCGACCATGGACCTCCACCGGCCCAGCCTCGACGACGTGTTCCTCAAGAAGACCGGTCGCTCGCTGCGCGAGACCGCGGCCTGACACGATGCCGCTCCGCGGGGACGCGGCGGCCTGGGAGAAAGCAGTGCGAACCATTCGAGACACCTGGCTCATATTCGATCGCTCGCTCACGCTGAGCCTGCGCAATCCCGTGTGGGTCATCATGGGCATCCTGCAGCCCATCCTGTACCTGCTGCTATTCGGGCCGCTGTTGACGAACATCGCCAGGATGCCGGGCTTTCCTCCCGGCGGCGCATTCAACGTCTTCGTGCCCGGGTTGCTGGTCATGACCGCTCTCTTCGGCTCGGCATTCGTGGGATTTGGCCTGTGCGACGAGATGCGCGAGGGCGTCGTCGAACGAATGACCGTCACGCCGATGAGCCGCGTGGCCATGCTCGTCGGCCGATCCCTGCGCGACGTCGTCCTCCTGCTCGGCCAGGGCTTGATCCTGGTCGTGCTGGCGATACCGTTCGGGCTCGAAATCAACCTCGGCGGCGTGGCGGTCGCGTTCGCGATGCTCGCGGTGATCGGCTTGATGATGGCGCCCGTGTCGTACACCCTCGCGCTGGTGCTCAAGAGCGAGGACTCGCTCGCGCCGGTGGTAAACGGCCTGGCTCTGCCGCTGCTGCTGCTGTCGGGGGTGATGCTGCCGATGTCGCTGGCGCCGGACTGGCTCCAGACCGTGGCGAAGTTCAACCCCCTCTTCCATGCCGTGTCGGCCATCCGGGCTCTGTTCAACGCCAACTACGGCGACAGTGAGATCGTGGTCGGATTGGTCCTGCTGTTTGTCCTCGCCTTCGCGACCATCGCCCTGGGGGCTCGCTCCTTCAGCCGCTCGGCGGAGTAGGCCCGCCGAGGATCGCGAACCCTCGGTCGCGCTTGCGCCGGGCTGAGTAAGATGAATTGCCACGGGCGCGCAACGGGAGGGATCGCGACATGTCGGCTCCACCTCGTCGGGCGACGCGGTCTTCCGAAGCCTTGACGACACCCGACACGGCCCCCGAGCCGTCGCCCGCCGGACCGGGGGAAACAGCACTGGGGGCCGACGGAACGCCCTTGCACATGCGCCACTGGCTACCCGCCGGCGAGCCGTGGGCTAGCGTGTTGATCGTGCACGGTATCGGCGAGCACAGCGGCCGATACGAGCGAACCGGTCGACTGCTGGCCGGGGCGGGGCTGGACACCCATGCCTTCGATATCCGGGGTCATGGGCTGTCGGGTGGCAGGCGCGTCTACATCGGCCGGTGGGACGAGTTCCTGGACGACCTGCAGGGGCGGCTTCTGGCTGTACGCACACCCGGCCGACCGTTCGTTCTGTTCGGCCATTCGATGGGCGCGCTCGTCGCCCTGACCTACGCCTGTTCCGACCGCGTCGCGCCGGACCTGCTCGTGCTCAGCGCCCCGCCGCTCGGTGCCCGCGTCCCCGGCTGGCAGCGCGCGCTCGCCCCCGTCCTGAGTCGTGTGGCTCCGACCCTCGTCATATCCAACCCGATCGCGGGCGAGCAGCTGTCACGCGATCCGGCCGTGGGTGCGGCCTACTTCGCCGACCCGCTGGTCCAGCCCCACTCGACGACCCGCCTTGGAGCGGAGCTGTTCGGGGCGATGAAACGGGCCCGGGCCGAGCTCGGCCGCCTCCGCGTTCCGACACTGGTCATCCACGGCGGCGACGACACGCTCGTTGCCACGGAGTTCAGCGAGCCGCTGGCCGCGCTTCCCGTCGTGGATCGGCGCGTTCTGCCCGGCCTGCGCCACGAGACGCTGAACGAACCCGAAGGGCCCCAGGTGGTCGCTCTCATCGTGGAGTGGCTGCGTGCCAAAGCGCCCGAGGCTCTGTCAAGATTGGCGCCATGAGCGTCGAGATTCGCACCTGCCCGCCCGACCGTTTCGCGGAACTCCTCAGGACCGCGGAGATCGCGTTCGGGGAGGGCTCCGCCGACGATGTCATCGAACGGGTTCGCAAGGTCGCCGATCCGGAGCGCTTCCTGGCTGCCCTGGACGGTGACACTATCGTCGGGACCGGCGGCGTGTTCACGTTGAATCTGAGCGTACCCGGCGGCGATTTGCCTGCCGGGGGTGTGACCTGGGTCAGCGTTCTGCCGTCGCACCGGCGGCGCGGGATTCTGCGCGGCATGATGCGGCTGATGGTCGACGACTGCCACGCTCGCAACGAGCCGCTGGCCATCCTGTGGGCCTCGGAGGGGACGATCTACCAGCGCTTCGGCTACGGCCTGGCGACGCTCGCACTCACCATGGATGCAGAGACATCCGCGGCCGGGTTCGCCAGGGAGTGGCCGGTCGAGGGTTCGTGCCGGCTGCTCCGGGCCGGCGAGGGCCTTGATCTGGTGACGCCCGTTTACGAGGCGGCGCGCGCGCAGCGGGCCGGCTTCCTGGGGCGGACTCCGGATTGGTGGGTTGGTCAGCTGCCCCTGGTCGACAAGGACGCAAAGGGCGGCGAGGCGCGACGGCTGGTGGTCTACGAAACGGACCGAGGCCCGGAAGCCTACGCGGTCTACAAGATCAAGGCCGATTGGGGACACCGAGGCCCCAGCGGCACGATCATCGTGGAGGAGGCGCTCGGGTCGACGGAGCGCGGCACGCGCGAGATCTGGCGGTTCCTCTTCAACGTGGACCTGACGCGGACGCTCAAGACCTGGCGTCTGCCCGCAGACCACCCCGTTCTCCTGCTCGCCTCCGAGCCGCGTCGTCTCGGGATCTGCGTGGGCGACGGCCTGTGGTTGCGGATCGTGGACGTGCATACGGCACTGGAAGGCCGAAGCTACGGCATCGACGGTCGAGCGAGCGGCTCAGTCATCCTCGAGCTGCGCGACGAATATTGTCCGTGGAACGCCGGCCGCTGGGCCGTGGAAGTGGCCGAAGGTCGGGCCCATGTAACCGCCACGAAGGCCGAACCGGACGTTGCGCTGGACGCGAACGATCTGGGGTCGATCTTCCTTGGGGGTTTCACAGCCACCGCGCTGGCGCGTGCAGGACGGGTCGTGGAGATGCGGACGGGGGGACTGGCTGCGGCCGACCGCCTCTTCCCGACGGCCGTTCAGCCCTGGTGTCCTCAGGAGTTCTGAATCCGCGGACCAGCCGGGTCAGCGCGCGGCCCGAACCACCTGCTGATTGCCGGCGGGTGCACATACGTCGCAGAGCGTCAGGCCATCCTCGATGAGAGCGGCTCGACGGCGTCCCTGGCCGGCTACCAGGGCCACGGGGTGCTTGCACACCGAACAGTGGATTTGCTTAGCGTCCATGCGATCGCCTTGGTCGGTCATCCCGTATTGGGCCTCGTTCCGCGGACGTGGCAACTGACGTTGCCCTGGCGATCGGGACCGATGGCGAGGAGTTCAGCGACGCTCCGGTGCCGGAAGTTCGGCAACTCTCCGCGAGCCGACCATCCGGCATCTGGACCAACCTGGAGGGTGACGATCCTCCACCGCCGACCCGACCCGCACGGGCCGCCTCGACGACGCTTCTCACCACAGCCAACCCGGCGTCGATGATCCTCGCCGTCTACGGCAGATTCCGTACTCGCGAATTGTAGCGGGGCGATTCCATGCGCAAGCGGCGGAATCGCCAGAAGGTCATCTGGCTCAGTGCGCGAACTACCGATTGCGTCACGTGCGCCATCGGCTCCGCCACGTGGGCCGTGGCCGCTACCTAGCAGTCGGGCGCCGCACAACCCAGCTCAGTTCTCGGGAGCGACGTGCTCCAGGTCGACTGCTCGAACGCGTCGCGTCTTGCCTGCGTCGGTCCGGACCATCGCGGCCGGAATGATGCCGCCCACGATCGACTCGATGACCGCCAGTTCGCCTGCGTAGAGGCCGCCTCCGCCGATCCTAACCCGGTTGCCCACCACGAGGTCGTCCCGGACATCGAGAGCCGCAAGGTTGATGTTCGCGACGGTCGATCGGACGTATCCGGGGTCACCGGGCAGCCCGGCGGTCTTGGGCTGTCTGGTGGCCGTGCGAGCTACCGGATAGGTCACTTTGCGCTTGCGCATCGTGGGTCGTGGCTCCTGGCTGCGGCGGCTGGGCTAGCGGGCCCCGGCGGCCGCGGCCCCGAGGCCGGACTGTCGGTAGCCTGTTCGTTGCGATTGTGACCGCTGCGGGCGTCCGCCTCGAGGTCGCGCCGCGGGCAATGGCTCGCGGTCCGGATCTGGCAGGAACTCGTCCACGATCTGGCAGGGGATCGCCTTGCGCAACAAACGCTGAACGCCGCGCAGTTCGTCGACCTCATCGGGCGAGACCAGCGAGATGGCCGTTCCGCTGGCGCCGGCCCGGCCGGTTCGGCCGATGCGGTGGATGTAGTCCTGCGGCTCGTACGGGAGTTCGTAATTCACAACGTACGGCAGGTCTTCGATGTCCAGCCCACGCGAGGCCACGTCCGTGGCGACCAGAACCTTGACGAATCGTCCCTTGAACGCCTCGAGGGCGCGTGTCCGCTCCGACTGGCTGCGGTCGCCGTGGATTGCGGAGGTGCTCACGCCACGCCGATCCAGGTACGAAGCCAGGCGGCTGGCCCCGATCTTGCTTCTGGTGAAGACCAGGACCTGTTCCATGGAGTCGCGTTGGATCAGGTGGATCAGCAGGTCCGCCTTGCGGCTCTGGTCGACCGGATAGAGGACCTGGGTGAGGTTGTCGGCGATGCTATTGCGAGCCGCGACCTCAACCGTTTCCGGATCCGTCAGGAACTCGCCGGCCAGGCGACGGACGTCGTCCGAGAAGGTGGCCGAGAAGAGGAGAGTCTGGCGCTTCGCCGGGATGTTTCCGACGATCTTGCGGACTTCCGGGATGAAGCCCATGTCGAGCATGCGGTCCGCTTCGTCCAGAACGAGGATCTCGACCTGGGACAGGTTCACCGTGCGCTGCCCCACGTGGTCGAGCAGGCGGCCCGGTGTAGCAACCAGGATCTCGACACCGTTCCAGAGGATCTTGATCTCCGGGTCGATGCGAGTGCCCCCGTAGACGACCGCGGAGCGAAGCGGAACGCTGCGTCCATAGGTCTTGACCGCTGCCGCGACCTGGACCGCAAGTTCACGGGTCGGCGTCAGAATCAGGACGCGGACGGGGTGCCGGGCGGGCGAATAGCCGGCGTTGGAGTGATGCCGGAGGATCTCCAGGATCGGCAGGACGAAGGCGGCGGTCTTGCCGGTTCCGGTCTGGGCGGCGGCGAGAACGTCGCGGCCGGCCAGGATGAGGGGAATGGCCGCGCTCTGAACGGGCGTCGGCTCGGTATATCCCTCTCGCGCTACTGTGGCGAGAAGATCGGCCGAAAGGCCGAGGTTGTCGAATGTCAAACGATTGCTCCTGAGTGCGTCATTAGACGCGGTCTCCGACCTGGCCGGGCGAGACGGATTGGGTCGCGCTCTGACTCCTGGGTCGGGTTGGTTTGCCGGCACCCTCGTGGCGTACCGACGGCAGACGCTGCTGCAGCGTGTCCGAAACAGCGATTAGCAAGCTCATCCTACCACCTGTGGAGGCGGTACCACCCGCAGGGTGGAGTGGGGCGGTGTGCGTTCGGGGGTTCAGGCGACGCCAATCGCAAGCCTGCCAGCCGTTCGGACCGGCGTGGGGGCCGAGCGGGAGACTTGATCCAGCAAGCCCCGGTATTCAGCGCCAACCTGCCACCACACCATCTGGCGGCTGTGGTCGTAGGCTCGCCGGCCCATCGAGGTCCGCAGCTCCGCGTCGCCGAGGAGTTCTATGAACGCACCCGAAATGGCCGAAGAGGAACCGATCGGAACGAGCCGCCCACGGTTCTGGGCGAGTTCCTCCGAGGCGTACACGTACGGCGTCGAAACGATGGCCTTGCCGGCGCCCATGGCGTAGGCGAGGCAGCCCGAAACGCTCTGGTCGAGATCCGGGTAGGGCGTCGCGATGATGTCCGCGGCCTCGAGCCAGGTGCCGAGTTCGACTCGGCCGACGAACCGATCGACGAACTTGACGTTGTTGGCGATGCCGAGGGCGGCGACTCGCGCCTCGAGGCCGGCCCGGTATTCCTCGCCACCGCGGCTGGCGGAGTCGGGATGGGTTGCGCCCAGGATCACGTAGCAGGCGGTGGGAACGGCGGCTACGACACTCGGCATCGCCTCGATGACCGTCTCAAAACCCTTGCCGGGCTCGAGCAGCCCGAAGCTCAGAATGACCGCTTTCCCCTGCAGCCCGAGTCGGGGCTTGACGGTGTCGGAGGCGACGAACGGCAGATCCGGAATGCCGTGGGGGATGACGGTGACGCGCGACGGGTCAACTGCGTATGTATCGGTCAGACGGGTGGAAGCGGCCTTCGACATGACCACCGAGGTTGCCGCAATGCCGGTCAACTCGCTCAGGATTCGGCGCTGGGCGACGCTGGGCTGCGCGGGCACGCTATGGAGCGTGGCCACGGCCGGAATGCGGAGTCCGCGAGCGAAATCGAGAACCCATGCGCCGTCGTCGCCGCCCCAGATGGCGAAGTCGTGCTGCAACGAGACCACGCTAACGCCACAGTCGTTGAGGGCCTGCGCCGCGTCGGCATAGTCGCTCTGGACGTCGCGCCGGATGCGGTGGCGGACCTCCGCCGGGTAGGGACCCAGCTGGTTGGCAGGGTGGAGCGCCACGATCTCGCGTTCGCCGACCGTCGTCGCCAGATCGTAGGTGAACGTGGCGATGCCGCACTGGCGCGGAGCATAGGTTGAGACGAAGGCAGTCCTCGAGATGGGGTAGCTCCTGTCGCGCTCGATGTACGAGCCGCGGCGGCTCGCGGCCCGGGGCGTCATCGACGCTCGAGCCGCGAGGGCCGGGAATAACGGACTAGGCTGCGCTTACCTGAACGGCACGCGGGCCCTTGGGGCTCGTTTCGACTTCAAACGAGACGCGCTCGCCGCCAACAAGGCGATCGAAGTCGAGGGGAGCCTGGAGCCCGCCACGATGGAAGAAGTATTCCTTCCCATCTTCGGCGGCAATGAAACCGAAACCGCGGTCGGCGACGACCTTCTTGACAGTACCGGTGGTCACAAATGACCCCTATATTCTCTTCCCGAACGAAACGGCAGACGCACGGCCCGTTCGGAAAGCGGGTGACCACGCGGAGCGTTGCCACGAGGCGTAGCAACCTACCCACGGTACTCGCAATGGGCCGATTACACAATGCTGCCCCCTGGCGGCCGCGGCAGGCGCCGCCCGCGATCCCCGGTCTGGGCCGCCCGGTCGGCTTGACCTAATCCAGCCAGGGCCCCACTGTGGTAGGCAGTCGACCGCGCCGGGTCACGATTCCGTCACTCGCAGCGCACGGCAGATCGGATCCCCTCGTGGCCCGCAGACCCTTCGCCACCCCCGGAGCGCTCATTGTCGTGAGCAGCGACGGCTACTTCGACGTCTTCCCGCCGACGCTCCGCCGGCCAAACGACAAACCGGCCTATCGCGGCGTCTTGGCTGAGCTGGGCCAGGCCGTTCGAGGCTCGGACGATCGGCTGGCCCTACGACCGGATTCGCCACTCCTCGATGAAGCCGTATGCGATTGGTCCCGACTCCACGGCGCCGCCGCCGTTCGCGGCGAACTTGGTCCGGGGCGCAACGGCGCCACGGTCTAGATACTCAGCGAGCGGCCACAGCATTCGTCACACCGAAAGGATCGTCCAATGAGCGACGAGACCCCCACGATCGCCCCGCAACCCCAGGCCGGTTCAGGCAAGTCGGGCTACCGAACGACCTCCGCCCCGGCCGTCGACAGCCGCACGAACGGCGGTTCCGGCGTCCAGCGCAGCCACCTGCGCGACCGCAAGACCTGGCTTAAGGGACGCGCTCGTGCCGGCCAGACCTGGGCCCAGCGAAAAGCCGCGAGCGTGACGTATTGCCCTGCGAAGCAGCGCGCCGGATAGAGGCGGGGGCACATCCCCGCCCCAAACCTGCCTGGCGTCGCCGCGCCGATGGGCGCGGACGGGTTGACTCGCCACGAATGGCTGATGAGATACTCGTCATGGTTCGATCTTGAGCCCGCTTTGGGTCCCCAACGCCAACTGGGCGCAGGGTTCCCGGATGGGGTGGCAGACGTAAGGAACGTCTGGCCTTGTCCGGTCTTCACCGTCATGGGCCGGATCGCCGACCGAGGCCTCTCCCGACAACGGGGCCGCGAGGCCACGCGAGCAGCCCCCGCACTCCTCGAATGCGATGGGCGCCGGACTCGCGTACATGGAAGGAGCTTGCGAGGTGAACTTCCCCTCCGCGCATCGGCATCGCACGATTCTGTCCATCTCCGAATCTAAGGACAGACCTGGCCGCGGTCACTTGCGGCCATTGGTCGCTCGGTTGGCTGCGCTCGGCGTGGCGATGGTCACGGTCGTCACCCTTGGGCCGGCCGCGACCCTGGCCGCCAACGGCGACTGGACCCAGTTCCGCGAGAGCCAGACGCATCAGGCGCACAACACGAGCGAACTGATCCTCTCCGACTCGAACGTGCACGCCCTCGGGCTGGCCTGGACCGGCGCCACCGGCGCCGCCGTGGACTCGTCGCCGGCTGTAGCCAACGGCGTGGTGTACGTCGGCTCCGCCGACGGCAAGCTGTACGCCTTCGCGGTAGGGTGCGCGACCGGCGGCGGAACGTGTGCGCCGCTCTGGACCGCCACGACCGGCGGCGCAATCGACTCCTCCCCGGCGGCTTCTGGCGACCGCGTCTTCGTCGGCTCCGCCGACGGCAAGCTGTACGCCTTCGCGGTAGGGTGCGCGACCGGCGGCGGAACGTGTTCGCCGCTCTGGACCGCCACGACCGGCGGTCCGATCCACTCGTCACCCACGGTCGACACAGGCGTGGTCTACGTGGGGTCCGACGACGGCAAGGTCTACGCGTTCGACGCCGCCGGGGCGACCGGCTGCGGCGGCACTCCCGACGTCTGCACCCCGCTCTGGACGGCAACGACCGGCGCCGCCGTCCAGTCGTCGGCGGCCGTCGCTTTCGGCGTCGTCTACGTCGGCTCGAACGACGGCAAGCTCTACGCCTTCGCCTCCGGCTGCGCCAGCGGCGGCGCGTCGTGCAATCCGCTGTGGACGGCCACCACCGGAGGCCCTGTCCACTCCTCGCCCTCGATCCTGTCCGGAGTGATCTACGTCGGCTCCGCCGACGGCAAGCTGTTCGCCTTCGACGCGGCCGGAGCCACCGGCTGCAGCGGCACACCCAACGTCTGCACGCCTCTCTGGACGGCCGCGACCGGCGGTCCCATCTACTCGTCCCCGTCGGTCGGCGACAGCCGGGTCTGGGTCGGGTCCGATGACGGCAAGGTCTATGCCTTCCGCACTTCATGCAGCACCGGCGGCGGGGCCTGCACACCGCTATGGACCGGCGATACCGGCCACCCCGTCCGGTCCTCGCCCGCGAGTGCCAACGGCGTAGTTTACGTCGGCTCGTCCGACGGGAAGCTCTACGCCTTCCGAGCCGACTGCGCCATCGACGGGTCGGCCTGCGTGCCTGCCTGGAGCAGCTCTATCGGTACCTCCGTCCAGTCCTCGCCCACCGTCTCGTCCAGCGTCGTCTACGTCGGCTCGTCCGACGGGAAGCTGTACGCCTTTCACCTCGTGGCCGACCATCTGGCCCTGGTTCCGGCCGCCGCGTCGATCGTGGCCGGGGCTACCCAGGCCTACACCGCGGAGGGCTTCGACAGTGCGAACGCCGATCTCGGCGACCTGACTTCGCTGACCACATTCACGATCAACGGAGCGGGCACCTGCGCCGGCAACCTGTGCGGTTCTGCGGTCGGGGGCGACTACACGGTCACCGGCACATTCGGAACCGCCACCGGCTCGACGTCGCTGCACGTTGCGAGAACCGGCTCCACGTTCTTCCCCCTTAGCCCCACGCGACTGCTCGACACGCGCTCAGGCACCGGCCTCAGCGGCACGTTCACTTCCCACGTCGCAAGGACCTTCGCGGTTGCAGGTCGGGGCGGCGTGCCCGCCAGCGCCACCGCAGTCACCGGCAATCTGACCGTAACCGGACAGACCGCCAGAGGCTATCTGTTCGTCGGCCCGACTCCCATGAACAACCCGACCAGCTCGACGCTCAACTTCCCCCTCGGCGACGATCGCGCAAACGCGGTGACGGTGGCTCTGGGGAGTGACGGCTCGCTGGGCGTCACCTACGTGTCGTCCAACCTGTCGGCCAAGACCCATGTCGTCTTCGACGTCACCGGCTACTTCCTGCCAGATCTCTCAGGCGCAACTTTCTTTGCCGTGGCGCCGGCTCGTCTGCTCGACACCAGGTCGGGCAACGGTCTCAGCGGCGTCTTCACCTCACAGGTGGCTCGGACCTTTGCGGTGGCGGGTCGTGGTGGCGTTCCCGCCAACGCCACCGCGGTAACGGGCAACTTGACCGTGACCGGCCAGTCCGCCAGGGGCTATCTGTTCGTGGGCCCGACACCCATCAACAAACCGACTAGCTCAACGGTCAACTTCCCCCTCGGCGATGACCGCGCCAACGCCGTGACGGTGGCCCTTGGAACGGGCAACTTGAGCGTGACGTATTTCTCTTCGAACCTGTCGTCGCACGCCAATGTCGTCTTCGACGTCACCGGATACTTCGTGCCAGGTACCTCGGGCGCCACTTTCGTTGCACTGGCGCCTACTCGGCTGCTCGATACGCGCGTGGCCAACGGACTGACCGGGGTGTTCATCCCGCACGTGGCTCGCACCTTCGCGGTGTCCGGTAGGGGCGGCGTCCCGACCGGCGCAGCCGCGGTCACCGGCAATCTGACCGTTACCGGTCAGACGGCTAGAGGCTACTTGTTCATGGGCCCGACACCCGTCAACAATCCGACGAGTTCCACCCTCAACTTCCCGCTCGCTGACGACCGCGCCAACGCCGCGACCGTGGCTCTTGCGCCTGACGGCTCGCTGGGCGTCACGTACGTCGCGTCCAACCTTTCGGCTCAGACGCAGGTCGTCTTCGACGCGACAGGCTTCTTCCTGCCGTAACCGTCACGCGGCTCGCTGCGGCGCTCGAACGCCGCAGCGCGGCTGCATCGCAACTGAGTTACCGCTCGCCGCCGGGTCGCACTAGCAGTGCCCGGCGGCGAGCGGCTGCTTGGGTCGGGCAACCCAGGTACGGCGCTCTCGGCGCCTTGGCGGCTAGCGGCCTCGCTCGCGCGCGAGCTCCTCAAGGCGGGCGTCGGAGATACCGAAGTGGTGCGCCACCTCGTGGCGGACGGTTTCGGCCACGCCGCGAGCCAGGGCCTCCGGGTCGCGGAATTGACGCAGATGGGGATTGCGGAAGATCGTGATCTTGCTCGCTATCGCAGCGTCTTCCGCGCCATACGCCGTCCGCGGCACGCCGGTGTAGAGCCCGAGCAGCCCGTGTGCTCCAACGGCTGCGAGTTGGTCGATCGTCGGCTCGTCTTCGACAACGACCGCCACGCTGCCGAGCCGGTCGCGGAAGGCCTGTGGCAGCGAGTCCAGCGCCGCCACTACGAGTGCGTCAAAAGGATCGATCGGTTCGTCCGGTCCGACGAAGGGTTCCGAGAAGAGGTCGGCGGGCGGGTCGGTTTCGGGCCACATCGACCCATTATCGGCCGCCGGCTCGGATGCGGTGCGCGGGCGGCGACGAGCGCCCGGCGGCTGGCGCCCCCGACTCAGCTCTTCGAGGACGGATCGTCGATGCGGCCCATGAAGAGGATGGCGCCCGTGCCGGCCTCGCGGATGAAGTACAGGAACGGCTTGTCGACGTGGAACGTCACGTGAGGCGGTGGTGGCGGTGTAGGGCCGCCACCCATCGTTCCCACTCCGACAACGGTGACTGCCGCGGCAGTCGTCCCCTTCTCGACCACGTCGATGTTGGCCTGGTGGATCACGAACTGGACGAAGAGCTTCTCGTCCGTCGTGATGCCCGAGAAGTCGGCCCGAGACGGGTCGAAGGCGGCCGGCATGCCCATCGCCGCTAGAACTGGCGACAGTTCGACCCTCGAGTCGGCGGAGAAACGCGGCAGGGTCAGGTCCACGATGTAGCCCTTCCCCTGGCTCACGATGCCGCCGAACTCAGCGGCTGTGAGGCCGTTCACGAACGAGGTCATGTCGTCGGGCACGACGATCGTCATCGACAGCGACTCTCCGCTGAAGGGAAGCTCCACCGCGCGGTAGCCCTTGCCGGCCGAATATGAGAGCACCTTGTCCAGCGCCATGGTCGGAACCGAGACTTTGGCCCCGCTAGAGAGCGTGAACGGCAACGCTTTCGTGGCCGCTTCGTCGAAGGGCTGGCTCCAGCCGGCCTTGAGGTAGATGGCGTCTGCCAGCGCGATGCGGGTGGTGGTGGTTATTTCGCCAGGCTGCAGCACGTTGGGGATGCGACCCTTGGTGCGATCGCTGGCCCAGCGGTTGATGATGAGACGGGCCGCCTCCGGGTCGGCCTTGTAGTCGAGAAGCCCGACGCCGGCCCCGAACTCTGAGCTGAGCGTGTCGAGGTAGGCCTGCTCCAGGCTCATTCCCTTCTGGGAGAAGACGGCATTGGACACGTCCAGCTCCGCATCCGGCTGCTGGCCGTCGGACGGCGTGGCCAGCGGATCGTCAGAGTAGAAGTTGTCGTAGAAGGTCTGGCGCTTGAACGCGTCGAGCATGGTCGCGATTTCGCCGGCCTGACCGGGCGACCCGAAATCGTGCAGGACCTTGTCCATCTCCGCGGCCGTGTCGCCGTTGGCTCCCGCGCGAACCATGGCCAGGGCGAGCGCGATGCTGGCCGGCGAGGCGCACAGATTGCCGTTCGCATCCAGCCGACGCAGCAGGTCGAACCCGAAGTCGTTTATCTCGGTGCCGGCCAGGACGCCGAAGTCAGCGGCCGGCGGAATCGGTGCCGAATTGCCCAGGGCCATGGCGAAGTAGCCGGTATCGACCGTTTGGACCGGAGCGGGCGTCGGTGCGACGGACGTTGACGCCGTCGGCGACTGCGACGACGGCGATGGCAAGGTGGGATTCGGCGGGCCGGAAGGCGAGGGCGTTGCAATGGCAGCGCTGCAAGCACTGGCCAGGATCGCCGCGGCGAGGATGGCCGCCGTTGCGCGGACCTTGTGCCGCCTTGGCGTCGGTCGGCCCGATGTCGCACGCCATCGCGCCGTTTCGATCGTCTCCATGGTCGCACCCTCATAACGTCCGCGGCCTCGAACCGAGGCCGGGCCTATGACGATACGCGAGAGCGCGAAGTTGCGGCGAGACGCGAACTCGCTTTGCGGGACGCCTACAGGCCCTGCAGCCGCGCGGCGGAGCAGCCCGGCTGGCGCGACCAGGGCGACGCGCGGCTCCTTCGCGAGACGTCCACGCGACACTGACGCCATGAACGTGACGGGTGAGGACCGGTTGCAACTCACGGACTGGCGCCGTCGAGTTGGCGAGTTGTACGCGGACGTGCGTGGCTGCGCGGTCCCGGCTGACGCGCACGCTCGCTGGCGGGCGGTCCGCGAGGAGCTGTATCGGAACCACGCCGCCTCGCCCGTGCCTCCAGATCGCCGGGCCGGGTTCCGGGCGATCCACTTCCCATACGACCCGGCATTCAGGTACGAGCTGCCGCTGATCCGCATCGAGGCGACCGGCCCGGGCGACGCCACCTCGGGCGACGCCACATCGGACCCTCGCGGACGGGCCGAAGCAGCTGCGCCCCTCGCGCTCCGTCTGCCGATCAGCGCCGGCCAGCCGCTGGCATTCGAGCGCGTCGGCTGGGTCGAGGTCCCGTTCGAAGCAGGGCTCCGACGCCTGACGCTGTTCTGGCTGCCCGAGTACGCGGGCGGCCTCTTCATGCCGTTCCGCGACGCCACCAACGGCAGCGCGACATACGGCGGTGGCCGCTACCTGCTCGACACCGGCAAGGGCGCGGACCTCGGCGGCGACCCGAACCGCGGCACCGTTGTGGTCGACTTCAACTTCGCCTACCAGCCCTCGTGCGCCTTCGGTCCGCGCTGGTCGTGTCCGCTGGCGCCGCTCGAGAACCATCTGGACCTTGAGGTTCGAGCCGGCGAACGGATCGCCTGAAGACCTCGGAACCAGGTGCGGTTCAGGTCCGAAGGCCGGGCCCAGGGGCGGCTCGATGCGCGGGGTGTACCCTGGCTTGTATGGATGAGTCTGGAGAAAGGCCCCACGATGGGGTCCTTGGTGTTCAGTTCGAGGCCGATGCCGAAGTGGCTCTGGAAATGGCCGGCCTGGCCGGTCGCTATGCCGAGCGTGGGCGCGACCTCGACGTGGCGCTCGACTTCTCCGACGCCAGCATCGACGCTGCGGACGGGATCGGCGTGCAGATGTACGACTCGCTGCCGAGAGAAGCGTCAGGCGCCAAGCTCGAGGAGATGAGGAGCGCCCTGGCGTTCGAACTGGGCGCGTACTTCGGCGAAACCTACATCCGCAACCACGGAGGCCAGTGGGGCTGGCTGGCTGCGATCGGCAACCGTGTCTTCGGGTTGCGCACGGCAGCCGGGCTCTCCGCCTTTCCTCTCGTCCAGGCGCGCAAACGCCTGAAGGGCGCCGAGCAGGATAGCCTCGGCTTCATCTACCGCTATCTCTGGCGGTGGCCGGAGACTCAGACCCGCCGACGCGGAGCGGTTTCCTGAGCGTGGGTGGCTGCCGCCGCCGCGAGCCGGAGGCGGCAATTTCGTGAGATCCATGACGACTCAAATCACGGCCGTCGCGTTCGACCTCGGGGGCGTGCTGCTCGATTGGAACCCGCGCCACCTGTATCGCCGGCTGTTCGGCGGGGACGAAGCTTCGATGGAGCGGTTCCTGGCCGAGGTCTGCACCCCGGCATGGAACGCCAGCCTCGACGTCGGCCGGCCCTTCGCCGAGGCCGTGGCCGAGCTTGTCGCCGCTCATCCCGATCATGCCGATCTGATAGCGGCCTACCGGCTGAACTGGCAGGAGATGGTCCCCGGGTCGCTCGAGGATTCGGTGGCGATCATGCGCGAACTACGACGCGCCGGGATTCGGACGTACGCCCTAAGCAACTGGTCCGCCGAGACCTTCCCGGATACTCTCGCGCGGTTTCCGTTCCTCGACGAACTGGACGGCATCCTAATCTCGGGCACAGTCAGGGTTGGCAAGCCAGACCCGGCCATCTTCGGCCACTTCCTGACGCGCTTCGGGCTGACGGCCGGGGCCACCGTCTTCGTCGACGATTGGGATCGGAACGTGGCCGCGGCCGCGGCCCTTGGCATCGTCGCGATCCGGTTCGTGGACGCGGCCAGGCTCCGCTCGGATCTCCGGGATCTGGGCCTGCCGCTCGCCGCCGAACCGCCTCGCGGCGGTGCGCTGCCCCGGATGTGAGGCGAGGGCTCGGTTTCACCTGGCGCTCGGGGGCAGTGCGCGCGAGCGCGATGCGCCCGGCCTATGGCAAACCTTGCGCAGCGACTATTCGCCACTACCCCGGGAGGAACAGGGATGTCAAAGATCACACCCTGCCTTTGGTTCGACGGCAACGCCGAGGAAGCCGCCCGTTTCTACGTCTCGCTGCTGCGCGACAGCCGGATCGACAGCGTCATCCGCTCCCCCGCGGACAATCCGAGCACGCCGGCAGGGGCAGCTGTCATGGTTGACTTCACGCTCGCCGGCCGACCGTTCAAGGGTCTCAACGGCGGTCCCCAGTTCCCGTTCACCGAGGCCGTCTCTTTCTTCGTCGATTGCGTGGACCAGACTGAAGTCGATCGTCTGTGGGAGGCGCTGACCGCCGACGGCGGTTCGCCCGGCCGGTGCGGTTGGCTGAAGGACCGCTTCGGGGTTTCGTGGCAGATCGTGCCGCGCCAACTTGGCGAGATGTTGACGGATCCGGATCGGGCTCGGGCGGGCCGGGCCATGGAAGCGATGCTCAAGATGAGCAAGATAGACGTCTCCGAATTGCGTCGGGCATTCGAGAGCGAGCCGGTCGCCTGAACCTGACGGTGGGCGCCAGGCGCCCGAACTCGATCCGTGTCGGCGACCCGGCGAAATGACCGCCTGCCGCGACGCCCGCGGAGTCCTCTGATCCGGCTCAAGCCCCGACTGCGGGAACGGCTACGCCCGATCAGTGGGATGGAGCGGCGAGACGATTGTGCCGTCCGAATTCCCCGGCTCGGTGGTCGCGTCGGCGTCGGTCTCGGCCTGGACCGGTCCAGTCGGGAACGTCCACTCATCCCCAGGTCCGGGCTCGCCCGGTCCGTCGTCTAAGGCGTTCATCGGCGGCACTGGGATCGGCAGATCCCCAGGGCTCAAGAACGCACCGACGTTCCTCTCGGCAACTCGTTTCCGATCGCTCATCGAACCACCTGCGAATGACCGGGAGTGCTGACGGACGTCGGCCAATCCCCGATCAGCCTAGCAGCGTGGTCAACGCCACACGGCCCGTGTTCGGACGTCTGCGCCTCCCTGCCGACTCGAAGCTGGTCTGGATCGCCTGGGATTCGCTCGCTGAGTCAGGAGCGCAGCTCGGGCTTGCCGCTTCGACGCGGTCGTGATGGTTGCAAGATCAGCCGACACGCTGCCTAAGATGCGCGGATGAAGAGGAGCAGGAGACTAGCCGCAGCGGCCGCCGTGATCGTCGCGCTGATCGTCGTCGCCGCGATCCCGGTGGGCGCCTGGTCCAAGATCCACGACAAATACCTCTGCCTGGGCGATCCGCCAAGCCACATCAGTGGCTACCAGCAGACCGCCGATGAGTTCCACTCGGCCGCGGAGCTACCAAGGACCACAGAGCCGGCCGTAGTGATCGAGATGCCCGCCTTCACATGCCCGACCTACGAACAGCCCATGAATTCGCCGCTGGGGATCTGGCTGAAGGTCAGCGACAACCGCTTCGTCGGGTACGTCCGCGGGGGCGGCCCGTAGGTCGAGCCGGGGCGGCCGCTGTTCCTGAGCGGGCGCCGACCATGAGCGCCACCCGAGCACCTGGGATGGCAAGTCAGGACCCGTCGCGGGAAGAGTAGCCACCCATTCGGACGGGGCAGGGGGTAGATTGTGCGTCGGCACCGTCACGACCGCAGAGAAGCGCCCTGCGAGCTGACTGGCCAGCCATTGGAGGTGGCATCGAGATGGCACGTCGGTCCGGCGCCCTCGCCGGGTTGCTGTTCACCCTGGCCCTGAGTGCGAGTGCGCTCTTGCCTGCCCGAGCGGCAGCTGTGACGGGCACGGGTCACTACGAGGTCTGGTCCGACTTCGTCAAGGGCGGCTTCCTGACCTCGTCAATGCCGCTCAACGGGACGGTGACGCTGTGGATCGACGTGGTCAGTCCCGCCGAGACCACCACCGGCCTCAGCGTCACCGACCATCTGCCCCTCGGTCTAGTGGTCGCGGCTGTGCCCAACGTGACTGAAGGCGGCTGGTATACAACAGGAACCGTGACGGCCGATCCTGGCAGCAGCACGATCAGCATGAGTGGGTTTAGCGCTTTTGATTTCGGTCCGTACCTGCACGTCGAGGTCACCGGCACGAGCCCCGGGCTCAAGACCGACAATCTGACCAGCACCTCGGACCAGGGCGGTCCCGATAATACTGTCTTCGACTCCAGCATCGAGGTGGTGGCCCCACCCTCGATCAGCACCGTCTTCACGCCCGGCTCGCTGGCGACAGCGGGTAACGCCAGTCTGAGCTTCACCATCACCAACCCGGCGGGTAACGACGCCACTCTCACTGGCGTGGGCTTCAGCGACACATTGGCGACCCTGACGACTGGCTCAGGGCCGGCAACGGCCTGCGGCGGGACGCTCACGATAACCGCGCCGAGCACGATCGCGCTCTCGGGTGCGAGCATCGCCCCAGGTGCCAGCTGCAACTTCGGCGTAAACGTGGTCGCCGCGTGGTTCGGCTACTTCAGCGTTAGCACGCAGATCACCTCGGACAACGGCGGAACAGGCAACACCTCGACCGCCAACCTGAGCGTGGGCTATGGGCCGCCCACCATCGGCGCCGCCTTCGCTACGTCGCCGATCACCGCCGGTGGCTCCACGACCCTGAGCTTCACGGTCACCAACCCCAACAGCAACGTCGTCCCAGTCCTGCAGCCCGCCCTCCCCGTGGGAACGATGACGCTGTCGGGTATCGCCTTCACCGACACCCTGCCCGCCGGATTGGTCGTCGCAACGCCCAACGGTCTGACAGGTGGCTGTGGTGGGGGAACCATCAGCGCTCCTGCCGGTGGTACGACGATCAGCCTCGCCGGGGCAACTCTCGCCGCGCAAGCCTCCTGCACCTTCTCGGTCGTAATCGTCGGTGCCTCCACGGGCAACTTCACTGACAGCACCGGACCGATCGGCTCGACCGAAGGCGGCTCCGGCGCCGCTGGTTCGGCTGGCCTGACGATCGTGGGTGAACCGGCCCCAACCCCCACGCCCACGCCCACCCTCGCGGTCACTCCGGCACCAACCCCCACGGCCGCCCCCACTGCTGCGCCAACCATCGTGGTCACTCCGGCACCAACCCCCACGGCCGCCCCCACTGCTGCGCCTACCCTCGCGGCCACTCCGCCGCCAACTCCCACTGCGACGCCTACCCTCGCGGTCACTCCTCCGCCGACCAGCACGGCCGCATCGTCCTCCTCGGGCGACGATGGGGGCCTCCTGCTAGCTCTGCTGGCCTGTATGGGCGCCGCGTCCTACGTGGCCTGGCGGGTGCGCCTGCGGCCGCGACTCAACCACAGTGAGAAGTGGCCGCGGTGATGGCGGGCGGACGCCGGTCAAGAAAGAGTGGGCCCCTGAGGCCGCGTTAGGTCGTCGCCCATGGCTGAGACTCCCCATCCTGTCGGTGCCAGTCGCGTGCCCAATCGAGACGCTATCAGATCATCAGGGTTCGCAAGGCCGGCACCGCGTTTCTCCGACCTTTCGGAGACGCGGTCCCATGTGCAACGTCGACGAATCCCCGCCGTACGCACCTACGGCCGGTATTGCTCGGCCGAGGCGAGCCATCCCGAGATGTCTCCTCCGCCGGCGATGAGCACGCGACCGTCGGTTAGCAGGGTGGCGGTTTGATCGAACCGGTGGAGGGCTGATGTGAGCTGAAACTGGCAACGTGGACAGCGGGTCTCGGCGAACCGTTGAGGTGCGCGTCTAGAGCCAAGCCTCTCGTCCCGGACCACCTGCGGATACCCATGAAACGACCCAGGGGCGGGCCGAACGTCATCTCCCACAATTCCGAGGCGGAAGGCTAGACTCACCGCACGCATCTCTTTCTAAATGGAGATCGCATCCGTGGCTCGGTCAGCAATCGCCATCGCGCTTCCGCCGGCTGAGTTTGGCGCGGTCAGCGAGCAGATCGCTGAGGCTGGCTTCGAGCCGATCGAGATCAGGACCGCGGGCGATCTCGAGGCCCTGCTGCACGAGCGCCGTGATATCGGCCTGGCCATTGTCGATAGCGAGAACGATTTCGATGCGACGCTCGAGATGTACGCGCTACTGCACGATGAGGATCGCGACATCCCAGCCCTGATAGTCGTCGCGGCCCAGGCCTTCGATCAAATGAGTGGTTTTGGGGGCAAGGCCAGCGTCAAAGACGAGTACGTCACCAGGCCGTACTCCGCTGAGTCGCTGCGGTGGCGAGTCGAGGCAATGTTGATCCGGGCCGAGATGCCGGTCGGGGAGACCGAGAGCGGAATCATCATGTCGGAGCCTCCGACCGAGCCATCGGAAGCAGAGGGACCCCGCGGCCAGATCGTCATCGTCTTCAATCCCAAGGGCGGGGTCGGCAAGACGACGATCGCCGTCAACGCCGCCGCCATGCTGCAGATCCGGAAAGGCCAGCGGGTGCTGCTCGTCGACTGCGACACCGTCACCGGTCACATCGCCTCGTCGCTGGGAATGGAGCACGTCCGCACCGTGGCGGACGCCTGGACCGAGGACCTTGACACCGGAGCGGATGAGACATTCGCGAGCATAGCGACCCAGCACCTGAACGGCGTCTCGGTGCTGGTCATGGCCGAGTCCCCGCTCCATACGGAGATCCTCGAGCCCAAGAAGGTCGCCGAGGCAATCACGGCAGCATGCCGGGTCTACGACTGGGTCATCGTCGACATGCACCCGGACTACGGGCTGCTCAACCAGGGCATCTTCGAGCGAGCCGACAAGATCCTCGTGCCGGTGACGCCCGACGTGCCCGCCATCCGGGCTGCCGTCCAGTTCCGCGAGGTTGCGGTGGAACTTCAGATTCGCGACCGGCTGGCCATGGTCGTGAACCGCGCCAACTCGGGAGTATCGGTCGCGGATATGGAGCGAGTCGTGGGCATGCCCTCGCTGACCGAGATCAGATCGGCAGGCATGCTCTTCGTTCAAGCTGCCAATGAAGGCCGCTCGGCCGTCGAGCGGTTCCCGAAAGAGAAGGTCATCGGCGACATCGAGAAGCTGTGCAGCCGGATGATGGACACCCGTGACTCTGGCGCCGCGAAGTCCGGCCAGGGCTTCCTCGGGATCTTCAGCGGCGGCCGGAACACCAACCCTACCGGGCGCGCCACATAGTCGCCGACGAGAGCCCGCGACGGCAGATCCGCTCGGAGGCCCGACTCCTCTCGCCCCGACCATAACCAGCTCCTCAGCACGAAATGCCTCCGCGAGGCCCCTGCGGACGGCTGCTGGCGTTGGCTCCACGTGTATCGTGTCGAGCCCCAGGACGTACACCGACTCAAACAGAGAATCCGCCGGCGCGCGGCGGGAGTTTGGCGCCTCTTCCCAGAGGGCCGGCAGGTTGCGCAGGAAGTCGACCGACTTCGCCGGGTCGCGACCTTCGATGCCGAGATGCGCCGGCCACACGTCACGATCATGCTGCTGTGGAGCAAATATCGAGACAGTCAGGGCATTCCTAGGGTATTCTCGGGTCAGCGTGCTCGCCGGTGCCATGCTGGCCATATGCATCGCTTTGGCCGGCTTCGCTGAATGATTGATCAAAGGGGGATATCGTCATAAAACAAAACATTGGGTCAGTTCTTCTCGCGTTCGTATCGCTCACGGTTCTGTTGAGCGGGTGCGCTCCCGCTTCAACGCCTGTTCCGTCCAGCCCTATGCAAATAGCTCCCTCTTCAACGCCTGTTCCGTCCAGCCCTATGCAAATAGCTCCCTCTTCAACGGCCGTTCCGTCTAGCCCTGCGCAAATGGCTGCCACCCTAACACCAGGCCTGCCAAGTGCAACTCCTGTCCCACCAACATCAACTGCAATAACGACCCCATTGCCCACCGAAACATTCTTCTTTGACACAAGGCATAAGGAAGTGAAATCTACCATTACCCTGGCGGATCGGCACGTATATTCCGTGAAGATCTCGGGGACTTTCAGCAACTGGAATGGGGACTATTGGGCGCAATATGGCATTTGTGCCGGCACACCAGACAAGGCGCCTGTCTTTCCGATACCAGGTCTTGGAGCTAGCCCGGTTGGCCAGGATGCGTTCTATTGGTATGCCATTCCCAAAGGCCCTGGAACCAGCGGTTTTTGCGGAACCTTCGTACCGCCCTCTGCCGATATCTACCTGACATTCAATACGACTGGTGACACAACGTTTTTCGCCTATACGCCCGTCCCCGCGTTTGATGCGAGCCATTCATATGTCATGACACTGACAGGAAAAGGACATCCTTTGGTCATTGATCTAAGGGATGACAACTACACAGACAATCGGGGAGAATTCAAGATTGAAATACTCCCATCGTAAATCACAGCCATAGCTCCACCGACTGCCGCATACGAGTTGCTTTCGCGCGCAGCGCGCGCGAGCGGACTTGGCAGAGCTTATCCTGACGCGCTGCCTGCCACCCGATACTGCGTCCCGGGTCGAGATGCGCCGTCGTCGATCTGGCGCTTGGACGCCCGATCGGAGCTCCGTAGGTAGGTCGATGGCCGTATTGTGCATGTACGTATGGGTGCGACCGCTGGCCGTGGGGTACAAGTACTCGATGTCGAGGCATTGGCTGGCGCGGTTTCCTGAAGGCTCAGGCAGCTGGAATTCTGGCCTGCGACTCCTTTACGGTCGAGAGACGGCGTTTCTGCCGACCCGCTACACCCTGTTCTTCATCGAGATCGGGGCACGGCGCGTGCCGAAGTGCGTTGGCAATCCATGCGGGAACGACCATCCGAGTCTTGGGAACCGCCTACTCAAATCCTCTCGCCCCGACCGGAAGCTTCTTCTCATTTCACCACGAGGGTGTACGCCGGCGTCGCTGTCTGCCCGCCGACGTTCGTGCCGTAGCACCACACGTAGACGGTGAACGTGAACGTGCCGGCGACCGTGGGCGTTCCCGAGATCTGGATCGTGTCAGCAGGCTCCTTGGCCAATGCGAGATCAAGTCCCGCGGGGAGCGCGCCATCCTGCACTGAGGCGCCACCCACCGGCGTCACGGCCTGACTGACGGTGATGGTCGCTGCATAGGCAGAGCCGACCTGAGCATCGGGCAGGGCCGTGGGCGAGAACTGGAGGTCCGGGCGGGGCATGCAGCCGAGCGCGACCGTGAGCGCCAGGGCGCACGCGATCACCCTGACGATTCTGCCCCTCACCAACATCTTCATCACGTCAAACCTCTTGACCAAGTGGCCTCCGGCTGAGTGGCAGCTTCAGCGCGATTGACGGACAGCGGCAAGTGCCGGAGGTCGTCACCCAGGGACGCGTTCGAGACGATCGTTGCGGGGCCGTTCGCGATCGGCGACCATGGACGCGTACCGGAGGGGCTGCGCGTGAGATTCCTGAGACGCCCTCCCCGGCGTGCGGCGCGCTTGCTCCGCCTTCCTCAGCTGGCCGGTTCTGGCGCGGCGCCAGCGCTTGCGTCGTCCAGTCGCAGGCTCGTCCACGAGGCGCCGACAAGCACGACCTGGAATGCCAGGTGCAGCCACGCCAGCGCGACGAACACCGCGGCCACATCTCCGAACACGGACAGCGCGCCGGCGAGCAGCGGCGCGAGGTAGACGAGCAACTCGGTCAGGCAGGTTAGGACGAGCCCGGCCAGGATTGCCGGCGTCCGAACAATGGAGACCGGCACGTCCGTATTCGGCACGACGCGATACATCACGCCGACCGCGACGACGATCACGGCCGCCGTCACGAGCGGGAAGGCCACCGCCGCCAGCGTCCGCCCCGCGTCTCCCTCCGGTCCCGAGCTGAGCCCGGTGGTCACGGCCACCTGGACCGCGTTGATGGCGATCCCCGAGGCGAGCCCGCCGACGAGGAGCAGGACCGAGACGAAGCCGCGCAAGATCCGATCCAATAGGCCGCGGGCGGGAGCCTGGGAAAAGACCCGCGCGATCGCCTGGTCGAGCGCGCCGTAGAACTGGCTGGCACCCCACACCATGCCAACGAGGCCGATCACGGAGAAGGCGCTGGCGTGCGCCGCCACGCTGGCCAATCCGTCCCTGGCGACCGGGGCCAGCGGGGCCAGGTCGCCGGTGAAGCCGTCGACCAGGCGCTGCCGATCCGCCTCGGCCGGCACCAGATAGCCGAAGACGCCGACGGCGAAGAGGAGCCCGGTCAGGCCGGCGAACAGCGCACTGAACGCCAGACCCTGGGCGAGGAGGCTGCCGCCCGCGTGGTTGTAGACGGCAAAGATCTCTCGCGGGCGGCGTATCGGCGGCAGATCGATGATCCGGCCGGACATCTGGCGGGCGAACCCAAGCCGGGTCCGAGCCTCATCCGGTGAGCGTTGGCTCGGCGGCACGCGCGGTCAGGCTCCCGCCGAGGGATCGTCGATGCGGCCCATGAAGAGGATCGCGCCGCTCGCCGAGTCCTGGATGAAATAGAGGAACGGACGGTCGACGTGGAAAGTCACTGGAGGCGGAGGCAAGCCCATGCCTCTGCCCCCGACCACCGTGACCGCCGAAGCGGTCGTGCCCTCCTCCACGACATCGATGTTGGCCTGGTGGATCACCTTGTCCAGGACGATGTCTGGCGAGCCGTCGATGCCTGAGAGGTCGGCCTTCGCCGGGTCGAAGGCGCTGGCCATGCCCATGGCCGCGAGCAGGTCGCCCAGGCTCAACCGCGACTCGGTCGAGAAGCGCGGCATTGTGAAGTCAACCATGTAGCCCGAGGTCAGCTTGGAGGCGATCTTCGAGAACGCTGCCGCATTCGCTCCGGCGATGAACGAGCTCATCTGGTCGGGCACCACGACGATCATCGACATCGCATCGACGTAGGGCAGTTTGATGGCCCGCCAGCCTGGGCCGGAGCTGTAGGTGGCCAGGAGTTCAGCCGCCATCGTCGGGACCTTGACCGTCGAGCCATCGGCGCGCTTGAACGCTCGCGAGGCGGTCTTGGCCGGATCGAAGGGATCTTGCCATGCAGCATTGAGGTAGATGGCATTGGCAAGAGCGAGGCGGGTCGCCGGATCGACGTCGCCCGGCTGCAGGACGTTGGGTATGCGACCGTGGGTCCGATCGCTGGCCCACTTGTTGATCGTCAGCCTGGCGGACTCGGCATCGGCCGCGAAGTCGAGCAAGCCGACCCCGGCCCCGAACCGGGAACTAAGAGCCTCCAGATACGCCGCCTGAAGAGTCAGACCCTTCTGGACGAACGCCTGATTCGAAACGGTGAGTTCAGCAAGAGGCGCCTGACCAGGTGTGGGCGTCTGGTCCGGCTCGAGCGGATAGCCGTCCGCGTCGGCGTAGACGGTGTCGGCCTGCAGCTTTGCGAGCAAGGCTACGATCTCGCTGGCATTGGCATCGGATCCGAGACCGTGGAGGACGCTGTCCATCTCGGTGGCCGTGGCGCCTCGCGCTCCCGGCTGGACCATGGCCAGGGCCAGAGCGATACTGCTGGGGGAGACGCACAAGTTGCCCGACGAGTCGAGCCGGCGCAGCAGGTCGAAGCCGAAGTCGTTGATGGCGGTTCCTGCCTTGACCCCGTCGTCGCCGGCCGGTACCAGCAACGGAGTCTTGCCCATGGCCAGCTCGAACGGGACGACCGCCGCCGGAGTCGTTGGCGCCGCGGTCGGGCTGGGCGCCGCCGTCGGTGCCGCCGTGGGCGCGGCGGTCGGAGTGGGCGCCGCTGTCGGAGCTGGCGCCGCGGTCGGGAGCGTGGTGGGCGTCGCCGTCGCACCGGCGCAAGCCGCGACGAGGGCCGCCGTCAGAAACGTGCAGGCGCGAGATGCGGTCCGTCTCCCGCTGCGAGTGGCCAATGGCCGGAACCCTAATGCGGACATCGCAGGCCCTCTCTAGTTGAACCGCGCCACCGCCCGTGAGGCGCATCCCACGTGGGACGCATGAAGAGTGTACCGAGTGGCGACCTCGGTCCGGTGGCCGTGGATGGGCCAAAGCCATCGGGGGTGGCGGGAGACGTGTCGTTCGGTTCCGGATTCGACGAGCAGACCGTGGACTCCGACCACGACGGCCTCATCGACGAGCTCGTCCTCACGCCGACGATCACGATCCCATCGGCCGGCGAGTACCAGGTCTACGCGAACCTCCTGGATGCATCCGGCGTGGAAGTCGCCACCAACGCCGGCCAGGGCGCCGGCAATCTCGCCGCGGGTTCTCAGCCGCTGCGCCTCGAGTTTGACGGCACGTCCATCTACCAGTCGGGGCGATGGGGACCGTACACACTGGAGGTGACGGTCGTCCGCTTCTCCTTGCCGCTCCCGACCGTCACCGACATTGCGGACGCGCGGCTCGGTCAGACTGCCGCCTACGACTACATGCAGTTCCAGCACGATCGTCCCTCTCTGGAGACCCCGCGCCCGTCAGAGACACCGTGGCCCACGTCTTCGTCGGTCCTGCCCAAGCTCGCCGCCTGGCGCGGCTCGGAGATCCTGCGGCTTGCGCCCGGTTATCAGGCTGATGTGGTCGGCGTCCAGCCGGACGGGTCGATTGTCGTGCTCGAATACACCAACACCGGCAGCGGCTTCCGTGGCGCCCTGTTCGCGATCCGCCCGAACGGGAAGCCGAAGCCCGGATGGCCGGCGGCCGGGGTTCCGGTGCCGGTCGGGAACGGCAACGAGGTAATGGCCAAGGATGGGACGGTCTACGTTTCCGGCTTCGAGACCGGGACCACCTCCGACGCGCCCACCTCGATCCACATCACGGCCGTCAGTCCGGACGGGAAGGTCGTGTCCGGCTGGCCGTATAAGTCGCCCGCGGCGCTCCACGACTACAACTCCGGTAAGCTGGTCGTCGGGCCGAGCGGCCACGTCTGCTTCATGGATTTCCTGCCCGGCCGTGGGGCGCAGGACGCCAGCGGGCCCTCGGGGCTCTATTGCCTGGGAGCCGGCGGGAAGCTCCTGTCCGGCTGGCCGTACACGAGCTATCGGTCGATGAACCACCCGGCCTTCGGTGCCGACGGGACGATCTTCGTGGAGCAATACGTCGACCAGAAGCCCGGGTCGCAAGAGATCGTGGCCCTGGGCTCCAATGGCAAGCCGGTGGCCGGCTGGACGCCCTGGGTCGTCCCAACGCTCATGCTCTCGCCGATCGCGGTCGCGCCCGACGGTCACGTCTACGTGGCCGTGTTCGGTATGTCGGGCGACGAGCTGGTGACCCTCGCGGCCGACGGAACTCTCGTGCGCCAGGAGAGACTGGCGTTCGCCGCCGACCAGAACTTCCAGCAGATGGAGACGGCGGCCGATGGCAGCCTGTATGTCTCCACGGTCGACGTCGGCGATCTGGGGCAATTCGGCAAGACGGCGTGTCACGTCTCAGCCTTCTCGCCGGATGGTTCCGCCGAACCAGGTTGGCCCGCGGCCGTCGACGGCCCAACCTCGATCTTCCTCTCGCCCGACGGATCGGTCTGGATGACCTGGCAGATTTGGGGCAACGGCCAGGTGACCGATCAGGCGATGGCCGTCTTCGCGCCCAACGGCAAGCTGCGATCCGGCTACCCGACCGAAACGCCGGACCTCGGCAATGGGGTGTTACGCGGCACCGGCCTGGTCTTCGACTCGTCCGGAAACGCTTACGTGATCATGTACGTGCCGTCGCGCTCCGGCTACTCGGTCGCGAAGATCCCGGGACCGTGATCGCGCGAGCTGGCCAGCGAACGCTCGAACGCGATCGCCAGATCGCGCGCCGCCGAGAAGACGACGTCGATTGCGAGGACGGCCTCTGCCATAGGGACCCTGGTCTCCGAGCTCGAACGGCCGGCGGTTTTGCATGCGGGCGCACGCTTACGGTCGAAGCCATAGCGCCCCACCAGAGCTTAAGCCGGGAGGTTTCGGGAAGGGCTGACGTCTAGCTGCACCCGCTGGTGCTTCCGCAGTTGAGGCACTTGTAGCAGGAGCCGTTGCGGACCATGATCGAGCCGCATTCGGCGCAGCTGGGGGCGTCGGCCTGGGCCGCAAACGTGACCTGGCCGCGGCCGATGCCGAGGCTGCCCAGGGTGGCGCGGGGCTTGCCGTTGCCGTTGGTGCCGTTGCTCGGGGCGTGGCCGTTGCCACTTGTGGGAGTGGCTTCGGAGCGGGGCCCCTCACTGGCGGGCGTCGTTGACGGCGCCTCGGCCTCGGGAGCTGCCACTGCCGTGACGCCGCTGGGCGGTGAAGCCGGCCCCGCGGCGGGCGAACTGCTGCTCCCTGACGTCCCGGCGATTCCGGCTCCGCCGGTCCCGCCGAGACCAAGGTTGAGAGGCTGCACCGAAGATTCCGCGGCCGCCGACCGGTCGACTAGACCAAGCGTGGCTCGGTCTTCCGGCGGAAGGAAGCGAGAGCCCATCCAGCGGAAGATGTAGTCGACGATCGACTTGGCGATCGGGATTTCCGGGTTGGCGGTGAAGCCCGACGGCTCGAAGCGGACGTGGGCGAACTTGTGGAC